>JAFGEI010000157.1 GCA_016931695.1 Anaerolineae bacterium | reverse complement strand
GTCCAAAACATAGGTTTCCTCCTTTAGATGTTAAATGATCTTTTCGCTGCATCCACCTCATTGTACACGCGCAGTGTACCACCATTGTCACAATAACGCAACCAACCGTACTACCCAGTAAACCAGCAGAGCGGACAAGAACACGGCCGTGATGCCGGTGCGCCGCTCCATTGTCTCGATCCAGCGCACAGTTTTCTGGTGTAACTGGGCCGGCAGGGCGCTGACGACCGCCATCACAGCAAACACGAGCAGAAAAAGCGGCGCGAATGCGTGCCGAGAGAGTGCATCCGCCCACTGGCCCCGCAGCAGGAGAACCATCGCCCCACTCAGCCCGCAGCCCGGACAGGGAATGTGCAGCGCGGCCTTGATCGGACACTGCCAGCCATCCAACCCGGCAGATACCAGGACCAGCTGCAGCAGCGCAATGCCGACCAGCAGCAGGGCAACCAACCGGCGCTGCAACAGCGAGGCCAGTACGGGGACGAACAACTGTTTTTGCATCCAAGAGCGGATAGCTTGCAAGCCCGGTACACCCCCCCCTGTCACCAGAATAAACACCCCAAACAGCAATCCGTTACGCGGCAGCGCCGCCGCCCAGAGACCCCACCCACTTGCGCCTCCCAAAAGGCAAGGTATAATCCAGGCCTCAGCGATGTAACTGCTCAGGCTGCCCGGCTGGACGTTCTCTCGTGTCGGAGAAAGGGGAAAATGTGGGTGTTGCGGGCGGCAGTTACTATCGAACAACAACATTTGAGGAGACAACCCGGGCTCATGAAAAAACCGCCCCGCCGCTGGATGAACTGGACCATCGCCGTGTTAGCCGGAATAGTTCTCGGTGCCTTTATTGGACTCGGCCCGCCCAACTTGTTCACCAAAGCGGACCTGATCGGATACGCCGTGTGTCACCGCATCGAATCCCACTCGTTCGAAATTGGGAGCCGCGAGTTCCCGCTCTGCGCCCGCTGCACCGGCACGTTCCTGGGCGCCCTCACCGGGCTGTTCGGGCAGGTGGTCGTGCTGCGGCGGCGGCGTGAAGCCGAGTTTCCCCCCGCCTACATCCTGGCTATCCTGATCGGCTTTATCGGCCTGATGGGATTCGACGGCCTCAACTCGTACCTGACAATGATCCCCGGCGCGCCCTACCTGTACGAACCGCAACAGTGGCTGCGCCTGACCACCGGCGCCCTCAACGGCCTGGCCCTCATCAGCATCCTGCTGCCCCTGGTCAACTATAGCCTGTGGAAGACGCCGTCGCCCCAACGCACGATCAAGGGCTTGGGCAACCTGCTCGTCTTGTTGCTGATGGAGGCAGCGATGGTGGGCGGGGTACTGAGCGGCTGGCCGCCGCTGCTCTATCCCCTGGCCCTTGCCAGCGCCCTGGGGGTGCTCACGATGCTGACCCTGGTCAACACGGTCATCGTGCTCTTGCTCACCGGTTGGGAAAACCAATACAGCAACTGGCGCGAAGCGATCCCCGCCCTGCTCCTGGGCATGACCGTCGCCCTCCTACAAGTCGGCGTCATCGACCTGCTGCGGTATGCTTTCACCGGCACCCTGAAGGGCGGCCTGCCCGGGTTAGATGTATAGCCGCCATCCAGCCCCACAGACGGCAGCAGGTGCAGCGAACGGGCATCCAATCGCCGGGCTGGCACGAACCAGGCACCTGCCTGGCCATCAGGCAGGTGCTCGACCAGGTGGGCCCAGTAGGATTCGAACCTACGGCCAACCGGTTATGAGCCGGTCGCTCTGCCGCTGAGCTATGGGCCCACATCCAACGCTCGAGAGCGGGCGGCGGGAATCGAACCCGCAACATCAGCTTGGAAGGCTGAGGCAATACCATTTTGCAACGCCCGCCGGCAAGTCGGGGCGGCCGGACTTGAACCGGCGACCTCTGCGTCCCAAACGCAGCGCGCTTCCTTCTGCGCCACGCCCCGCCGCCTCTCAGTATACCGCCTTTGGCCTGCCCCGTCAAGGTGCCCAGCAAAGCCGCTGGCTCTGCCAGTTGGGCAGCGTTTCTCCCAGCGCAATGACCTGGCGGACATTGCCGCCGCTCGGGTCCATCAGGTAGAGACCCCAATTCCCATCGCGGTAGGAAAGAAAGGCCAGGCCAGAGCCGTCGGGCGCCCAGGCCGGCAGGGCTTCGATCGTCGGATCATCCGTCAGCGCCACGACGCCGCCAGACATGCTGAGCAAATAGATGTCCCAACTCCCGCCGTGATCCGACATGTAGGCCAACAGGTCGCCGCTGGGAGCCCAGTGCAGGCCAACGTCGTTGATGCTGGCAGTGAGCCGATGCGGAAGCTGGTCGTCGTCGGGATTGTCGGCAAAAATCCCGCAGGCCGACCCATCCGTCTCACAGCCGGTCCAGGCCAGCAGCCCGGAAGGCCCCCAGGCCGGCCCCTGGCCGGCCGCATGGAGCTGCGGCGCCTCGCTGCCGTCGGTACGGGCGATGTAAATCTGCCAGCTTCCCGCGGCATCCAGCGCAGCGTAGGCATACCGGCTGCCGTCGGGAGAAAAGACGGGCCAGGCCGCCGCGGCGTCCGCCCGCAGCGTCGCCGGCTGTCCGCCGGGCTGAATCACCGCAATACCGGGGATCAGGCGGTTGCGATAGATCAAGCGGTCAGTGCCCCACTGCCAGCAGGGCTGGTCAGCCCCACTGACAATGCGGGTCAGCTGCCCGCCAGAAATGATCGCATAGACGTCATAGAGGCCCATTTCGGGGTTATAGGCCGGATAAGCCAGCCGCCCCACCTGAAAGTCGGGGACGATCACCGTGCCAGTGATCGGGAGTGTCCCGGTGAGCGGTGGGATGGGAGTTGGGGTCGCTACGGCACAGAGCTCGCTCGCTTCAGAACGGCGCTGCTCCAGCTCCGTGTCGCTCATCAATTCCAACGCCCGGGCATACTGAGCCGCTGCCGGGCACATCTCGCCCCGCTCGTACCACAAGTCGCCATACTCCACGCGGGACTGGTAGAGACGATAAAAAACGTCCTTGTAGCCCGGCGCGACGGCATACAAATCCTCAAAACGGCGGATGCAGAGCGGCCAGTTTACCCCCCAATATCCCAAGGCCTCCATATAGCGGCGGGCAAATTCGAGCTCGAGCAGCGCATCCGAGCCCAGGGGGCGGATTTCCCCCGCACGTTCGAGGTAAAAAATCCCTTCCTCGAACTGATTTGCGGCCAACAGGGCCAGCCCGTGGTTGAGGAGACTGGTGTAGAGCATATCCTCGACCGCCTCTGCCTCGTACTCGGGCGCCAGGATGCGCAACTGGCCCAGCGACTGGGCCGCCGTCTCCCAATCCTCCTGCTCATAAGCCTCCCGGCCCAGGTTGTAGAAACTGGCAAAAAGCATCTCTTCCACCGCCGCCGCCTCGTACTCCGGGTCAACCGTTCGCAACTGGCTGAGGGCCGCGATCGCCGCTTCCCAATCCGACTCTTCGTAGGCAGTACGCCCCTGGTCGTAGAGGTCTCGAGCGACTTCTTCTGTCGCCGGGGAGGTGGGAGTTGGACGGGCCGCCAATCCCCTTTCGGCTTCTGCCAGCCCCTGCGCGGCAAAGGGATGATCTGGGTTGAGCTCCAGGGTGTATCGAAACTCGGCAATCGCCCACTCATACTCCCCGGCATCGAGCCGCACCAGGCCCCGCTGGTAGTGTTCCTCGGCCAGGGCAAGCTGCTGCTCAGCTTGATCATGCCCACCAGCGCGCAGCCCCATGTATCCGGAGAGGGCAAAAATGCCGACGACACATAGAAAAGCGAGCAAGGCGAAAAGAACAACCCGCACCCGCCGCCATATTGTCGGGCGTGTGGCAGGGAAAGATTCCTCTTCAGCTTCAGCCGATAGAAGAGGAAGGGGCATGGTATCCTGGACCATTCCAGCATCCCGCTCCCGACCGATCTTGCGACGCTTGATTGGCTGTGTCTGCTCGATATTCAGCCCACACTGCGGGCAAAGGGAAAGCGGCTCTGGAACCTGGTGTCCGCATCCGGGACAGCGCTTTGTTTCTTCACTCATTGTGGATATGATGCCATCGCAGAACGGTGGCGATTATAGCCGTTTTTGTCCTTCTTGTCCAGCACCGCCCAGGGCGGGAGCAGTCAATAACCCGATGTTGCGCAGAAACGAAAAATCGGGTAAAATGTTGCCCAGAGGATCTTTATGGAACGAATAGCAATCGCCACCCACCAGCGGGACATTGCGCAGCACGTCGCCTTCGCCCAAGATCACCACACTGGCATCGAAATCCAAATCTATGGCTACGATCCCAACCTGCTGGACGGCGATTGGCCGGGCCTCGTGGCCAGGCACAAATCACTGCTGCGCAACTTTGCCGGAGAGATTGCGCTCCACGGCGTCTTTTACGACATGAACACCGCCAGCATAGACCGGCAGATCGTCGCCCTGACCCGCAAGCGGTATCTGACCAACCTCCACATTGCATCCGAGCTCGGCGCCCGCCACGTCGTATTCCACGCCAACTATTTGCACGTCATCCGCAATCCCGGTTTTACCGAGGATTGGACCCGCCGGCAAGTCGACTTTTTCGGCGGGCTGATCGAAACCGCACAAGAGCTGGATGTCGTCATCACGTTGGAGAATATGTGGGAGCCAAGGCCAGACATCATCGCCAGCGTCATCGAGCAGGTCGACTCCCCCCACCTGGCCGCCTGCCTGGACGTCGGGCACGCCCATCTCTATTCCGATCCCATCCCCTTTACGGCCTGGTTAGAGCGACTCAGCGGCCACCTGGTGCACTGCCACATCAACAACCATCGCGGCCTGTACGACGAGCACCTTCCCCTCAACGCTGAAATGGGAATCGTCGACTATGACACGATCCTGCCGATGCTTTGGCAGCTGCCCCAGCCGCCCCTCATCTGCCTGGAGATGGACGATCTCGGCTATTTGGAGCGCAGCCTGGGCTATATGCAGCAGGTCCGGGCGGCGACCCCATAGCTGCCGCTCACAGCCCCCGAGCGCCTATGATCACTCCGCACTGACAAAATGAGCGAAAAAAAACCGCCCATCGCGGGGATTATCACCGCCGGTTACACCCCAGGGGAGGATGACCCGCTGGCCGATCATACCTCAGGCCGCCCAAAGGCGATGCTGCCCGTCGGCGGACGATCGATGATCGCCTACGTGATCGACGCGCTGGCCGGATCACGGCACGTGCAAGAGATCGCCATCGTGGGACTGCCAGAAGAATACCACGCTTCCCTGCCCCCCTTCCTGCAACACGTCCCCGACCGCGGCGGCCTGCTGGCCAACGCCGAAGCTGGAATGGAATATGCCTACGCCCACATGTCCTCCGCCGGGGGAGTGCTCATCAGCAGCTCGGACCTCCCCCTGGTCACCCCAGCAGTCGTCGACCGGTTTATCGACGACTGCCTGGAGACAGAACACGACGTTTATTACAGCATTATCGAACGCTCGGTAATGGAAGCACGCTTTCCCAGTTCCCGCCGCACCTACGTGCGATTGAAAGACGGCCAGTTTGCCGGAGGGGACATGTTCTTTGTGCGGAGTAAACCAAACGTCGACAAGCAGGAATTGTGGGAACGAGTGACAAACGCCCGCAAGCATCCCCTCAAGCAAGTTCGCCTGTTAGGCGGCATCGTGCCGCTCGTCCGGCTCGTCACCCGGCAGATGAGCCTGGCCGAAGCCGAAGAACGCGCCAGCCGGATTGTCGGCCTGCGCGGGCGGGCCGTGATCTGCGCCGATGCCGAAATCGGCATGGACGTGGACAAGCCAATCCAACTCGACATCGCACGCGCCGAGTTAGAGTCCAATGCCAGCAAACCAAGAAGCAACCCCCCGCACCCTTGAGCGCATGCTGCAAGCGGACGCGGCAATCTCGGCCCGGCTGGTCCCCCGCTGGGAGCCGCTGCGCTGGCTGGCCCTGGCGGTCGCCCACAGCGGCGACAGCCCGGTCTGGCTGCTTGCCGGGGCGATGGCCCTCTTTGGGGGCGATGGGAGATGGGCCTACGTGGGCATCCGCATCGTGGTCGCCACGTTGGCCGGCGGCGTCGCCGCCACCCTGCTCAAGTTCGTCTTCCGGCGCCGCCGCCCCGCAGGCCCCAATCGAGGCCTCTACGCCAAGCAAGACCTGCATTCATTTCCCTCCGGCCACGCCACGCGGGCCGGCTGCGTGACGGCGGTCCTGCTTCCACTGCTGCCGGGCTGGGGGGCGGTGGCCCTGATCGGATGGGCCATTGCGCTCTGCCTGGCGCGGGTCGCGCTACAAGTCCACTACCTGCTCGACATGGTCGGCGGACTGGCCATCGGCGGGATGGTCGGCCTCCTGCTCCTGGCCGTCCTCCCTTACCTACCAGTCTAGAACAGGCGCCAACCCTCCCGCAGCCCCAACGCGATACCAATAAAACTGCGGCGCCTGCCGCTGTCGCTCCGCCAGAAGCCGGGTCAAAACCGCGGCCACCCGCTCCCGAGACAAGGAGCCGGAGGCCGCTGCCTCGGCCGCCAACGCGTCCAGGGCCAGGCGCGTCGCCTCGTAGGCGGGCAGCGCCAGCGGGCCAGGCGGGACGCCACCCGAGACCTGCCGGTAGGCGGCGGCAAAATCCTCGCTTTCCCCGCCCCCCGGCAGCGGCCACGGGGTGACCAGCAAGCTCCCTTCCGCCGCCTCGCCGCCGACAGCGGCAAAATCGGCCGCCGCCAACTCGGGCCCGCCGCGGAACTCGCCGCTCCAGCCTGCCTGCCGCAGCCGCGCGACCACTTCGCCGGCGGTCACCGGATCGGCGGTGCAGATCACGACCGGCGGCTCATCCGCCAGCAGCGCCTCCAGCCAGTCACAGTCATGGGGGGAGAGAACGGCGGTCAGGCGAACTCCCCGCTGCTCCGCCAGCGCCGGGAGCGCTGCGGCCAGGGATCCGCCATCGCCCACCAGGGCAGCCGTCTCGACGCCGTACAGCAACTCGGCCGCCAGCGCGCTGACCGGCGGCCCCAGGGGGAACACCACGCCATCCCCTGTAGCACAATCGGACGAAAAAAGCGTCGGCGCCAGGAGCGGCAGGCCGACCTGCTCATAGTACCCGGCCGCCGCCTGTGTCGTCTCCTCCCGAAAGTGGCCGATGACGACGACGACCTCAGGGTCCACGGCCAGCTTGGCCGCCTGCTGCAGCGCCAGCTCAGCCAGCGCTGCATCGTCGTAGGCAACCCACTCGACCGCATAGCCGGTCACTGCCGCCGACGCATTGGCCTCTTGCACCGCCCAGCGCAGCGCCGGGAAAAGGTCGTATCCGACGTACCGGTACCGACCTTCGAAGGGCGCCACGAGGCCGATTTTGACGGTGGGGCGGACAGAGCCGGGGATGGCGCAAGCAGACAACAAAAGCAGCAGGCAAGCCGCGGATTGCCAGGCCGACGACAGGGCCGCCCGCAGCGGTTTACGGCGCTTCTCCGCCACAAGCGGCATAGTTGGCGTAGTGTTCCTCCTCGGTGACGGCAAAGAGATGGCTCCCATCGTCGGCGTGACAATTGGCCATAAAGTAATAATAGTCGGTATCGGCCGGATAGGCCACCGCTTCGATAGAGGCCAAACCGGGGCTACAGATTGGGCTGGGGGGAAGCCCGACGTGGAGATAGGTATTGTAGGGCGAAACGACCGCCAGGTCTTCCAGGTAGAGCGGGCGCTTCCACCACGAGCCGCTATCGGCCTGAAAACCGAGCGCATACTGGACCGTGGGGTCGGCATTGAGCAGCCAGCCATCGCGCAGCCGGTTGAGGTAGACGCCGGCAATCACAGGCCGCTCGTCGTTGATCACCGCCTCCCGCTCGACGATTGCGGCGACGTTGACCATGTCGTACACGGTCATGCCGCGGTTTGCGGCCGCGAGGCGCATCTCCAGCGTCACCCGCTCCTGGAAGGTCATCAGCATCCGCGATACCACGTCGTAGGCGGTCGCTTCTTCGGGCAGCCGGTAGGTCTCGGGGAAGAGGAATCCCTCCAGCGTGGCGGTAGGAGGTATCGAGGCCAAAAAATCTTGCCCGGCCCAATCCGTGTCGCGCCAGCCCGCAGTGACCAGGCGCAAAAACTCGGCCTCCGAGATGCCAGTCTGAGCGGCAACGTCGGCAGCGACCTGCTCCAGGCGCAGGCCCTCGCGGATCGTGAGCACCTGCTCCGGCCGCTCGCCGCTCTGGAGCGCGACGGCGATCTCGGGGATGGTCATGGTCTGGCGCAGGGTAAAGGTGCCCGCCTCCAGGCCGACATCCAATCCTTCGGACTGCAGGTAGCGGCGGAACAGCTCGGCATCGGAGACGAGGCCCAAACTTTGCAGCCGCTGCGCGATATCGGCCGCCGTTTCTCCTGGCTCGATGGCAAAGATCACGGGCGTATCGTCGGTCCCTGCTGGCTGCTCCAAGGCCTCTTGATGTATCTGCAGGTAGGTTTCCAGGGCGACCCCTTCCGCCGAATCGATTCCACCGCCCAGGCTGCAGACAGAGACGCCGTTCTGACGAGAAGCGCGATAGACGCCGACGACCATTGCCACCACCGCTGCCATGGCCAGCAAGAAAACTGCGGCACGCGCGACCTTTTTACCCAGTTCCACCACTGACATTCTCTCTTATTCCTCCGTCAAGCACTCCTCCAGCTCCTGGCGCCTGGATTCGAGGAAACCCTGCAAAATCACCGCTGCGGCCACAGCGTCAATCTCGCCCTTGTCTGCATCGCGCCGCCCGCCTTTCCGGCGGGTCTGCCGGAGGATATCTTTTGCCGCCACCGTGCTGTAGCGCTCATCCCACATCTGGACCGGTACCGGCAAGGCCTGGGCCAGCGCAGCGGCATACCGCTCGATCTGGCGGGCCTGGGGACCGACCTCGCCGCGGAGGGTCAGCGGGCGACCGACGACGACCAGCCCGGCCTGGTGCTGCGCCACCAGTGCGCCGATGGCGGCGAAATCCTCCGCGCGGGACGAGCAATCGATCACCCCCACCGGCCGGGACACGATCTCGAGCGGATCGCTGACCGCCACCCCGATCCGCCGCTCGCCCACGTCCAGCGCCAATATCCGCATCGGCAGTCAGGGGGTCGGGCCGCGCGGGACGACATAGACCGTCATCCGCAAGGGGAGCAGCGGCATGCGGCCCAGCCACTCGGGCCAGACCTGGATCTGGGGCACGTCCGCCAGGGGCAGGCCCGCCTCGAGCTGCTCGATCGCCTGGGGGGTCGGCATGCCGCGCACCACTTCCTTCGCCGCGGCGACGTCAATCTCGGCGGCGGTATAGCCCGTCGCCGTGACAAAAAAGACCATCTCTCCATCGCCCAGCAGCTCCTCCGACATCTCGCCGATCTCGAAATGCGTCTCGATCAGGTGATAGCCGTCGGGAACCTGGCGGGCCAGGGTTGCATAAGCCACGGTCTCGGCGTTATCGCGATCAACCGCCAACCCGGTGATCAACAAGCGCATGTGGAGTCCCAACGTATCGGCCCGCTCGTTGAGAAAGCGGGTGTAGGAAGCCGAGCTGGACTGTACGACCAGCGACTGGCGGGGCATGAACTCGGTGGGCTCCAAACAGTCTTGGAGGCCGTAGAACGCTTCCGCCAACAGCTGGTCGATCAACAATTCCCGCGCCCGGTCCCGGTCCTCTTGGGAAGCCGCCCGTACGTCCTGGATCGCCCCGCCGTGGGTCGGATCGGGGTTGGTCACCCGCAAGGAGAGTGATAGAGTCCCCTCGATCTGGTTGATCTGGTTGACCGTCACGTTGCCCACCAGCCCTTCGGCCAGGGCCTCGACAGGCACCAGCACCTGGCCGAAAGCGGGTGCAACGGACTGCTGCGTCGTCGCAAAACGGACGGGAAAGCTGCTGGACGAGGTGCGCACCACCGTCCCGACCGGAACGACCACGTCCTGGCCCAGCAGGTTGGTAAAGAGAACCGTGCCCACGGCGCGGCCAGACTGGAAGGCGGCCGTGCCCGTCGTCTCGACCTCGATATAGCCGTCGATATAGTCGCCGATCCGGCGGGCGGGGACCACGCCGGCAGCGGTATCCACCGTCTCGGCCTCGAGCGAGACCGAGATCGGCACAATGACCTCGACCGTATCGTCGGCGGGGACGAGGGTGACCGTGGCGTGCGGCACGACGATATAGGCGGAGGCGAAAAGAAGGAACATTGTGGCAATGAAAATGACCACCCGCGCTCCCAGGCTGACGTGGCGCAGCCAGGAGGGAACCAGGCTGCGCGGCGGCGGCCAGACAGAGACCTTCTCTTCCCACCAGGCGCGGCGGGGCGGCGGGGCAACCGGCTGGCCCCCCTGGCGCCAGCGGGCCGCCGCTGCTGCTCCATCAGCCGAAGAGAATACCGCCAGCCCGGCTCGGCGGATCATGGCCCGGCGTTCAGGGTCCTGGCTGACGATGGCGACCTGCACCCCCGTGCGCTCCGCCTCGCGGCGCACCAGTTCACAGTCCAGCGGATCGGCAAGGAAGCGTGCATCCCAGGGCAGGACCAGCGCGACGCGCTGATCCTGCGCCTGGCGCAAATGATCGCGCAGGACAGCCAGGTCGTCGTCTTCTTGCAGGTGGATGACGGCCGTCATGCGATTTCCCAACGAGACCCGCTCACAAGGCCAACATCTCTTCCAGCAGCGCCGGGGCCTGGCCCAGGGCCTGGTCCAGCCGGGCCGGGTCCTTGCCCCCCGCCTGGGCCAGGGTGGGCCGCCCGCCCCCTCCCCCGCCGACGGCGCGGGCAACGCCGCGGACGAGCCGGACCGCGTCCACTCCGCGCTCGACCAGGTCGTCGGACGCCGCCGCCACCAGGGCCGGGCGCTCCCCGATCACCGCACCCAGGACGATGACGCCAGGCCGGACGCGATCGCGGAACCAGTCCGTCATCTCCCGCAGCGTCTCCATATCCGGCGCCTCGACGCGCGCCGCCAGCAGGGGCACGTCGCCGACCGATTGCACCTTTTCCAGCAGCCCCTCGAAGCGGGAGTGGGCCGCCTGGCGCTGCAGGTGGGCAATTTGCTTGCGCAGCAATTGAACCTCTTCCAGATGCGCCGCCACCTTTTGCTCCACTTCCTCCGGCGAGCAGACGAGCTGGGCAGCAGCGGACTCGAGCGTGCGCATCCGCCGCTGGACCCAGCGGACCGCCCCACGGCCGGTCACCGCCTCGATGCGCCGGACGCCAGCGCCAATTCCCTGCTCGGAAGTGATGGCGAAAAAGCCGATCTCGCCGGTCTCGTTGACGTGCGTCCCGCCGCACAACTCCTGGCTCATCGGCTTGTTGGGCCAACCGACACGCAGCACCCGCACGACGTCGCCGTACTTTTCGCCAAAGAGGGCAATCACCCCTTCATCCAACGCCTCGCGGTACGGCTTGCGCTCCCAGGTCACCGGGTAATTGAGCAAAATGCCCTCGTTGACCAGCCAAACGACGCGCTCCAGCTGCTCCCCGGTCAATGCCCCGGTGTGCGTAAAGTCGAACCGCAGCCGGTCAGGCGTGACGAGGGAGCCGGCCTGTTGGACCTGTTCGCCCAGGACAAAGCGGAGCTCGTTGTGCAGCAGGTGAGTCGCCGTGTGGTTGCGGGCGACATCCATCCGCCGCTCATAGTCGACCAGCGCCCAGGCCGAATCGCCCACCTGCGGTTCCCCAAATTGGACCGTGCCCTTGTGGACCAGCAGGCCCGCGACCGGCTGGCGCATCTCGGCCACTGCAACCTCCCACACCGGCTCTTCGGCCCCGCCCGGATGCGAAGCGATGGTGCCGACGTCAGAGACCTGGCCGCCCGACTCGACGTAGAAACAAGTCGCCGCCAGGACCACCTCGACCTCGTCCCCGGCCTGCGCGGCGGGCAGCAGCTCGCCATCGCGCAGGATGGCGACGACCGCCGTCTGCAGTTCTGTCGCCGAATAGGGGTCGTACTGCACGCCGCAGGGCGCCAGCGCCCCCTGCGCCTGCAAGTCCTCCAACAAGTCGCGGTAGACACGCCGGCTTTCCTCGTCGATCTCTTCAAAAGCCTCGACGGCACGCGCGCGCGCCCGCTGCGCCTCCAGGGCCGCCAGGTAGCCCGCCTCGTCGACCGCAATGCCCTTTTCCCGCGCCACGTCGCGGGTAATCTCGAGCGGCAGTCCAAAGGTGTCGTACAGCCGAAAGGCCTGTTCACCGGGAATGATCTCTTGCCCCTGGGCGTCGTCCAACACTTCTTCCAGCCGCTCCAGCCCCAGGTCGAGAGTGCGCGAAAAGCGGCGCTCTTCCTGGCGGATGGTGGAGAGGATAAACTCGCGCCGCGTCGCCAGTTCGGGAAAGGCGGGATGCATCATCTCGATCACCACGCTGGCGACCTGGTCCAGGAACGGCGCGGTAAAGCCGATCTTGCGGCCAAAGCGAACGGCGCGGCGCAGGATCATGCGCAGGACATAGTTGCGGCCGTCGCTGCCGGGAAGGACGCCGTCGCCGACCAAAAACGTCACCGCGCGGGCGTGGTCGGCAACGACCCGATAGCTGACGTGATTCTCCTCGCGCTGGGCGTCGCTGTGCCCCAGCAGCTCTTGCACCCGTCCCATCAGGGGCGTAAACAAATCGCTCTCATAGTTCGAGTCCCCCCCCTGGAGAATCGCGACCAGCCGTTCAAACCCCGCGCCCGTGTCGATGTGGCATTGCGGCAGGGGGTCCAGGCGTCCCTCGCCCTTGTTGTGGTATTGGATAAAGACCAGGTTCCACAGCTCGAGAAATCGGCCGCAGTCGGCATTGACGCCGCAGACGTGCGCGGGGTCATTCTGCAGGCGGCAGAACTGGGGACCGCGGTCGTAGTGGATCTCGCTGCAAGGGCCGCAAGGCCCGGTATCGCCCATCTCCCAAAAGTTATCCTTGCGGCCGAAAAAGAGGATGCGCGCCGGGTCGATCGTCGTCTCCGAGCGCCAATAGCTGGCCGCCTCTTCGTCCCGGCCCAAGTCGCCCGCATCATCCTCGAAACAGGTGGCCCAGAGGCGCTCGGGCGGGAGACCCCACACGCCGGTCAGCAGCTCCCAGGCCCAACCAATGGCCTCTTTTTTGTAATAGTCGCCAAAGGACCAGTTTCCCAGCATCTCGAAAAAGGTATGGTGGTAATCATCGCGGCCGACGTCGTCCAGGTCATTGTGCTTGCCCGAAACGCGCATACACTTTTGCGTATCGACAGCGCGGGTGTAGGGACGGTCGCCCAGGCCCAGAAAAACGTCCTTGAACTGGTTCATCCCGGCGTTGGTGAACAGCAGCGTCGGGTCGTCCAGCGGCACGAGGCTGGCGCTGGGGACAATCGTGTGCCCCCGGGCGGCAAAAAAGTCCAAAAAGCTTTGGCGAATCTCGGCGCTCGTCCATTCTTTGCTCATCGCATCCCATTTCTCCCTAAAACGTAGCGGTCATTGTAGCGGAAAGGGGGTAAACTGTCAACCATTGTCTCTGTCATTCCAGTGTGGTATACTATGCGCGGGAGGCAAGCGGTGGGCGAGATTCTGTGGGTCCTGAACCGAATCGGGTGGATCGACCTGCTGGACATCCTGCTGGTAGGGGCGATCTTTTTCGTCATCTTTTACCTGGTGCGCGGCACGCGGGCAATCCCCCTCATGCGCGGCATCGTCCTGCTGATCATCCTCCTGGCCGTGCTGGCGGGGGCATTCCGGCTGCGCGCCTTTGCCTGGCTGGTCGACCGCACGCTGCCAGCACTCTTGGTCGCCATCCCGGTGGTCTTTCAACCCGAGCTCCGGCGGGCGCTGGAGCGGCTCGGCCGGGCCGGTTCGCTGTTGATTCGCCATGGCGGCCGCCCCTCGGCGGTGGAAAAGTCCCTGGCCGTGGTCGTCGACACCTGCCGCATCCTGGCGCGCCGCAAAGTGGGGGCCCTGATCGTACTGGCGCGGGAAACGGGGCTGCGCGAATACGTCGAGACGGGGGTCATGCTCGACGCCGCCCCTTCTTCCGAGCTGATGATCAGCCTGTTCGATCCCCACATCGCCCTCCACGACGGCGCCGTCATCATCCACGAGGGAAAAATCCTGGCCGCCGGCTGCATCCTCCCCCTCTCTACCGCCTTTTTGGACGACCGGCGCCTGGGCCTGCGCCATCGCGCCGCCCTGGGGATTACCGAAGAGACCGACGCCATCGCCGTCGTCGTCTCGGAAGAACGTGGAACGATCTCGGTGGCGCACAACGGGCGCATCATCCGCGACCTGGACCCGGAGCGGTTGGGCCGCGTGCTGCGCGCCTTTCACCAATCGATCCTGGAAAGCCGGTTTCCGCCGTGGCTGGTCAAGTGGGTTTCCCGCCGCGAGGAGGCGACATGAGACGGGCCTTGCGCTGGCTGCTCGACAACATCGGGACGATCGTGCTCTCCCTCATCCTGGCCGTGGCGATCTGGGTCGTCGCCCAAGAGCAGCAGGACCCCACCGTCGAGCAGCGGTATCCATCCACCATCCCGGTCACCATACCGGCGCCGCCCGAGGGGATGATCGTCTACGGACAGACCGAGACGCAGGTCCGTTTCACCCTGCGCGCCCCCGATTCGATCTGGCAGGTCCTGCAGCCGGAGGACGTCCACGCCACCATCAACCTCGACGGGCTGGAAGCTGGCAGCCACCAGGTTCCCATCCAGGTGGTGGTGAATCAAGGCCCGGTGATGGTCAGCCAGATCAGCCCCGAAGCGATCACCATCAACCTGGAAGCAATTGCCGAGACCCAGCTGCCGATCGAAATCCAGGTAAACGGACAGACCGCCGTCGGGTATACGACCAAGTCCCCGATCATCACGCCGGCGACCACGACCATTACCGGCCCAACCTCCTTCGTCTCCCAGGTCGCGCGGGTTGTCGGGACAGTTTCTGTCGACGGCGAGCGCGATGACGTCCGCGGCGAGGCCAGCTTACAGGCCCTCAACAACGACGGGGAGGCCGTTCGCAACGTCACCCTCACCCCCGACCACGTCGCCGTCCACGTCCCGGTCGAGCAACTGCACAATTTCAAGGACCTGGCGGTGACCGCCTGGCTGGAAGGCCAGGTCGCCAGCGGCTATCGCATCGCCAGCATCACGGTCGACCCGCCGCTGGTGACCGTGCTGGCGCGCGAGAACGCCGAGGACATCCCGAACTATGTGCGCACCGCCCCGCTCAACATCGACGGGGCGTGGGAGAACGTCGAGGTGCAGCTTCCGCTGGAGCTTCCGGACAACGTGGCCCTGGTGGGGGACGTCGATCTCGTCACCGTCTTTGTCACCATCGTGCCGCGCCGCGGCAGCATGACGCTGTACTGCGAGGTCGAAATCCAGGGCTGGGGGGCGGGAATCACTGCCACGGTGGTGCCGACAGCGGTGGAAGTGACCCTCAGCGGCCCCCTGCCCGTACTGGGCCAGCTGCAGGAAGATGACGTGCGCATCATCGTCGATCTGTTCGGCCTCAACCCGGGCATCCACTCGGTCGTCCCGCGGGTCGTCATCGTACCGACGGGAGAAGTCGAGGCGGCGATCCTGCCCGAAACCGTGCGGGTCGAGATTACCCTGGAAGTGACCCCAACCCCCGAGGAATAGAAAGATGAAGCAAGCCACCGTCGCCCTCGTCGGGCGCCCTAACGTGGGCAAATCAACCTTGTTCAACCGGCTGGCAGGACGGCGGCAAGCCGTCGTCGACGACCGCCCCGGCACCACCCGCGACCGCTCCTTCGCTTCCTGCGAATGGAACGGCGTCATCTTTACCATCGTCGACACCGGCGGCATCGAGGTGCTGCCCGACAAGGTGGTCGCCGGCAGCCGGCCGGGGCCCGAACAGCTGCTCAGCAAAGATTCGGCTGCCTTCATCCCCCTCATCCGCTCCCAGGCCGAACTGGCAATCGAGGAGGCGGACGCCGTCATCTTTTTGACTGACGCCATCGCCGGGATCACCCCGGCCGACGAGGAGGTCGCGCACATCCTCCGCCGCTCGCGGAAACCGGTGTTCCTCGCCGCAAACAAGACGGAGAGCGATCGCGTGCGCGCAACGGCGGTCGAGTTCTACGCCCTGGGCATCGGTGAAGTCTACCCCATTTCCGCCTTGCACGGCAAAGGGGTGGCGGACATGTTGGACGACCTGGTGCTGGCCCTGCCGGCGGCCAGGGAGACCGAGGCAGAAGAAGAGGATGAATCGATCAAGCTGGCCATCGTCGGGCGGCCCAACGTGGGCAAGTCGTCCCTGCTCAACAAGCTGCTGGGAGAGGAGCGGGTCATTGTCAGCCCGGTGCCGGGCACGACGCGGGATGCCATCGACACGCAGATGGAATGGGAAGGCACGGCGATCACGCTGATCGACACTGCCGGCATCCGCCGCCGCGGCAAGGTCAAACCGGGCGCGGAGCAATACTCGGTGCTGCGGGCACTTTCGGCCATCCAACGGGCCGACGTGGCGCTGCTGGTGGTGGACGCCACCCAGGGCCTCATTGCCCAGGACAGCCACGTCGCCGCCTTTATCCTGGATGAATGGTGCAGCGCCGTCGTCCTGGTCAACAAGTGGGACGCGGTGGACAAAGATACGTATACGATGCTCGCCTACACCCAGGACGTGCGGGAAAAGCTCAAGTTTATGGATTACGTCCCGGTGCTCTTTATCTCGGCCCTGACCGGCAAGCGGGTGCAGCGGGTCATTCCCGAGGCGCTGGCCGTACACCGGGCGCGGTACGAGCGGATTCCCACGTCAGAGCTAAACCGCATCGTCCGCGATGCGGTCGCCCATCACGCCCCCCCCAGCAAGCGGGGCAAACGGCTCAAGATCCTTTATGCCAGCCAGCCGGACGTCGCTCCCCCCACCTTTATCTTTCACGTCAACGACCAAGAACTGGTCCACTTTACCTACCGCCGCTACCTGGAAAACCGCATCCGGGAGGCCCATCCCTTCCCGGGCACGCCGCTCAAGATGATCTTTCGGCGCCGCGGGCGGGAATAGACGACGCCAGCGCAACTGCTCAGGCTGACCGCCTGAGCAGTGCCCCCACCCCGAAAAGGGAAGAGATGGGGGTGTCGAGAGCGGCGAAGCCGCTCTCGACACCCCCGCTTTCCCTCCTCTCGCGGGCGAGGGTGGCAACTGCGAAGCGAAGCTGAGCAGTTACACGCCAGCTTGCTTGCCCTACCCCAGCGCTTCGGTCAGGGAGCGAATGTCGTAGAAGGGGCCGTCCGCCTGGGTGACCTTGCGAACGTCGAGCCGCATCAGCGGAATCTGGCGCTCGACATCATCCTCTTTCAAAACGATAAAGCCCTGCTCCCGTTCCCGGAACGTATAGTGGGTCAGGATCTCGCGCTGGAAATTCTCCACCAGGCTCGCGGTCATATCGTCGGCCCGTTGGACGTTGGTGACGACGAGGAAACGACCACCGCCGCTGTGCCCGATAAAGTCCTCCGTGCCGCCCCACTGATCGACAGCGGCGGCCAGCACCCGCGCCACCGAGCGCAGCACCTCCTGCGCCGCCAGGAAGCCGTGGGTCTCTTTGAACGGCTCCAGGTAGCGGATTGTCAGGCCAAGAAGGGCCCAATCGTCCTGGCCGCTCACGACCAGATCGCGTAGGCGATTCTGGATGAGCCGCCCGCTTGGCAGGCCGGTCACCGGGTCGGTCAGGTTGTCCGCCGAGGCGCGGCGCAGGGCATTGCGCACGCGCAACGTCACTTCGTCAGGATCGAAGGGGATAATGATGAAATCGTCCACTCCAGTCTCGAGCGCCCGGATGCGCGCCTGCCGGTCGACACTCCGCGCCAACACAATGATGTGGATGTGACCAGTGCGCGTGGCGCTGCGCAGCTTGCGGCAGACTTCGAGCCCATCCAGGTCTGGCAGGTCGACGTCGACCAGCGCCACCTGGGGGAGGAACTGCAGGCAGAGAGCGAGTCCTTCCTCGCCGCTCGGCGCGACCTCAACCTGGAACCCGGCCTCCTCAAACGGTCCTTTTAGAATTCCAACAACTTGCTTGTCCGATTCGACGATAATGACTTTACCCAACATGTTGCTCCTCCCCATCCTGCTCTTTTCCGGGCCCAGATCCAGGAACGACCGGCTGAGCAGTTGCGTGCTCTACACCTTTCGGCAGCAGGTCGGCCGCGACGCGAAAGCCCAGGCGATTCGAACAATAGGGCCGGTGGGCCCGGTCGCGGGAAAAAGTGCGCGCGTCACCGATGTGAAAATTCCACGACCCGCCACGCAGGACCATCTCGTCCTCGTCATAAGAGGTGGCGGTCCATTCCCAAACATTTCCGCTGCAGTCCGCCAGGCCATAGGGGCTGAGGCCGTCCAAATAGGCCCCGACCGGCGTCGTGCCGCCCATGCCGCTCTCGCGCACGTTCGCCTTGCAGGGGTCCGGCGCGTCCCCCCAGGGATAGACGCGCCCATCCCGCCCCCGCGCCGCCTTCTCCCACTCAATCTCGGTGGGCAATCGCATCCCCACCCAGGCGCAATACGCCGCTGCATCCTCGTAGCTGACCAGCACGACAGGGTGGTTGGCCCTGCCCTCCGGATACGCACGGCCCTGGGCACGCCAATTATACGGCATCGCCCACTCTTCGTCCAGGTAGGGGATCGGGTAATCAGGATTGGCGGCCAGAAAGCGTGCATACTGGATGTTGGTGACCAGATAACGCCCAATACAAAAGGCCTGAGCCACCATCGACTGACCATCCTCGCCATACAAAAAGGGGCCCACCGGCACATCCACCATCTCGTCCAGGTTACGCGGATCGCCGAGATATGCCAGGGCGGTTGCCGCGGAGAGGCGCTCGACCAGGGAAACATCGGAGCCCGGTTCCAGCAAGCGAGCCAGCGCCTCTGCATACCACTGCGCGACCTCCTCGTCACGGATGGCCTCCACCGCCCCCCGGATACGGGTGAGGTCGTTGCTGAGCAAGTCGGCCCAGCGGCGGGAGGCGCTGGGCCGCGGCGCCCCACCCTCGGCGCCGGTGGTGCGGGTGAGGTAGATGTAGGCGCAAATCTGGTCGTGGGTCAGGTCAGAAAAAGAAGGCGGCAGGCGCAGCATGCGCAGCAGCGGCTTGTGGCGCAGGTAGCGTTCCAACAAGGTATCCGCGTCGAGCGACAGCTCGGGAAGCGGGGGGATCAAATTGCGAACCTCCACCCCCTTTCGCGCCGCCATCTCCAAATCCTGGATCAAGTTCGGATATTCCTCCAGGTCGCGATACAGGTCGTGATAACGGGCCTGGATCACGACCATCTTGGCCAACATCCCCGGCGCCACCGGTTCCATCTGGCCGGCCTCCATCCGCCGCTCCGCCAGACTGGACAGCAGCGAAAAGATGTTGATCGCCCGCTTGACCAGCCGGGGATTGGGGTCCAGACCCACCGAAAAAATTTCCTGGCAGGAAGGCTCCATCCACGGAGCGCAAGAAGCGATAAAAGAAGCGATCTGGTCCTCCTCCAGGGGCGGCAGGTAGAAGGGAAGTTGAACGAGTTTCTCCAGGTAGCTGCGACCATAAAAGCGAAAGCGGTCGCTCTCCTGGCGATAGTCGCTGTACTGCATCTCGACAACCCGCTCGATCACGTCCCGATCGGCGGCAATGACAAACGCGCAGCCCGGCACGTCAAGGTACAACTTGATCGTCTCCAGCACCTCCACCGCCCGCTGGGGCAGGCAGCGATCCAGGTCGTCGGCAAAGATAACCAGCAAGCCGTTACGGGACCAGATGTATTCGCGCACCAGGTGGGCAAAGCCGGCGTAGAACTCTTCCAACAACGTCAGCCGGCGGCGATAGATCTCGATCTCTTCGCGGCGAAAGGCCTGCAGCAGCGCTTCCACCGTCTCTACGTTGCCCCGCGCCAGGCGGGCCAACTCGGCCAGGGCGCCCGGGCCAGGGATAAAGGAAAGGCCCAGCTTGAGCGCCGCCTTGCTGGCAGACTGCCAGTCGATCTGGAGCGAACCCTTCTCGGTCCGCTCCACGTCGGTATAGAGACGGGTTCGCCAGTCTTCGATCTGGCGCGCATCCTCGTCAGAAAGGTCCCCGCCTGCCAACCCCTCCAGGACGTGAAGGAGCAGCGCGCGCCACAAGGCGGCCTCGTCGCGTTCGTACTGCCAGGCGTTGAACCAGATGGTCCGCACGTGGCGGTAAGCAAAAGTGCGCCGCCCAACCAGGCGCTCGGCGAGGAGGCGCATCAAGCTGGTTTTTCCACTCCCCCACGGCCCAAAGACGCCGACGGTGATGGGCGTATTGGCCGTCAGCACCGCCTCGGCCAGCACGTCGGCATAATCGACGAAATTCAGCCGGTCCTGTTCCTGGCCGATAATCGGTTGATCGGCCCATAGATGCTGCGACGATGGTTCCATCCTTCAGCCCCGAAAGAATTGTAGTCAGGATAGCGGATTTGTCAATTTAGCGCCGGGCGAGGGCACTTGGAACAAACCCTAGATTGTGGTATGATTCCCCAGTGGTCGAAACTCGCGCGTAACAGTGCGGCGTAACCCACCGCCCGGCCGTCCCTCCACGCGGCCGGCGGAGCGGGGCCGTATTCCAGTCAACTGCAAGGAGTGTCAAAGTGAGAAATATCGCTGTCATTGGCGTCGGATACGTCGGTCTCGTCACCGGCGCATGTTTTGCCGACCTGGGCAATCGCATCGTTTGCCTGGACATCAATGCGGAGAAAATCGCCCGGCTCAAAGAAGGCGAGATGCCCATTTACGAGCCGGGGCTGGAGGAACTGGTCGAGCGAAACGTCAAGGCCGGGCGGCTCTTTTTTACCACCTCCTATGCCGAGGCGCTCCAGGAAGCCGAGTTCGCCTTTATCGCCGTCGGCACCCCCGAGGGGGTGGACGGCGAAGCGGATTTGCAATACGTGCGCATGGCAGCCGAATCGATCGCCGAGGTGCTGGATCACCCGCTCGTCATCGTCAACAAATCGACTGTGCCGGTCGGGACCGGCGACTGGGTCGCCGACATCATCCGCGAAAAGCGCGGCGACAGCGCCGAGTTTGCCGTCGTCTCCTGCCCCGAGTTTCTACGCGAAGGCTCGGCCATCCGCGACTTTATGAACCCCGACCGGGTGGTGCTCGGCTCCCTCGCCCCCGAGGCCGCGGAGCAGGTGGCCCAGCTCCACCTGCCCCTCCGCTCGACGATCGTCATCACCGACCTGCGCACGGCCGAAATGATCAAGTACGCCTCCAACGCCTTCCTGGCAACCCGCATTTCGTTCATCAACGAGATTGCCAACATCTGCGAGGCGCTCGGCGCCGACGTAAAAGAAGTGGCCAGCGGGATGGGATACGACAAGCGAATCGGCCACGCCTTTCTCGACGCCGGGGTCGGATATGGCGGCTCTTGTTTCCCCAAGGACGTCAAGGCGCTGGCCCACATGGCCGACACCCACGGGCGCCACCCGCAGTTGCTCGCCGCGGTGATGGAAATCAACAACGACCAACGGCTGCAGGTGGTGCGCAAAGCGCGCGAACTGCTCGGCGAATTGGGCGGCAAACAGGTGGGAATCCTGGGCCTGGCTTTCAAGCCCAATACCGACGACATGCGCGAGGCCCCGGCGACGTCCATCATCGAGCGCCTGCTCGCCGCCGGCGTCAAGGTGCGCGCATACGACCCGGTAGCGATGGAGAACGCCCGGCGCATCCTGACCGGCGTCGAGCTTTGTCCCGACCCCTACACCCTGGCCGAAGGATGCGACCTCTTGATCGTCGTCACCGAGTGGAACGAGTTCAAGCACCTGGACCTGGTGCGGATCAAAAAGTTGATGCGCCACGCCGCCATCGTGGACGGGCGCAACATCTATGACCCGCCCACCGTCCGCTCGCTGGGATTCGCCTACCGCGGGATTGGCCGGGGTTATAACGGCGAGGGAAACAACGATTAGGAGAGCCAGTACATGAGCCACATTGTCAAGACCCGGCTGGAAAACGGGCTGCAGGTCGTGCTCAAAGAGTCCCACACTGCCCCCGTAAGCAGCTTTTGGGTCTGGTACCGGGTCGGCAGCGGCAGGGAACGGCCGGGCATCACCGGCATCTCCCACTGGGTCGAGCACATGCTGTTCAAGGGTACCCCGCGCTGGCCGCGCGGCACGGCCGATCGCACCATCTCCCGCGAGGGCGGCATCTGGAACGCCTTTACGTGGTACGACTATACCGCCTACTTTGCCACCCTTCCGGCGGCCAAGATCGGGCTAGAGATCGAGATCGAGGCGGACCGGATGGTCAACACCCTGTTCGACCCCCAGGAAGTGGAAACGGAACGAACCGTCATCATCAGCGAGCGGCAGGGAGCCGAGAACGACCCTCTCTTTCTACTCAACGAAAAAGTCATGGCGGCCGCTTTCCGCGTTCACGCCTACGGCCACGACACCATCGGGCACTTGGACGACCTGGAAAAGATGACGCGGGACGACCTGTACCATCACTATTGCACGTACTATGTGCCCAACAATGCCGTGGCCGTGGCCGTGGGGGATTTCGACAGTGACCAGATGCTCGAGCTGATCCAGCAGCAGTTCGGCAGCCTGGCGGCGGGCGAGGCGAACGGCAGCGCCACCCCGGCCGAGCCTTCCCAGCAGGAGGAACGGCGGGTGGTGCTGGAAGGGGACGGCACGACTGCCTATCTCGGCGTCGTTTTTCACACCCCGCCGGCCACGGCGGCCGATTTTTACCCCCTGGTCGTCATGGACTCGATCCTCAGCGGGGCCAGCGGGATGAGCGCCTTGAGCGGGGCCAGCACCAACAAGAGCTCTCGCCTCTATCGCGCCCTGGTCGACACGGAACTGGCAACCCAGGTTTCGGGCAGCCTCATCCCCACCGTCGATCCCTTCGTCTACTCGCTGACCGTCACCGCGCGCAAAGGCCAATCGCTGGAGCGGGTCGAGGAGCGCATGGTGCAAGAGCTGCAGCGCATCGCCGCGGAACCGATCTCACCCAGGGAACTCGAAAAGTCGATCAAACAAGCCAAGGCCCAGTTCGCCTACTCCAGCGAATCGGTCACTGGCCAGGCCTCGTGGCTGGGATGGGCCGAGATCTTGGCCGACTATACCTGGTTCCAAGAATACCTGGACAACCTGGAACAGGTGACCCTCCAAGACGTGCAGCGGGTCGCAGCAAAGTACCTGCAAAGGTCGAACAGCACGAGCGGTTGGTACCTGCCCAAGTGAGAGGAAAAATCCACCAGAGGAGCGCTATGTCAATCCCAGGCCCGCAAGAGATCGAGCGGCACGAGCTCGACAACGGCATCGTCGTCCTGGTGCGCGAGAATCGCAGCAGCCCGGCGGCAGTGGTCAGCGGCTACCTGGCCGTCGGGGCATACGACGAAAGCCCACAACAGGCCGGCCTGGCCGCCTTTACCGCCTCCACCCTCACCCGCGGCACCATCCACCGCACGTTCGACCAGATCTATGAGCAGGTCGAATCGATCGGCGCCAGCATGGGCGTCTCGGGCGGCACCCACAACACCGTCTTTGGCGCCAAAAGCCTGGGCGAGGACCTGGGGCTGGTCCTCGACGTGCTGGGGGACGTATTGCGCCACCCCACCTTTCCCGCTCAAGAAGTGGAAAAACGGCGCGGCGAGATTCTGACCCGCCTGGAGGAACGGGCGCACGATACCCAGGAGATGGCCGATCTTGCCTTCTACAAGCTGGCCTACCCGGCCGACCATCCCTACAGCCGCAGCCAGCGCGGCTACCCCGAGACCATCTCCGCCCTGACCCGGGACGACCTGGCTGCCTTCTATCGTGACGGTTATGGGCCGCGGGGGATGGTCATCGCCCTCGTCGGGGCAGTGTCGGCGAAACGGGCCGTCGAGCAGGTCGAGGCCGCCTTTGGCGATTGGAACGGCGCCACCCGCGCGCGGGAACCGCTGCCGGCTGTACCCCGCATCCAGAAAGTGCGGCAGGAGTATGTGCCGATCCCCGGCAAAACCCAGGCCGACATCGTGCTCGGCTACCCGGGGCCGTCCCGCGCCGACCCCACCTTCTACGATGCCGTGCTCGCCAACACGATCCTGGGCATATTCGGCATGATGGGACGGCTAGGGGAAACCGTCCGCGAGGCCCAGGGGCTGGCTTATTATTCCTACAGCCAGGTCAAGGGAGGGTTGGGGCCAGACGCGTGGGCCGTCATCGCCGGCGTCCACCCGCAGAACGTCGCGCGGGCAATCGACAGCATCCGCGCCGAGATTCGCCGCATGTGCCAGGAGCCGCCGCAGCCGGACGAGTTGAGCGACAGCCAGGCCTACCTGACCGGCAGCCTGCCGCTGCTGCTGGAGACGAACGAAGGGGTCGCGCAATCGATCCTGAATATCGAGCGGCACGGCCTGGACTATGATTACCTGCAGCGCTACAGCCGCATCATCCAGGAAATCACGGCCGAGCGCGTGCAGGCGGCAGCGCAGCGGTGGCTCGACCCCGACGCGTACGCGGTGGCCGTTGCCGGGCCGCCGATGGACGAAGAATGGTCGTAGGAGTCGACATCATTGAGGTCTCTCGCATCCAGCGGGCCGTGGACCGGCACGGGCAGCGGTTCCTGGAACGGGTCTTTACCCCGGCCGAGATCCGCTACACGCGGGGACACGGGCCGGAACTGGCGGCCCGCTTTGCGGCCAAGGAGGCGGTCTCAAAGGCACTGGGGGTGGGGGTGCGCCTGTTGGCCGTCGATGGGGTCGACTGGAAAGAAGTCGAGGTGTTGGGCAACCGGCGGGGCCGTCCGCAGATCACGCTCTACGGGCGGGCCGCGGAACGGGCGGCCGAGCTGGGACTGACCGAGTGGGCGGTCAGCCTGTCCCACAGCCGCGAGTACGCCGTCGCCTTTGTCGTCGCCCAATAAAAGACCATGGAACAAACAGAACTCTACTATCGCTTTGGCGTGGCCCTGGGGATCGGCTTTCTCGTCGGCCTGCAGAGAGAGTTTGCCCACCAAAAGCCCCAGCGCGAGATTTTTGCCGGCGAACGGACCTTTGCGCTGATGGGATTGGTCGGTTGTGGGGCGGCGATGGCCGCCGACGTACTAGAATCACCGTGGGCCTTTGTCGGGATCGTCATGCTGCTCGGCATCATGATCGCCATCGCCTACTTTGTCGTCGCCTGGCGGCACGAAGCAATCGGCCTGACCAGCGAGACCGCGGCCCTGGTCGTCGTATTTGCCGGGGCGCTCTGCTATTGGGGCTATCTCGTCCTGGCGGTGGCGATCACCGTGGCGACGACGGTGATCCTGGCCCTCAAGCTTGAAACGGACACTCTCGTCCGGCGCATCAGCCGCGAGGATGTATATGCCACGCTCAAATTCGCCGTCATCACCGCCATCATCCTCCCCATCCTCCCCAACCGCCCGCTCGGCCCTCCGCCGCTGGACGTGCTGAACCCCCACAAAATCTGGCTGATGGTCATTTTTATTTCTGGCATCAGCTTTTTCGGCTACCTGCTGATGAAGGTCGTCGGCGTCCGCCAGGGCATCGGGTTGACCGGGCTGCTGGGCGGCCTGGCCTCCAGCACCGCCGTGACGCTCAGCTTTGCGCGGAGGAGCCAGGAAGAGGAACTGGCCAAACCGTTTGCCCTGGCCATCACCGTGGCCTGGGCAGTCATGTTTGCCCGGGTACTGGTCGAAGTGGCCGCCCTCAACGCCGCCCTGCTCAAAGAACTCTGGCCCCCCATGGTCGCCGCCGGGGCAGTCGGGCTGGCCTACTGCGCCTATCTCTACTTTTCACAGCGCCCCGACCAGGAGGGCGGGGTGGAAGTCTCCAATCCCTTCGAGCTGAGGCCGGCGATCAAGTTCGGGCTGATCTATGGGGCGATTCTGCTGGTCTCCAAAGTGGCCCAAGTCTACCTGGGCGATACGGGCATCTATCTCTCCAGCGCCGTCTCGGGCGCGGCAGACGTCGACGCGATCACCCTGTCGATGGCCGAGCTGAGCCAGGCGAGCAACGGCAGCGTCAGCCAGGATACGGCAGCGCGGGCGATCATGCTGGCCACAATGTCCAACACCGTCGTCAAGGGCGGAATTGTCCTGTGGAGCGGCTCCCCCTCCCTGCGGCGGGTGATCTTGCCCGGCTTGCTGTTGATACTGGTTATTGGAACAGGCACCGCTTTTCTGTTGTAAAGACCGATGGATCCGACGGGCGCGAATGAGCTGTGGAGAGAAGGGGCACATATCCTGACCGCCGCCGTTCCCCTCTTGCAATTCGCCCAGGGACTGGCCTTTTTCGTGCTGGGAATCGCCATTTTCTTTACGACCCCGCGCGCCACGCGCCTCGAAATCTTGCGCCGGCTGCCGCTGCTGGCGATCTTTGCCTTCTGCGAGGCATTCGTCGCCTGGGACAACGTGCTGGGCCCCGCGCTGGTGCTCGAACGGGCCATCCCGCCGCTGCTCGACACTGCCTTGCTTGGGCTGGGATACGCCGCGCTGCTCATCTTTGGCTTGCTCACCCAGCTCGCCCCCGGCCAGCCCTCGCGCTGGCAGCTGATCGTCCCCCTCGCGCTGCCCGGAGCCTGGCTCGCCGGGGGCCTGCTGTTCGTCTTGACCGGCACCGCGCCGGAACAGGTCGCTTTCTGGGGCGAGATCGTCGCCCGCGGCGGATTTGCGCTCCCCGGCGGCCTGCTCTCGCTGTGGAGCATGCGCAGCCAGACCTATCGCAGCATCGACCCCAAGGTACTCAAGTCGATCCGCGGCGCGCGCCGCGTCACCGGGATCACCCTCGGCGCCTTTGGCCTGCTGGCGGGGCTGGTCTACCCAGCGGTCTCGATCTGGGAGCAGACGCAGCCCGCCACCCTGGCGACGGCGCTCGCCTTTCTCGCCACCTCCCTGCTGCTCACCGTTTGCGGCGCGACGATCACCTACGGCCTGATGCGCATCCTGGCTGTCCTGCAATGGGAGATCGAACGGTGGATCGAGGACTTTGAGCGCAACCAGGCGCTGTCGGTCGACCGGGAGCGGATCGGGCGCGAGCTGCACGACGGGATCATCCAGTCGATCTATGCCGCCGGGTTGATGCTGGAGGGCACGCGCATGATGATCCCCCAAGACCCACGAGCAGCCAGCGAGCAAATTTCGCAGGTCATGACCAGCCTCAACCAGACCATCCAGGACATTCGCCGCTACATTTTCGAGCTGCGGGGCGGCGTGCCCGAGAGCGACCTGATCGACGGCATCTCGGAGCTGCTGCGAGATTTCCGGGTCAACACGCTGGTCGAGACCGACCTGCAAGTGGTGGGAGAAGACCGACACCCGGTCAGCGTCGAGCGGCGGCGGCACATCTTTCAAATCGTCCGCGAGAGCCTCAGCAACGTCGCCCGCCACGCCAAGGCCCAGCACGTCGTCGTGCGGCTGGCGTACAAATCAGACGCCTGGCAGCTGCAAATCGCCGACGACGGGATCGGCCTGTCAATCATCCCCACCCGCTCCGGCCAGGGCCTGCGCAACATCCGCGAACGCGCCCACATGCTGGAGGGCACGCTGGACATCGACAGCGCCCCCGGCCAGGGAGTCACCGTGACGCTTACCGTCCCCTACCCCAAGGGAGAGGTGCCATGAGCTTGCGAATTTTGATTGTCGACGATCACGAGGTGGTGCGCCTCGGGCTGCGCACCCTGCTGGAACATCATCCCAACTTTACCGTCGTCGACGAGGCCAGCACGGCCCGCGAGGCGCTGCAAAAAGCGCTGCTGCACCAGCCCGACGTGGTGGTGATGGACATCCGCCTGCCCGGCCGCAGCGGGATCGATGCCTGCCAGGACATTGTGAGCAAACTCCCCGACACCAAGGTCATCATGCTGACCTCTTATGCGGAGGACGAGCTGCTCTTTGACGCCATCACCGCCGGGGCGTGCGGCTACGTGCTCAAGCAGATCGGCAGCGACGACCTGACCCGCGCCATCGAGGCGGTCGGGCGCGGGGAGGCGCCCCTCGACCCGGCGGTCACGCAGCGGGTGTTTGAACGGGTGCGCGAGGCCGCCCGGCAAGAGACTGCCGCCGCGTTCACCAACCTGACTGAGCAGGAACTGCGCGTGCTGGCCCAGGTCGCCGAGGGCAAGACCAACCGCGACATCGCCGAAGCCCTCTACTTGGGCGAGGGCACAGTGCGCAACTATGTCAGCAGCATCCTCAGCAAGCTGGAACTGACCAACCGCGCCGAGGCCGCCGCATACGCCGTCCAACACAACCTGAAAGAATACCTCCGTTCCACGCGAGGATAAACGATGAGCATTCTCAAGGGCCTCAACGCGCAGCAGAAAAAAGCCGTCGTCGCCCCCGATGGCCCCGTCCTGGTCCTGGCCGGCCCAGGCTCGGGCAAGACCCGCGTCCTCACCCGGCGGGTAGCCTGGCTGGTGCTCGAACAGGAGGTCTATCCCTGGCGCATCCTGGCGGTGACGTTTACCAACAAGGCCGCCCGCGAGATGCGCGAGCGGTTGGAACAACTGCTGGGCCACTCCCAGGCCGGCGACCTGACCCTGGGCACCTTTCACGCCACCTGCGCGCGCATCCTGCGGCAAGAAGCGGAAGCGGCCGGCATCTCCCGCGACTATACCATCTTTGACGCCGACGACCAGGTCGCGCTGACCCGGCAGGTCATCCTGGAGCTGAACCTGGACGAAAAGCGCTACCGCCCCCACGCCGTCCACAACGCCATCTCCCGCGCCAAGAACGAGCTGATCCCCCCCGAGGAGTACCAGCCCGGTTCCTACTTTGGCGAGATCGTGCGCCGGGTGTACGAGCAGTACCAGCAGCGGCTGCGCCTGAGCGGCGCGCTCGATTTCGACGACCTGCTGATGGTAACGGTCAACCTCTTTCGCCAGCAAGACAACGTGACGCGCCGCTACCAGGAACGCTACCGCTACATCCTGGTCGACGAGTTCCAGGACACCAACGCGGCCCAATACGTCCTGCTGCAGCAGTTGGCGGGCCGCCACCACAACCTCTTTGCCGTCGCGGACGAGGACCAGTCGATCTATGCCTGGCGGGGGGCGGATTACCGCAACATCAACCGGCTGCGGCAGGATCACCCCGATCTGACGACCTACTTGTTGGAGCAAAACTATCGCTCCACGCAGCACATTCTCGACACGGCGCAGGCGATCATCCGCCACAACGCGGACCGGACCGAGAAGCGGCTCTTTACCCGGCGTGGCCAGGGTGACAAGACGATCGTCCACGAAGCCTACGATCCGGGAGCGGAAGCTCAGTTCATCGTCGACACCATCGCCGAACTGGTCGCCACGAAAGAGGCGCGCCCGGGGGATTTCGCGGTCATGTACCGTACCAACGCCCAGTCCCGCGCCATCGAAGACGCGTTCATCCACGCCGGCCTGCCCTACCGCCTGGTGGGCGCGACCCGCTTTTACGCCCGGCGCGAGATCAAGGACCTGGTCGCCTTCCTGCGCACGGCCCACAACCCCAGTGACAGCGCCAGCCTGCTGCGGATCATCAACGTACCGCCTCGCCGCATCGGGCGCAAGACGGTCGCCAGCCTGGAAAAGACGGCGCGCGAGCAGAACGTCTCCCCCTGGCAAATCGTCGCCGCCGTGGTCGGCGCCGGCGAGGCGATCCCGGCGCTGAGCAAGCAGGGCCGGGGCGCCGTGGCGGCGTTCCACAAGATGGTCGCCGGGTGGATCGAGGCCCGCGGCGAGCTGTCCGTCCACCAGTTGATCGACCGCGTGTTGGCCGACACGGGATACGAGGCCTACCTGCGCGACGGCAGCGACGAGGGAGAGGAGCGCTGGGAAAACGTGCTCGAGCTGCGAGGAGTGGCGCTGGAGTATGCGGGCATGACGCTGACCGAGTTTCTGGCCGACGTCGCCCTCGTCTCGGACGTGGACAACATGGGCGACGAGGTCGACGCCCCCACCCTGCTCACCCTGCACAGCGCCAAGGGGCTCGAATTCCCCATCGTCTTTTTGACCGGGGTGGAGGAAGGATTGATCCCGCACAGCCGCTCGATCGACGAGCCGGAGGGAGTGGCGGAGGAGCGGCGGCTGATGTACGTCGGCGTCACCCGCGCCCAGGACCGCCTCTACATCACCCACACCTTTCGCCGGCCCCGCTACGGCGATTACGAGACCAACGTCCCCAGCCGCTTCCTGGACGACATCCCGCGGCGCCTGCTCCAGGACGGCCGCTCGCGCGCCAGGCAGCGCGCGCCCGAGACCACGCCGGCGTGGGAAAGGTGGGAGCCAGCCCCCGCCGCCCCCGCGGCCCGCTTTCACACCGGCGACCGGGTCGTCCACCCCGTCTTTGGGCCCGGAATCGTGCTGGAAAGCCGCGGCGGGGGAGAGAAGGAACAGGTGACGGTCATTTTCGAGAACGTCGGGCTGAAGCGGATCCTGGGCGACTTTTTGGAGCGGAGTACGTGAATTCCATCTTTGGCCAGTCGCCCGGCCTGATCCTCGCCTCCCGATCCCCCCGCCGCCGCGAGCTGATGGGCCTGCTGCAGATCCCCTTTCACGCCGTCGCGGCCGACGTAACGGAAAGCATCCTGGCTGGCGAACCCCCTGCCGCGACTGCCGCTCGCCTGGCGCAGTGCAAGGCCCGCGCCGTCGCCGCCCGCCACCCCGGTGCGCTGGTGGCGGGATTCGACACCCTGGTGGCGCTGGGAGAAACGGTGCTGGGCAAGCCAGCCGACGCCGCTGAGGCGCGGGACATGCTGCGGCGCATGCGGGACCGCCCGCACACCGTCTACAGCGGGGTGACGCTCACGGGCAGCGGCAGTGAAGTGACGCAGGTGGCCGAAACCCAGGTCTGGATGCGTGACTATACGAACGAGGAGCTTGAGGCCTACGTCGCCGGCGGGGACCCCTTCGACAAGGCCGGGGGGTATGCGATCCAGCACCCCCAATTCCAACCCGTTGCCCGCTGGGCGGGCTGCTATGCCAACGTGATGGGGCTACCCCTCTGCCACCTGGCGCGGCTACTGCAGGCCTGGGAGCTGCGCCCCCCGGTCGACGTGCCCGCGGCCTGCCAGCGCCACACCGGGCAGCGGTGCGAGGTTTTTGTTATTCTACAAGAACTGGGCGAACACCCGCCGCAGCGCCTCTAGATCGCCCAGGCGGTGCTGCAAAACATCGTAAACAACAGCCCGATCAATATCCACATACCCATGCACGAGTACATTGCGAAAGCCAATCATCCCCATCCACTTTTCTTTCAAATCGTCG
>JAFGEI010000156.1 GCA_016931695.1 Anaerolineae bacterium | reverse complement strand
CGATTAGCGGCTCGGTTTTGCTCTCTGTGCCTCCTGCGGCCGGTTGTGGCCTGTCGAATGTAGCGTTATTTCAGAAGAGTCATTACAATGTTCGAGTCGCTAGATCAGGATAAGAGGTAACTGATGAATTCCATATACTATCCCAAGGGAAAATTATTGGCAATCCGCTATGCTTTTGGTGAAGCTTTTTACGAGATGGCAAAAGAGAATCCCCAAGCGGTCGTCGTTACCGCCGATCTGGGGGGAAGCGTAAATCTCAAGAAATTCTGGGATGCCTATCCGGAGCGCTACTACAACTGTGGAGTTGCAGAAACGAACATGATTGGAATCTGCGCTGGTCTCGCAATTATGGGCTACACTCCCTTTGCCGTGACGTTCGGCTCCTTCATCGGTCGAACGATTGATCACATTCGGCAGAGCATTGGCCAAAACAATCTCAATGTAAAAATTGTCGGCTCGCACGGCGGCGTCTCAAACGCCAAGGACGGGCCATCCGCTCACGCTCTCGAGGACTTGGCGATGGTTCGCGCTATGCCAGATATGGCAATTGTCGTGATAGCCGATCCCAATCAATTGTTCAAGGCCGTGCCCGCTGTAAACGAGTACGAGACATCCGTCTATCTACGCCTCTATCGCGAGCCACTGCCGATCTTTTTGGATGAGGAAGCGCCATTCGAAATTGGCAAAGCGAATGTTATGTGCCAGGGAGATGATGTCACCATCGTAGCTTGCGGCCCACAGGTCGGTTTCTGCATGAAATGGGCCGAGGAATGGGCTTCGGAGTTTTCCGCCACAGTCATTGATTGCCATACGCTCAAGCCGCTAGACAAAGACACCCTGTTGGCTTCCGCCAGGAAAACAGGAGCAGTGGTGACAGTCGAGGATCACAACATTCATGGCGGGTTGGGTTCAGCTGTGGCCGAGATGCTCGTTGAGAACGATCCCCTTCCGATGAAACGCGTGGGCCTGAAGGGCTTTGCAGCTTCAGGTGCATATGTGGATGTGATCAATGCGGCAGGGATAGGGAAAGCGGGGGTCCGAAAAGCTGTTGAGGATGTGCTTGCAATGAAAGAATAGGAATTGTGAATATGTCGGTATACCTGGATTCTGCTAACCCGAGACAAGTGGAACGAGCACTTGCGCTGGGATTCATTGCCGGAGTGACGACAAACCCTATTCTCATTGCCCGCGAGGAAATGCCACGGCTGGCGCTGGTTGACAAGCTGCTCGCAATATGCCCCACAACACTATTCTGCCAACTGGAGAGCCACTCTCTGGAGGAAATGCGAGAGGAGGCGGTTGCTCTTTACACCCTGGCTCCAGACAGAATTGTCATCAAGATTCCCTGCACTGTCATTGGTCTCTCTCTGGTAGCCGAGCTTTCGTCTTGGATGACTTGTGCGATCACTGCAATTTTCTCACCAGCACAGGCCATCCTGGCTGCCGAAGCGGGCGCGCAATATGTCATCCCGTATGTGAACCGGACCACCCGGTTGATGGGAGATGGCATTTCCCTCGTTGCCAAGATGGCACAAGTATGTCGTATGGGACAACACAACATCCAGGTGCTGGCTGGCAGTCTCAAGAGCGTCGACGAAGTGGTTGAAGCTCAACTAAATGGCGCCGACCATGTTACTGTGCCATTCGATATCCTGATGGCTATGGCGGACCACCCACTATCCCAACAGGCGATTGCTGAGTTTACTTCAGCAGCAGAAGGGAAGTGATTTCAGCCTGGTAGGAACTTGTACGTGGACAGATCATCCCACTGAGAGGACCGATGACGGAAGGAATCCACAAAACGTCGTTTCTTCAGCTCCAGGCGGGCGTTGCGCGGCCCATCGCCGGGACGGTACCGGTCGAGGAAGAAGTGCTGCTCTATGTCAATGGGAGCGAGTGGGTCGCCCTGCGCTGCACCCCGCTGCTGCTGGAGGAACTGGGATTGGGGTTTCTCTACAACGAAGGGTTCATCGACGGGATGGCGGACGTGGCCGAAGTACGGCTCTGCGGTTCCGGCCGCTGCGTGGACATCTGGCTGCACAAGGACGTTCATCCACCAGCCCTGCGTGCCATCACCTCGGGCTGCTCCGGCGGAACGAGTTTCGAGAGCCTGGTCAAAGAGCGCTCGCCGCTGACGACACAAGTGAACGTCACCCCCGATCAAGTGGCCGCGCTGATGCAGGCACTGAACAAGGCGTCCCAGCTCTACCGGCAGTCCCGCGGCATCCACGCCGCTGCCCTGGCCGAGAGCAGCGAACTGATCGTCGTCGCCGAAGACCTGGGGCGGCACAACACGTTGGACAAGCTGGCGGGCATCTGTTTGCGCCGCGGGCTGACCACACAAGGACGGATTCTGCTCACTTCGGGCCGCATCAGCTCAGAGATGCTGAGCAAGGCGGCGCGGATGGAAACGCCGGTGGTGATTTCCCGCACCTCTCCCACTTCCTTCTCAATCGAATTGGCCAGCGCGTGGGGGATCACCCTCATCGGCTACGCCCGCGGCCAGGAGTTGCACCTCTACACGGGAGCGCAGCGGCTGTCGGGGATTGAACGGCCAGGTTGACGGCGCGAGCCGCCCAATCCGCCGGGCCAAGCAACCGCTCGCCCCGCCTGTTCAGCGCGGACAACAGTCCGCGCGAGCTGCAACGTGGCACCAGCGGGCCACCCAGGGCCAGCAGGAACGCGCCGGACAGCAATTGGGCAACAAGATATGGAACCGGGGCAGGCAGTCCGTCGTCTATAGAATAGACCGCAATGCAACAGCTCGACCGGTCGGCATCCCGGCGAGCAAACCGAGCCGTTACGATTCTGAGACAATCAGAATGAATAAAGGAGGAAAGCGATGAACGTGAAAAAACTGGCCCTGCTGACCATTGTCATCCTGGGAGCACTGGTACTGGCAGCTTGTGAAGCAGCGGGAGGCACCGCCACGCCGCCCCGCACGTCCGCTCCAGGCGAGAATGCAGGAGGAGACGCGGAACTGGGCACCGCCCCCACCCTCGCCGAAGGGTCGGAAGAAGCGGTGGCTGCCGCCGTCGACCATTTATCGGACGAGCTGAGCACGAGCAGCGGCGGCGCCAATGTCCTGTCCGCGCAAGCGGTCGATTGGCCGGACAGCAGCCTGGGCTGCCCCCAACCGAACGAGTCCTACCTCGACGTGATCACGCCCGGCTACCGGATCGTCATCGAGATCGACGGGCAGCACTATGAGGTCCACACCGACGCGACCGGCGAGCGGATCGTGCTCTGCGACCAGGGCGCTGCGGGGGCGGTGGACGCGGCGATTGCCTACCTGGCGGATCAACTCGGCGTCTCCCCCGGCACAATTACCCTGCTGTATGCCGAAGAGGTCCAGTGGCCGGACACCAGCCTCGGCTGTCCCGAGCCGGGGATGGGCTATGCCCAGGTCATTACTCCCGGTTTCCGGGTGACCCTGATGGCGGAGGGAGAGGAATACGAGGTCCACACCGACCGGACTGGGGATCAAGTGACAATGTGCCGCCCCATACCGGACGAGGTGCTCGACGCTGCAATCACCTACCTGGCGGACAGCCTGGGCATCGGCGCCGACGAGATTACGCTGCTGTCCTCCGCTTCGTCCGAGTGGCCAGACACCAGCCTCGGCTGCCCCGAGCCAGACCAGTCCTACCTCCAGGTGATTACCCCGGGCTACAAGTTCACGTTCGAGGCGGGCGGAGAGCAGTACGAGATCCACACCGACGAGGTTGGCGAGCTGATCGTGCTTTGCCCGCCCCCTGCCCGCGAATAGCAAAACCTGGCACAACCGCAAAGAACACTGCAGCTCGGGCGTATGCAAAACTTGGGGGAGCGTTAAAAATCAGCCACGAATTAACACGAAAAAAGGTAGAAAATTCGTGGCAGAAATTTCGAGATCATCTAGGCCTCTCCCAACACCTGCTGATAGTCGTGGAAAAAGACCTGCGCCCACTGGAAAGACGGCAGCTCAAACGAGGGGTCGGGAACGTGGCTGCCTTTCCAGTGGGCGACCAATTCGTCCAGGAAACGCTGGTGGGCGCCGGTCTGGGTTACAGGCCGGCGCCCACGAAAGCGCACGCGCTGCGGCGGCGTATACCCACAATTATCACAGCGCGCCGATTCGACCCACGGGTCATAGGTGCTCGAGTGACCGCACGCCGGGCAAAGAAACGTCTGCATCGACAGTTCTCCTAGACCACGAAACTCTCCTGCACCTTGTGCCGCCAGCGAACTGCCTGGTCGAGCTCCCCCCGCGCCTCGGCGATTTTGGCCAGCAGGTCATAGTCGCGCCATATCCTGACGGCGGGATCGTCGAGGGATTGGTCGATGGTCATCGCTTGATGGGCATGCTGCAGCGCCTCGTCGAGGCGCTCCTGGGACAAGTACAACGCAGCGAGGTCGCTCAACACTTGGGCCTGGGCGAGTTGATCCTCCAGGTATTCGAATTCTCCCGCCGCTCGCAGATAGTTTCGTTCCGCTTCGTCCGGGCGGTCGCTGTTTCTGGCCAGGCGGGCCAGTTCAACCAGCGTCTCCGCCAGCCCCTGCCGGTCGCGGACGCGCTCGCGGATGCGCACAGCTTCTTGGTAGCAGCGCTCCGCCTCGTCGAGATCCCCCGCCTCTTCCGCCACTCTGGCTAACTGGTGCCACTGGGCTGCGACCTCGCGCGGCTCGTCCAAGGCGCGGAAGGTATCCAGCGCCTTGGTGTAATACTGCTCGGCGTCGACCCGGCTGCCGCGGGCTGCTGCCAGCCCTCCCAACCGGCTGAGGACGACGCCCACGCTGCGCAGGTCCCCTTGTTCCCGAAAGATTGCCCGGGCGGTCTCATAGTGCTCTTTTGCATCCTCGAACTGGCCCAACGCCACCAGGTTGACCGCCCAATCGGTATGGCAGGCGGCGACCATCTTTTTGGCCGATTCGCTCACTTTGCTGAGACTTTCGAACTCGTCCAGGGCGCGCTGGTGGAAGCAGAGCGCCTGCATGGCCTGCTGCAAGTCGGTCAGGCAGCGGCCCAGGTTCCAGACGGTATATGCGTGTTCATAATCCGAGTCGTGTACGGGGCTCGATTCCAGTCGCTTCAGCAAGCCGCGAAACAACTGCTCCGCCTCGGTCGACCGCCCTTGCTGCAGCAGCGCCTCCCCGCGCATGTTCATCATCAAGTATTCCGCCCGCGTCAACCCCTCCACCCCCTCCATCCGCAAGCCACAGAGCTTTTCCATCATCTCCTCCCGCTCCCACCAACGCCCCAAGCGCTCGAGGAAATGGGCAATCGCGAGTGCAAGCTCGGTCGCCGTTTCTTCGTCGCCGGCGGCGACGATCAGCTCAAAGGCGCGGCGCAGGTTGGGCAGCTCGCGCACGGCGAGCGCTTGCGCCTCCCGCGAGGTCTGGGTGTCAGCCCGATGGAGCAGCGGCGCAAGCTGAGCATAGACCTGCCAGTAGCGCTCCTCCAACGCGGCCCTGCGGTCATCGGCGACTTGGGCTGCCAGGTACGGGTGCAAGGCTGGATGAAAGCGGAGAAAGGGCGAGTTCACCCGCGGCAGCGTTTCCGCCGCCAGCAGCGCCGCGTGCTCCAGCTCGGTCCGCGCCGCCTGCCAGGCGCCGGGATCGGCCTGGACAATCTCCAGGATGCGGCTCTCCACCGCTCCGCCGCGGAACACGGCCAGGTCGGCGATCACGGCGCGGTGCTCGCCGTTCAAAAAGCTCCAGGCCGCCCAGGCGACGTCCAGGGCCTCATCTTGCGCCGGGGCGGCGCCTGCCCCTTCGAGGCTGGCCAACAACTCGGCAGGCGGGTGGTGACGCAGCGTGGACAGCAGCATGCAGAGCGGCAGCGGGTGCCTGCCCACACAGTCCATCAACTCGTCCAGTTCCGACTGGCTCACCGCCATGCGGTCGATAGCCAGCACGTCGAACACCGCCGCGGCCAGCTCGAGAGCCGCCAAAGGCGTCAACCCCGCCAGCTCGACGTGGGCGCAGACCCGAGAAGGGACAAAGCGGCGGTCGCCAAAGGCCGTATCCTGGACGACGATCAAGACGCGGGAACGCTGGGACTGGTCGGCAGGCGAGGCCATCGACCGCGCCCCCACTCCCCAGGTCCAGACCGCATCCAGCAGCGCGCGCACCTCCTCCGGCGGCAGGGAAGAGTGCGGGCTGAGCACAGCGTCAAAACAGTCGAGAATCACCAGCGTGGGATATTCGCGCAACAGGCCGGCGACCTGTTCCACCGCGCTGCCTTCACCCAGGGTAAAATTGGGCTCCTGGCGGATTGCCTGCCCGACCCAGTTGCAGAGCTGGGCCAGCGAGCCGCCATGCTCGAAGGAGACATAGACCGCGCCGCCGGGGAAGCGGCCGGTGCGGTAGAACCACCGCCCCGCCTCGGCGGCGAGGGTCGTCTTGCCCACGCCGTCGGGCCCGTGCAGCACGACGATGCGGTATTCGGCGAGCGCGCGCTCCAGCTGCAGCAGCTCGCCGGCGCGCCCCTGAACGCCGTACAGGGGCCGGGCCGGCAGGCCGCCCGGCATGACCGGATCGGTCAGGGCAAGCGGCAAGGCGGAAATATCGGGCGCACAAACCACGGGGTCAAAGGATTGTTGGTAGAGCGTGGGAAGAAACCAATCGTGCAGGCGAATCGCCTCCTCGACCAGCTTGCCTTGTCCGTCCGTGTGCGTCAGGGTTTGCCGGACGGCATCGGACTGCAACGCATGGCGCGCCTCGTCCATCGCTTTGCCCACCGTGTACCCATGGGCCAGGCAGCCGTAAAAGGTGGCGAACAGCTTTTCCGTCGCCGGCGGCAGCAAGAGATGGTCCAGCACCAACACGCTGTCGACCCCGGCCCGAACGAGCTGCACGGCGACGCTGGCATAGGGCATGCTTTTCTCCTGGCTCGCACTCTGGCAAGCATTCACCACCATCAGCGGAGTCCCTTCCCGGTCCAACATGCTGCCCAGTCGATTGGCATCGATCCAGTCCGCCTGGTGGATATCGCTCTCAAAGACCAGGTGTCCCAGGGCCAGTGACACGTCATACGTGGCCTGCCCGTCGAAATGGACGGCATGGACCGGGGGCTCCTGCTGGTTGCGCAGTCGAGCGGACAACGCCTTGAACGTGGGGGGATAGAGAAATTCTAGCACGACCCGATTATCCGTCTCGGCCAGGGCCTCGAGCAGCGAGTGGGAGACGTTGCGCGGGTCGATGGCCCCAATTCCCTCGGGGCGGGAGACGACCAGCAAGACCCGCAGCGGGAGTTCGAGCTGCCCGGCCGGGATGCCGACGAGCTTGTTCAACCGCCGCCGCACGCTGATTCCCTGCGCAAAGAGGTGCCCGCGACCGTCGGCGACGAGTTCCCAGGGCATTCGCTGTACGCGGGGGTCAAGCGCGTCGATGGTCACGAGCCTGTCTGCGCCGCTCTGCACAAAGCTCTGCCAGAATTGGACGAGCTGGGGGTCCGGCAGGGCGCTTTTCAGCAACGCGCGCCCCAAGTCTTGCAGCCGGCTCTCGATCCGCCCCGCCCGTTCACGGTCTGCTGTGCTGGGCCAACGGGTATACTCTTCCAGATACCAGCGCAGTTCGTTCAACACGGAAGGGCCGAAGGGAAGCTCGAAGGGATAGGCTGCGCTCCACTCGCCGGTGTCGGCGTGGAACAATGCGACTTCAATGGGCGAGGTCTCGTCTCGCTCATTCGAGGTAAAGTAAAAGGACAACTCGGCCATTTTGTGCTCTTTCGCTCTGGAGCGCCCCCGCTCTCCCGTCACGGGCCATCCTGGGCTGCTGTGCTCCAGTAGTATACGAGAACTCGAGAGGTAAGTCAACAAGAACCGGCGGGGCTTTTGCCGGGCGATTGGCAAACCTGGCCGGGCGGCGTCAAACGAGACGCGGCAGCTGCCAATAGTTGACGAGCTGGATCCCCAACTCGTCGATGCGCTCGCGCACGCGGGGCTGGCGCAGCGCCTCGTAATCGCCGACCCGCCAGCCCTGGGTGCCGGGGTGGCACAGCAGCTCGGTGACGCCGTGCGGCAGTTCGTCCAGCAGGGCGAGCAAGAATTCCGGCGTGCGATTGCCGTCCTGGGTGAAGCGGTTCTCGAAATAGTTGGGGCGGGCCAGGCCGCGCCGCGCGACCATCTGGCGATAGCGGCGCCCGTTGCGCAGGACGTACCAGGCGGGGAAACCCGAGCCCGCCGCGAGCGCCGCTGCCTTCTCCTCCAACGCATCGTCGAAGGGCATGCGCACCGGAATGCCGCCGTAGGCCTGGGCCAGCTCGACGGTCAGGCGGAACCAGGCGGGAAAGACATAGGGCCAGTGGCAGTGCAGATCGAGGTGAGACGGCTGGCGCCCGGCAGCGCGGACAAAGCGCTCGATCTGGGCCTGCCACTCGGCGCGGAGCTGGGCCCGGGAGAGGACAGGATAGCGGGCCAGCAACGCCCAGCCGTCGCGGAAATTCCCCGCCCGGTCGACCAGGGTCGGCACCTGCGCGCGCGGCAGCACCGGCTGACCGTCGTTCATCACCAGGTGCACCCCGGCACACCACTCGGGGTGCGCGCGCAGCATTGCCGCGGCGCGCGGCCAGTCGGATTTGTTGGTCATGGCGCTGGTGCTGGTGACCACGCCCAGGGCAAAGAGCTCACGGATGGCATCGACCGAGCCTTCTGGACAGCCCAGGTCGTCAGCGTTGACGATGAGATAACGCGTCATGCTCCTCCTTGCTTATCCTGGCGCCATGCGCAGCAGCTCGCGCGCGGCCTCGGCGACGGGGTAGAGACTCACCGCCATGGCCTGCTCCTCGGCCTGCTGCAGGAGGGCCTGCCCTTCTGCGGCACGGCCGGCATCCAGCAGCAGCTTGCCCCCCTCCAACAGCGTGTGCGCGACTTCGACCTGGTCGTCCAGGTCGCGGGCCAGGGTGAGAGCCTGTGCGAGGGCCGCCTCACCGGCGGTCCAATCGCTCCGCGCCCGTTCGACCATGCCCTGGGCGCGCCACGATGCAGCCAGGGCGCCGCGCTGGTCGCGCTCCACCGCCAGGGCGCGCCCGCGGGCGGCCCAGTCCTCGGCCTGTTCCAGATCGCCCAACTGCACCCAGGTCATGGCCAGCAACGCGCGCAGCTCGGCAGTAAACATCTGCTGCGTGCCGACGAGCGATGCCGCTTCCGCCAGCGTCCAATGATCCAGCGCGCATTGCCAGTCACGTTGACCGTAGGCCACGTGCCCGGCGCCGATGTGCAGCGCCACCTCGTGGTAGGGGTGCGGACTCTGCTCCAGCAGGCCAAGCCCTTCCTCGCAAGCGCGCTGGGCCGCCTCCCAATCGCCGATGTGGTGGTAAATGTCGGTCAGGGTCGAGGCAAGGATCACCTGTTCGCTCAAGACGCCCACCTGGCGGGCCAGGGCCAACCCGCTCTCGGCCGCCTCGATTGCCGCTGCGACGTCGCCAACGTCCTGGGCAAAGCAGGCCTGGTTGTTCAAGGCAATGATGCGATGTTCGACCGGCGCATCAGCTTGCTCAATAAAGCGGAGGCCCATCGCGCCGGCCTCCAAGGCCTGGCGCCGCTCCCCGCGGCTGTGGTGGTGAATCGACAAGGCGCGATAACAGCGCCACAGCCCCTCGTAATCGCCCGCTTCCTCGGCCAGCGCCAGGGCCTGGTTCAGCGTCTCGAACGCCGCATCGTGGTCGCCCAGGCCGCGCTGGAATTGAGTCAGCCGGGCATAACCGGCGACGAGCTGACGCCGGGCATCGGGTAGGTCGCGGATGCTCTCCAGGCCGCGCTGGACGTGGGCGATTGCCTCGGCCAGATCGTGAACGGACAGGCGGTCGGCAACCTCGAAACAGGCCTCGGCCACGTGCAGCGCATCACCCGCCATCTCGTAGAGGGCGATAGCCCGCCGCAGGTAGGCCTGCGCCTGGTTGTACTGCCCGCCGCTAAAGTGGACCATCTGCGCCAGGCCCATCAACACGCCGGCTGTGCGCGCCGGCTCGCGCTGCTCGTCCAGCAACTGCAGCGCACGCTCGAAATAGGCGACTGCGGCTGCAGTGGCGTGCGTGCGCCTGGCGTAATCGCCGGCCAGCAGCAGGTAATAGAGTTCGTGCTCGTCGAGCTCTGCCCGCCCATAGTGATAGGCCAGCAGGGAATAGTAGGGGGCGAGATTGGCGGCATAGCGCTCCTCGTACCAACTGGCCACGGCCTGGTGCAGCCGCCGCCGCTGGGCCATGACCAGGCTCTGGTAGACGACGTCCTGGGTGATACTGTGCTTGAAAATGTACTCCAGGTCTGGGACGCGCCGTTCGAGCTGGGTCAGGCCCAGCCGCTCCAACGTATCCAGGTACGTGCGCAGTTGCTGGCCCTCGACCTCGGCCGGATAGACGCCGGCCAGGACGCGGTAGAGGAACATGCGCCCGATCACACTGGCGACTTTGAGTGTCAGGCGACTGCCCTCGTCCAACTGGTCGATGCGCGCCTGGATGACGCCGTGCACCGTATCGGGGAAGCGGATCTGGGCTGCCCGTGCGCCGTCAAAAGTGACGTGACCATCCTCGACGCGGACACAGCCGATATCCTGGAACATGTGCACCATCTCTTCGGTAAAGAACGGGTGCCCGCGCGCCCGGTCAAAGACCATCTCAGCCAGGTCGTCCGGCACCACAGCCCTGCCGAGGCAGGTTGCGACGAGTGCCCGGCTGGCCTGCGGGGAGAGCTCGCTCAGGGCGATCTCGGCGTGCGCCAGGCGGCGAACCGACTCCCACAGTGGTGGAACGGGAAAGGGCAGGGAGCGGTAGACGAGGAGCAAGAGCAGCGAGCTGCGTTCCAGGCTGGAGGCAACCTGGGTCACCAATTGGAGGGACAGATCATCGGCCCAATGGGCATCTTCGATCAAGACGAGCAGTGGCGACCGGCCTACGCCGCTCTGCAGCAGGGCCTGGATCACGACAAAGGTGTTGTTACGGCGCACCTCGCCCTGCAGCCCCGCCGTCAGGTCATTGTCGGGCACATCGCCCACGCCCAACACCTCGGCCAGCAGGGGCAAGCGCAGCATCCAACGATCCGGCTCCTCCGGCGGCGCGGGCAGTGCCGCCAGCGCGTGGGCCAGTGCAGCGAGCTGTGCTTCCACGTCCGCCTCGTCCGGCAAGCCGCAGAGCGCGGCGACGACAGAGCGCCACGGCAGGTAAGGGGTCTCGCGGGCAAACGGTTGGCAGCTCCCGCCGACAGCCTGGCCCCCGGCGGCGACCCAGCGACGCACAATCTCGGCTGCCAGGAGTGACTTGCCGATGCCTGATTCGCCGCTGATGGCGAGCAGGCGGCCCTGCCCGGCACGCGCCCGTTCGAGTTCCCCCTGGGCCGCCGCCAGGTCCGCCTCCCGCCCAACCATACATTCACGCCCGCCCAGGTACTGTCCAATGACCCCTTGTTCGAGGCGCAGGGGGCCGACGACATCGTAAACGGGCACCAGCTCGCTCTTGCCGCGCACGCGGACGACGCCCAGGTCGTGAAAGGCAAAGCGGTCGGCGGCGGCATTGCGTACCCGCGCGCTGACAATGACCTGGCCGGGCTGCGCCATCTCCATCAACCGCGCGGCCAGGTTGATCTCGTCACCAATCAGCGTGTAGGCGTGGCGAGCCGGGCTGCCGATCGTGCCGGCAAAGAGACGCCCACAGGCTGTGCCGATGCGCAGGCGCAAGCCGGGGCAAAAAGAAGCCGCCAGCTGCTGAAGCGCCAGGGCACAGGCCACGGCCCGCCACTCGTCGCCCTCGTGCGCCACCGGGGCGCCGAACTGGATGCCGAGCACGTTTCCCTTACCCCCGATCTCGACGTGGCTCAGCCACCCGCCGTAACGCCCGACGTCTTGCAAGGCCGCGCCGACCCACTCGACCATCCAGGCGCCGGGGTTCTGCTGACCCAAGAGCGGGTCGCAGTGGACAAACATCGAAGTCACGGCGCGAAACTCGGCCACAAAATCCTCCGATCCGGCCAGCTCGCGGCTGACCAAGACCGGGTGAATGAAGGGATGCAGCAACTCGTCGTCGGCCAGGAGCGCCGGCGGCGGGGCCGGCTCCAGCGGAAAGCCCAATTGGAGCAGGTTCCCCTGCGCATCCAGCACGACATCACTGCCCAACACCTCGTGCGCTGAGGGGTGCAAGTGCACGCTATTGGGCGCGGCGGCAATTTCGGCTTCCAGCGCCGCACGGGGAGCAGAGCCGGCAAGCACCCAGCCGCGCTGGGCCGGGCTGCCGAAAAAGTATGCTTCGGTCGCACCGTACCCCACCCCCAGGCGGATTGCCAGAGGGGTCGGCGAAAGGGTTTCTGGCAGGCCCACCACGCCGTCGCGCATAGCCAGCGCGGCGGCACAGGCCTGCCGGGCGGCCAGACGGCGTGCATCGGGATCAGCCTCGTCTGTGATCGGCCACATACAGGTGACGGCGTCGCCGCTAAAGTGGGTCACGTCGCCGCCGTAGGCATAGGCTACGTCGACCAGCAGGCCAAAGACAGCGTTGAAAATCCGGTCCAGCCGGCCGATGCCGCGCGGCCCCTGACCGGCCAGCGACTCGGCCAGGGGGGTAGAGCCGACCATGTCGGCGTAGACAATTGCTGCCTGGAATGCGTGGCAGGCGCCCGGCGCGACGTCAGCCGGTGCATGGATCAGGCGCTGCAACACCCAGCGCGACACGTGAGGAGTCAGGCGGTACACTAGACCTCGTAGCAACTGCCGCCGATGAATTCTCGCAACAGCGAGTCGGCAGGAATAGCCGATTCATCCTCCACCGGCGCAACCTGCCGCAGCAAGTGGGACACTCGTTCGGCGCGGGCGAACGCATCCAGCCGCAGCGGGTCGTCGCGGTATTGATCGACCCAGCGCTCGAAATGCGCGAACAGCCGCGCGCACATGACCGGCAGCTCGTAAGGCAGGCCGCTGTTGACGATATAGTCGGTGGTGTTGACGTAAGGGATAATGTGCCGCATCTCGCTGCTGCGGACGTAATGCCAGTGCTCCAGCGTCTGCTGCGGGTCGTAGGCGCGATGCGTGGCATCGCGGACCATGCGGCGCATCAGCCGCAGATCCGTCCAGCGGACGTAGCGGCCGGCGTCATCCTTGATCTGCAGCAGCGGTTCGATGTAGAGCTTGAACTTGTACCCGTCATCGATCCCGCGCGTCATGTCGGCATAGAGACCGTGCAAGCTGTCGATCAGGATGATGTCGTGCGGATCGACGCGCAGCGGCGTCTGGTGATCGCGCCGTTTGCCGGTCTTGAAATCGTACTGCGGGATGAGCACCTCTTCGCCGGCAACGAGGCGGACCAGGTGCTCGTTGATCAAGGGAAGGTCGAGGGCATGGGGAGTCTCAAAGTCATAATCGCCAAACTCGTCCCGGGGATGAAGTTCCAGGTCGAAAAAGTAGTTATCGATCGTCAACGGCACCAGGTTGTGGCCCATTTTGCCCAACAGGTGGCTGAGCTTGACCGTCGTCGTCGTCTTGCCGGAGGAGGAGGGGCCGGCGACGATGACGACCCGCACACCTCCCCGGCTGCGGATCACCTCGGCGGCGGTGGTAATGTCCTCGGTATAGGCGCGGTCCGCCTCGTGCACAATCTGGGCAAACTCGCCGCCAGCGATGCGGGCATTGAGCCGCTCGATCGTATACACGTCGTGATCGACGGCCCAGTTGAGGACCTCCCACAGCTTGCGCCAGGGAATGTTCTCGGTCGACTTTTCCGACAACCGGGCCCGCTCGCGGCGCCCCTGCGCCCGCTGCTCGCGGTAGAGAATGTACCCCTTGGCGGTCTTGGCGTGACCGTTCTCGATCAACACCTTTTCGACGACGTCCTGGATCTCTTCGACGGTCGGGATGTGGTCAGCGGGGATCGTTTCCTCCAGCATGGCCACAACATGATCGGACAGCCGCTCCGCCACCGTGCGATCCCGCCCGCCGGCGGCGACCGCAGCGCGGTAGATGGCGTTGGTGATCCGCTCCTGGTTGAAGGGCACCACCGCGCCGGTCCGCTTGACGACGTGGGTGATCTTGGGCATTCTTCTCTCCTTCTAATCGGGGCGCAGCTGGGCCGAGAGACGAAAGACGACAATCACCAGCACCACCACCATCTCCACCAGCCACCAGACGAGGGCCAGCGGCAGGAAAACTGTCACCCAACGCCCGGAGTGGAGATAATACCGGACGTCGGGCGGGGCAACCACCCACCGCCCCCTGACGAGCTCAAAGTAGTGGATATAGCGGTGGTAATTCTCCATGTTGAGGTAGAGATAGGAGAGATAGCGGCCATCGTCCTCCCAGAACATGATAAAGATCGTCCGCGGGCCAGTATCGAAAGGAACGGCCTGCCTCAAGCCCTGGAGTTCGGCCAGCAGCGCCAGGTCGTCGTTCTTGAGCGCTTGCTCGAGGGCCAGGGCGACGTCGGAGGGGGCGTCGTAGCGCTCGACGTAGGCTGCGGTAAAGTAGGCCGCGTCGTAGCGGAACAAGTCCTGGATTTTGACCCCGACCACGAGCGATCCCAACACCAACAATGGCAGCAGCGTGGCCAGCAACAACCACCATGGATTAATGTACCGACGTAGCTTGTTCATCCTCTCTATCGCCTTCGCAGACGTGGGTTCAGGACGTCATCCAGCGCCCGGCCCACGAGATAGAACCCGCTGCAAAAAAGCATGATCGAAAAGGCAGGGGGCAGAACCGCGTGCCACTGGCCTTCGAGGCTGAACCAGCGGAAGGTCTCTTGCCCGAGCCAGATCATTGTCCCCCAGCTCAAATAATACGTGGTACGGCTAAAAAATGCAAGCAGCGATTCGGTCAGCACTGCCCCGACCACGGCAAAAATAGCGTGCACGATGGTCAGGGACGAAAGGCCGGGCAGGATGTGCGTCAAGATGATGTGAAAATCCCCGCCCCCAGCTCCCCGCGCCGCCTCGATGAACGGTCTGGCCTTGAGCTTGAGCGTGTGTGACTTGACGACAATTGCCTGGGCGCCCAGCCCGGTGAGGATGCCGTACAACACGGCCACCGTCGGCCAGCGCATGCGCAGCAGCAGGCCGAAAATCAGCAGGACGACGGGAGCGGGCAGCAGCACAAAGACATCCGAGACCCCCATCAACGCCGCGTCGACCAGTCCGCCAAAATAGCCCGCCGCTCCCCCCATCGTGGTCGAGATGGTCACGGCAATCAGCGCGGCGAGGATGCCAACGGCAAAAGAGACCTGCGCCCCGGCAAACAGCTGGCAGAGCACGTCGCGGCCAAAATTGTCGGTCCCCAAGAGGTGCCGCCACGTCCAAGTGCTCGGATGGGGGGCGGCGGTCGGGTCAAAGCCGGTGATGGGATCGTAATAGCCAAAATCCCACACCGTCGCGCGGAGGACGGGGTAGGAGAGCACCATCAGGCCAAAGAAGAGGATGAGCGCCAGTCCCACCAGGCCGAGAGGATGGCGGACGAACAGCCGGCCATCGGCGGCGACCCGCCGCCCGTGCGCCTGCAGGCGAACCACGCGCATCTTTGACCATCTGTGCAGCCTGGACGCCCGCTCGTGCTCGCCAGTCATCACGATTTCTCCGCCGCGTGCCGGATGCGGGGGTCGAGAACCATATACAAGACGTCCAGCACGACGTGGGCAACCAGGGCCAGTATGCCGACGATCGAAAGAACGCCCATCAGCACCGGGATATCTTGCCATTCGATGGCGTTAAAAATGACCTGGCCCATAGCCTGCCAGGCAAATACCCGCTCGACAATCAGGCTGCCGATCAATACAAAGGGCAGGTTGAGCGCCAGCCGGGTGAGCACCGGCAGGATCGCGTTTCGTGCGACGTGCCGGTCGCGGATCACCCAATCCGGCAGCCCTTTTGCCCGCGCCATCAACACGTAATCTTCCCGCACCGTTTCGAGCATCGAGGCGCGCATGGTCATCATCGTCTCGCCAAAGGAGAGCAGCACAACAGTACCCAGCGGGAGAGCCATGTGGGCCAGGATGTCGAGCGCCAGGTAGCCCAAGCCGGAGCGGGCCCAGACCGCCCACGCCACGCCGATGCACAGCAGCAGGGTGGCACCCTGCGCTGCCCAGCGCCATCCAGCTGCCCGAACCCGCCGGGTGGCGTACCACACCAGCGCCAGCACCAGCAGGGCAGCCAAAACCGTGCCGACCATGCGCGCCAGCAGCGCATCGACCGTCAGCGGGGCATTGTACCAGACGACCGGCTCGACCAGTCGCTGGTATGGCAGCAGGTGCAGGTACCAGCCAAAGACATTGATCATCACAAAGCCCAGCCAGGGAGCAAACGCGGTGTAGGCCGCCACGCCGCCCAGCGTCGCGCCAAGCTCGAACAGGCTGCCGCGGCGCCAGGCGATCATCTTGCCCAGCCAGATGCCCAACAGGTAAGCCAGGACCGCCGCCGACAGGAACAGCAGCAGGGTGCGGGAAATGTTGCCCAGCAAAATATCCAAGACCGGCGTCGGCCAGTACCGGAACGAAACCCCCAGGTCCAGGCGCACAAAACCCTCCAGCCAGTTGAAATACTGCTCCCACAGGGGGCGATCGAGACCGAACTGCTGCCGGATCAAGGCGCGCATCGCCGGCGAGGTCAGCACGTAGGCGCTGAAATCGTACGGTAGGGAATGGATCAGGGCAAACAGGAGCGACTGGAAAAGCAGCAGCGCAACCAGCCCCCGAACCACGCGGCGGACAATGAACTTGATCATTGGCTGTCACATCTCTTTAATAGGCGGCTTCACGCCATGTCGGGAACAACAGATGTCATGCCCGCGCAAGCGGACATCCATACAACGCAAAGGCTGGATTCCCGCTTCCGCGGGAATGACACACTCGCGCATTCTCGTCTTTGGTTGAAAGTGCAAGCTCGTGACCACAGAACGCGAACACGCCCGACAGGCGATGCCAGGCGTGTCCGTCGTTTGTCGAGCGCCCCTCACCACAACCGTAGCAGGGCGTGGCCCTATCCTAGACTTTGTAGCAGGCTACAAAGTGCGCTCCACCCTTGTCCTCCAACGGCGGGTGATCGTTGTCGCGGCAAAAGTCGTCGGCGCGGGGACAGCGGGGGTAGAAGCGGCACTGGGGGGCGGGGTTGATCGGCTTGCTGATCCCGCCCTTGATCACCACCGGCGAACGGTCAAAGGTCGGGTCCGGCACCGGCACCGCCGAGAGCAGCGCCTGCGTGTAGGGATGCTGCGGATGGTGCAGCAGCTCTTCCGTCTCCGCGATCTCGACTATCTTGCCCAGGTACATGACCGCGATGCGGTTGCACATGTACCGCGCCACGGCCAGGTCGTGGGTGATGTAGAGGTAGGTCACGCCCAGCTCGTCGGCCAGCCGCTGCATCAGGTTCATCACCCCGGTGCGCACCGAGACGTCGAGCATCGACGTCGGCTCGTCGGCGACGACAAAGATCGGGGCGACCACCAGGGCACGGGCGATGGCCACGCGCTGCCGCTGACCCCCCGAAAGCTCGTGCGGGTAGCGGAACATGAAGCTGGTGGCGGGCGTCAAACCGACCGTCTCCAACAACTCGGCCACCCGCTCCTCCCGCTCCAGCAAGGTGCCGATCCCCTGCACGTCCAACGGCTCGGCCACCGTGTCATAGATGGTCAAGCGCGGATTCATCGATTCGTAGGGGTCCTGAAAGATCATTTGCACGCTGCGGCGGAATTTTTTCATGTCCCGCGCCCTGATCTTGGCGATGTCGACGACCCCTTCATAGCTGTGCAGCTCGATCGTGCCTTCAGTGGGATCGACCAGGCGGGTCAACAACTTGCCCGTCGTCGTCTTGCCACAGCCGGACTCGCCGACCAGCCCCACGCTCTCGCCGTTGGCGATGCTGAGGTTCAGCTTGCTCACGGCATGCACGAATATGTTGCTCCTGCTGAACACGCCGCCGCCCACGGGGTATAACTTGGATAGATTCTCAATCCGTACGAGCACGTCATTCTCTGCCATTATCCTTTTCCTCCCGGGTGCCAGCAGGCCGCATAGTGCCCATCTCCATGATCCTTAAACTCGGGGGCCTGTTCCTTGCAGATGTCGGTGGCGTAGGGACAACGGGGGTGATAGCGACAGGCCGGCGGCGGGTTGAGCAGGTCCGGCGGTTCGCCCGGCAGCGTCACCAGTTTCGTCTTTTCGCCGATGATGCTGGGGAAGGCGGACATCAAGCCCATCGTATAGGGATGGATCGGCCGGTGAAAGATTGCTTCCGTCGTGGCCATCTCGACCAGGTTCCCCGCGTACATCACGCCCACCCGGTCGCTCACTTCGGCAATCACGGCGATGTCGTGCGAGATATAGATCATGGCCATGTTGAGCTGCGACTGGATCTCGCGGATGCGCTTCAGGATCTGGTCCTGGACGATCACGTCCAGCGCCGTCGTCGGCTCGTCGGCAATGATGATATCGGGATCGCAGCAGAGGGCCATGGCGATGACCGCCCGTTGGCGCATGCCGCCGCTGTACTGGTGGGGGTACTGGTCCTTGAAACGGGGGTCCAGGTCGACCAGGCGGAACAGGTCGTCGACCTTTTTGTTCATCTCTGCTTCCGACATTCCTTTCAGGTGCTGGCGCATCGCCTCCAGAATCTGCTGTTCCACGGTATAGACCGGATTGAGGGCATTCATCGCCGCCTGAAAGACCATCGAGATGCGTCGCCAGCGGAACGCGTTCATCTCGTTGTGTGACAGGGGGACAACGTCGGTGCCATTGATCAGAATCTGCCCTTTTTTGATGTCGGCATTTTCGGGCAGCAAGCGGATCAGCGAGATGGCGATGGAAGTCTTGCCGCAGCCGGACTCGCCCACCAACCCCACCGACTCGCCGCGGCCGACGTGAAAGCTGACGTCATCGACGGCAAAGACAGGCCCCTTGCGGGTCACGTAATGCATAGTCAGGTCTTGGACTTGAAGAACGTTTTCTGCCATTCTTTTCTGCTCCTCGTCGAATGCCCGCTTAGCGCCGGCGCAGCCGCGGGTTCACGATCTCGTCCATTGCGCGGCCGACCAGGTAAAAAGCGGCGCACATGATCGTGATCGCCAGGCTGGCGGGGATCAGCAGCCACCAGGTATCAAAGCGCAGCAGGTAGCCCTGCGTCTGCGTAAAGTTGATCATGATCCCCCAACTCATCTCGATCTCGGTCAGGCCAAAGTAGGAGAGCACGGCCTCGGAAAAGATGGCGCCGGTGACGATAAACATCATGTAGAGCAGCGAGATGGGCAACAGGTTGGGGACCATGTGCTTAAAGATGATGTGGGCGTCGCCGCCGCCGGCAATGCGCGCCGCTTCGATAAATGGCTTGACCTTGACCGACAACGCCTGGGACTTGATGACGATCGTCGTGCCGCCAAAGCCCGAGATGATGCCAATGACCAGCGTCAGCTCCCAGATCCCCACCTCTATCATGCCGCTGAGGACGATGAGGATCGGCAGGAACGGCACCATGATCACCAGGTCAGCCAGGCGCATCAGGATCATGTCGATGACCCCGCCGTAATAGGCGGATATCGCGCCGACAGACGTGGCAATGACCACGGTGATCACCGCCGAGACAATCCCCAGCACAAACTCCCAGCGGGTACTGAACATCAACTGGCTCAGAATGTCCCGCCCCTGCGGGTCGGTGCCCAACAGGTGGCGGGCCGACGGGGGCGAGGGATGGAAAGAAATTTCCATGTCAAAGCCCATGTTGGGGTCATAGACGCGCCTTTCCCAAATCGGGTCGACGAGGCCAAAAGTCACCTTGTCCGTGTGCATCAACACCGGATGAGCGAGGGCAAAGAGGCCGAAAAAGACAATCACCCCCAACCCGATCAAGCCGATGGGATTCTCGGCAAACATGGCCCAGCTGCTGCGGACCGACTTGAGGAACAGGCTCAAGCGCACACGCCACAGCGGAACGTAGACGGATTTTGCATCAGTAGTCATGGTTTCCTCCCTCTAGTGGTAGCGAATGCGCGGGTCGATGAAGGCGTACCCGACATCGGCAACCAGGTGGCTGATCAGGGTCATGACGCCAATGATCGTCAGTGCGCCCATCGCAACGGGAATATCCTCGTTCAACGAAGCATTCAGCAGCGTCAGCCCCAGGCCGGGCCAGGAAAAGATGGTCTCGGTAATGATGCCGCCGCCAATCGAGTGCCCGATGCTAAACACCAGGCCGGTCCAGACCGGCAGCAGCGCGTTTCGCGCCGCGTGCCGGTCGCGCACCGCTTTATCCGGCAGCCCCTTGGCACGGGCGGTGAGGATGTAATCCTCCCGCAGCGTCTCCAACATGCTGGTACGCATCAGCAGCATCGTGCCGCCGTAGGCGATCAGCGTCACCGTCAGCACCGGCAGGATCAGGTGGCTGACGATATCCCAGGCCAGCATCCCCACTCCACTCAGCTGCCAATAGAGAATGAGACCTGCCACCGGCAGCACAAGGCTTGCCAGGCGAATAGGGACGCGCAGGTTGCGCGGCGCGCGGTTGGAGAGGAGAAAGCCGACAAACATCGCCACCAGGCCGAGCATTGCCGTCCAGATCAGGCGGATGAAGAGAGAATTGGCGTTGACCGTGACCGGAGACTGGATCCACTTGACCGGGTCGAGGAACTTGCCCGCCGGCAGCCAATTGAGCGTCACGGCAAAGAGCCAGATCATCATCAAGGCAAACCAGGGCGTAAAGACGGTGTACAACGTGACCCCGGCAATCGTAGAGGCATATTCGAGCACACCACCACGACGCCAGGCCAGGAATTTGCCGGTGACATATCCTGCCCAGAAGGAAACGATATTTGCGGTGAGGAACAAGGCCAGCGTCCGCGGCAACCGCTCCTTGATAATGTCAAGCACCGGTTTCGGATATTCGCGGAACGATACCCCCAAATCTCCCTGGTAAAAGTTCAAGATGTAGATCGCTGCCCGTTCGGCGGGGGGGCGGTCCAGGCCCAGTTCCTCCCGCAGCCGCTGGCGCTCAGCGGGGGGAATGCTAGGGGACATGGTCAACAGGTCGGCAATGTCGCCCGGCTGGAGATCGATCAATAAATAGGTAATGACCTGGAACAGCAACAGGGTGACCGCCATCTGCAACAGCCGTTTGCCCAGGAATTTTCCCGTGCCGGATGTTGGCTCAAACAGTGCGCACAGTACAACCGCGCTCACAACCTCGAGGATGCCATGAACGATCAGGCCCAGGGTGATGTTGAACACAAAGCCCACCAGGGAGGCGATCAGCACGGCATAGACCCCCCAGGGTTTTCCCCGCCAGACAAAAATCACACCCAAGATATTGACCAGGCTGACCACAACGAGCAGGATGGGGATGGCCAGGCGGCCAAAGATCATTTCCTCTTCCGCCAGTACCCCCGAAAGCCGGTGAAAATAGATTGCAATCAGAGCGACGTTGCCGATCAGCACCAGAATCATCCACGCAGTCAAGGACCATTTCCGTTCGTTCTTTTTCTCGGCCATGCTCTCTCCTTGCTCACACGCCGTGGGCGGCGCAGTATGGGATGAAAAAACAAGAGGGAGCGGGCGGGACACCCGCCCGCTCCCATAGCGTGCGTTATGCAGACAGTCGCGTCAGCAGCACAGCAGTTTACCGGAAGTGCGGCTTGGCGTCTGTCTGGAAACCAGCCTGGCTCTCGATTCCGCTGAGAACCTCGGTGTACGGAAGCTCGATGTTGGTGCGAATCAGGTCGGTGGTTTGCTTGTAGAAGAGGGGGATGTAGGGGCGCTGGTCGGCCAGCAGGATCTGCATCTCAAAGATCAACTCCCGCGCCCGCTCCAGGTCAGTCGTGCTCATGAACTCGTCGACCAGGGCGTCGTACTCGGCGTTGTTAAAGCCGGGGGTGTTGTTGTTGCCCGAGACGGCGGTGTCGTTGCGGCTGTGCCAGAACGACTCAAAGTAGTCGGGGAAGGCGACGTTGCCCAGGCTCCAGCCCAGGATGTACATGTCAAAGTCGCAGTCGATAAAGACGGGGCCGAGGATGGTGTTGAAGCCGGTCAGCTCCGACTCGACGGGCATGCCGAGCTCGCGCGCCCACTCCGAGATCCACTGGTTGAAGGTAGCGCGGATGGGGTCGTAGGCCGGGCCAGGGCCGAGGATGGTCAGTTCCGGCATCGGCTCGCCGTTGGGCATGGTGATGCCCACGCCCGGCGTGACGTCTATGCGGTCCGCATCCCAGAAAGGCTCTTCTTCCCAGGTCCAGCCGGCATCGGACAGCACCTGGACGGCCAGGTTGACCCGCTCCTCGCGGCTCATGCCGACGTAGGGGGTGGGGACGTCCGCGTTGTACCAGAAGCCATTGCCCGGCGGCATGGTGGAGTACATTGGGAAGACGACGCCGGCCAGCACGCTGTTGACGACGAACTCTTTGTCGATGACGATGTCAAAAGCCTGGCGGAACTCGTACTCGGACATGGGGTACTTGCGCATGTTGAAGGCGATATAGTACATGCCATAGTCGGCATTGTCGTAAGAGACGATGCCCTCGCCCCGTTCCGCCTGCTCTTGCAGGCCGCGGGAGAGGCCGAGCGGGTTGATCACATAGTCGATCTCGCCGTCAGCCAGGGCCAGGAAAGCAGCATCCTGCGAACCGTAGACAGAGAGGATGATGTTGGGGGCGTAGGGGCCGGAGGTAAAGCGCAGGGTCTCTTCGCCCGCGGCGTCGCCATAGAGCTGGTAGGTGGTGCCATTGGGGTGCACCAGCATCCAGGTGCCGTCGTCATACTCGATGACCTCGGCGCCTCGGAAGTAGTAATCGGGGTTCATGGTGCGCTGAACAAATGCGCCTGGCTCCATGCGGTCGGTGACATAGCCGCCGAACACCGGGGAGCCGCTCGGGTCTGCCTCGTAAAGGGCCTTGCGGGCGTTCTCGTAGGCTTCGCTGTAAGCAGCGCAAGCGGCGGCATCCGCCTCGCTCAGCTCTTCCGAAGAGCAGTCCACGTCGGGTGCTTCCACGCCCTCGATGTAGTCGTAGGACGCGACCACCGCGTCGGCCCAAAAGTGCTCGGGCAGAATGGGGGCCAGGGCAACGCCAGCGTTCCACACGCCCAGGCTGGGGATGTCGTCGAAGGTGTAGCGGACGGTAAAGTCGTCCAGCGCTTCACAAGTGACCTCGACTTCGTTCGGCGCGCAGGAGTTGGGCCAGTTCTGGGTCAGTTTCAGGTCCTTGCAGGCGTTGTGGGTAAAGCAAACGTCGTGCGCGTCGATCGGCTCGCCGTCGCTCCAGGTGGCATCTTGTACCATCTCGACCTCGATGACCCACAGGTCACCCTCCTGGTAAGGATCGGGAATCTCGGTCGCCAGGGAGGGCACAAAGTCATAGCGCTGGTCAGAGAGGGTGAAGAGGGACGCGGCATAGCCGCCCAGCACGTAGGAGGTCCAGACCGAGCTGCCAGGGCCAAGATAGTTCCAGTAGTTGAGGGACACGGGGTCCTCAAAGATGCCGATGCGGTAGACGTCGTACTCACCCGTATCGGGCGGCGGCGCTTCGGTCGGCGCCTCGGTCGGCCCCTCGGTCGGCGCCTCGGTCGGCGCCTCGGTCGGCCCCTCTGGGGTCGGCGTAGCCCCACCACAGGAAGCCAGCAGCAGGCTACCGGCGATCAGCAGCCCCAACACTAACATCCACTTCTTGTACATTCTTCTTCTCCTCCTTGAATAAGGTTATCAAATAGGTATCTCGTTACCAGTTTTTTGGGCAGCACCCTGCCCATCCAATCACGTCTCGTCGCTATTCACCACCTCCTTCTGCATAAAATGCGCCTCTTCCGGCCGAAATTCGGCTGGATGGCCGGAAAGGCGATTGGTCAATCCTCGCGTGGGTAGCTGTACTTGCTACCACAACGGCCTATTATACCCAAAACTGCCGGAAAACACAACCTTGACGATGCATCGCGGCAGAACAGCCTGGCCGGCGATGCGTCGCTGCCCGGGCCCAATCAGCCAATCCTGGCCGGGAAAGCTACCAGGCCGCGGGCAAAGACCCAGCCGGCCACCCATCCGTGCGCATCGACGCGGCTGCTTTCGCCCAGCGTCCAGCGGCGGGGATGATTCCCCCGTTTCGCCGCGGCCAAATGTGCTGCCTGGGCTCGCAGGCGGCGCCAGGAACGGGGGGATGGTTCGGCATCTCCCACCTGGGCCTGGAGCGTCTCCCGGATCAGGCAATCGAGCGGATGAACTGCGAACTGCTCAGGTGAATTCATACAGCACCTCGGAGAGAGGCTTGCGCCCAGCCATCAACTCCTTGAGAGATTCGCGCGCATAATAGAGACGGGACTTGACCGTTCCCTCGGGAATCTCGACCACCTCGGCAATCTCGCTCAGATTCAGCCCTTCCAGGTAAAAGAGCACGACGACGATGCGGTGGCTGAGAGGGAGGTTGGCGATTGCCCGCTGGACTGCTTCGTACACTTCCCCACGCTCTACCAATCGCTCCGGCGACAGGTGGAGCGGAGCCGCCAGCTGGTCAAGAATACTGTCCAAGAGCGGAAACCGGCGGCGACGTTTTTGGAGCCAGGTGCAGCTCAGATTTACCGTCACCCGGTAGAGCCAGGGACCGACGGGGACGTCCGTTCGGATCTGGTCGACGTGCGTAAAGAGGCGCAAAAAGGCTTCCTGCAGAACGTCCTCGGCTCCCTGGCGGTCCCGCGTGATCGCCAGGGCAGCGCGAAAAATGCGGTTTTTATACAACTCGTATAACTCGCCCAGGGCCTCGATTTCTCCACCCTGCAGCCGCAGGACGAGCATTCCGTCGGGATGACAGCCTGTCATCAAAGGTACCTCCTCCAACGAGGCACAAACCCTCTACATTAGATACAACTTGGAACTGTAAAAGGTTCAAAAGTGGAAAGTCTGCCAGTTTTGTGTTGGCTCGAAAAACAGCAAAAATCCGCCGCGAATTCTCGCGAATAACAATCGCGTAACCATTCAGCCCGTGTCATTGTCGGTTTCTTTCTGCCATTGCTCCAGCAACAAGCGCTCCTGCTCCGTCAACCTGGCCCGCTGCAGCAGCTCGGGGCGGCGCTGCCAGGTGCGGCGCAGGGCCTGTTCGCGGCGCCAGCGGGTGATCGCCGCGTGATCGCCCGAAAGCAGCACTTCCGGCACCTCCCAGCCCCGCCAGTTCGCCGGCCGGGTATAGTGGGGGTACTCGAGCAGGCCACGCGCGTGCGAGTCCTCAAAAGTGGCCGCCGGGTCCCCCAACACCCCCGGCAGGAGGCGGGTGACGACTTCGATCAACACCAGCGCCGCCAATTCTCCTCCGCTGAGAACGTAATCGCCGATCGAGATTTCGTCGCTGACCAGGTGCTCGCGCACGCGCTCGTCCACGCCCTCGTACCGACCGCAGATGAGGCACAGGCGGGGAAAGTGGAGCAACGAGCCGGCCACCTCTTGGGTCAAGAGCCGCCCCTGCGGGCTGAGCAAAATGATCGGCAGGCCCTGCTCGCCACCGGCGGCGGCTTTGACGGCGGCAAAGATGGGCTCCGGCTTCATGACCATGCCGCCGCCGCCGCCGTACGGGGTGTCGTCGGTGGTGCGGTGGCGGTCTGTCGCATAGTCGCGGATGTTGTGAAGGCGGACGGACAGAACCCCGGATTCCCGCGCCCGCTTGAGGATGCTCGCATCCAGCGGGCTGGAAAAAATTTCGGGAAACAGGGTGAATACGTCGAATTGCATCAGGCGCAACTGAAAAACATAAAGGTCGCCGCACAGCGGGCACGTTGGCCGCGCCACCCGCTGCTCGGCTGCCGGCCGACGGACGTATCATAGCACCGATCGCCGAATCTGACAACAGTTGCAATTGACACAGTGCCGGAAGCGGGGTATACTCTGCCTGCTATCTTGCCCATGTGGAACTCCCAACGAACCGACAATGGACGCTGAAACCCTTACCGGCCGCACTATTGGTTCCTACCAAATCCTGGAAAAGATCGGCCAGGGCGGTATGGCCGATGTTTATCGAGGGTACCATCCCGCGCTCCGCCGTTATGCCGCGATCAAGCTGCTCGGCCGCTCCCTGCAGTCAGACCCATCGCTCACAGAACGGTTCCAGCGCGAGGCCCAGGCGGTCGCTGCGCTGCGCCATCCCAACATCGTCCAGGTTTTCGACTTTGGCCCCCTTGATCAAGGCCATTACATGGCGATGGAGTATATCGAGGGCAGCGACTTGCGGATCGAGATCAACCAGCGCCACCAGTCAGGCCGCCCCTTTTCCCCGGCGGAGGTCGTCCACATCCTGGGACAGGTGGCCGATGCCCTGGACTATGCCCATGGGCAGGGCATCATCCACCGCGACGTCAAGCCGTCGAACATTCTCCTGACGCCCGAGCAGCAGGCCGTCCTGACCGATTTTGGGCTGGCGATGCTGCGCAACCGGGTCAGCCAGGCGACGCTGGGCCACACGTTTGGCACCCCCGAGTACATTGCCCCGGAGCAGGCGATCGACTCTCGGGCGGCCGTGCCGCAGTCGGACCTCTACGCCCTGGGGGCGATTCTCTACGAGATGGTCACTGGCCACCCGCCCTTTGAGGCGGAATCCTCTCTCAGCCTGGCGCTGAAGCACATCAACGAGGAACCCACTCCGCCCAGCCAGTACGTACCCGACCTTTTGCCGGCAGTGGAGGCGGTCATTCTGCGAGCGATGGCCAAGGAACCGGGGCAGCGCTATGCCAGCGGGCAGGAGATGATCCACGCGCTGCGCCAGGCCTGGGGGATCGATCCGGCAGCCGTTTCCCCGCCGGCGATCGCTGCGCCGCCGCCCGCCCCGCCGCCGGTCGTCACCCCGCCGCCGCCCCCATCCGCTGTCCCACCGCCGCCGCCCGCTCAGGCGACCGAGCTGAGCCGGCCCCGCCGGCGGCGCTGGATATGGCTCGTCGCGCCGCTGGCACTGCTGCTCGTCGCGGCCGGCGCCCTGCTGCTGCGGCACGGCGGGCCGCTGGCGGTTGCGCTGGCCACAGCCACGTCGACCGCTACGGCTACTTCCACCGCCACTTCCACCGCCACTTCCACCGCCACGCCGACCGCCACCGCGACGTGTTCCCCCACGACAGACACGTCAGTCCGCGCGACCCGCACGGTGACCCCCGTCACCGCCAACTCCCCCACGCCGACCCGCACCGCCACTCCGCGCCCGACGTCGACGCCGCGCCCCACCGCGACCCCCACCCCGCGCCCCACGGCGACCCCCACCCCCGCGCCCGGGCAGACCGGTTACCGGCCCATCGACGCCATGATCGTCCACTTTGTCCCCGCCGGGCCCTTCCCGATGGGCACGGACGAAGACCCGGACGCCTACCCGCACGAAAAACCCCAGCACACGGTCATTCTCAGCGCCTTTTGGATCGACGAGACCGAGGTAACGAACGACCAGTACCGCCGCTGCGTCGAATCGGGCGCCTGCGAGCCGCCCCGCAATTCCTCCGCTTACGACGATCCGGCCAGGACGAACCACCCGGTCATTTTCGTGCGCTGGGAGCAGGCGGACGCCTACTGCCAGTGGGTGGCGGAGGAAACGGGCCTCGACGCCCAGCTGCCCACCGAGGCCCAATGGGAAAAGGCGGCCTCGTGGAACCCGCTCGAGGGGGTCAAGCACCGCTATCCGTGGGGCGACCAGGACGCCAGTGCAGAGCTGCTCAATTTCAGCGACAGCCGGCTCCACAGCACCGCTCCCGTCGGCAGTTATCCCGCCGGCGCCAGTCCCTACGGCGTGCTGGACCTGGTGGGCAACGTCTGGGAGTGGGTCGCCGACTGGTACAGCCAGGACTATTACGAGCGCTCCGAGGGGGCAACCGACCCCCAAGGCCCCGACGACGGCGCGCAGCGGGTGATGCGCGGCGGCTCCTACGGCTTTGGCGCCCGGCAGGCGCGCACCACCTACCGCGACGCCGGCTCCTTCGAGGCCAGCGGCGCCGGGCTCGGTTTCCGCTGCGTGGTGAACGAAGAATCGATACCGCCGGACTGGGTGCAACCGAATGAGTGATGCTCCTGCTGCCCCCCGAACCCTGGAACAATCTCAACAGCTCACCCTGGCAGCGCTGCAAGAGGTCAGCGACAGCACCTTGATCCGCTTGACCCGCCTGACCCTGCCCGAGATCCAGCAGGCCAAGCAAGAGATCGCCCGCATCTTTCCGGCCGGGAACCTGCCCGCTTTTGTGCTCAGCGGCCTGGCTAAGCTGGAAGGGCGGCAGATCAGCCCGGAGCGCGTGAACAGCGATCTGACCGCCCTCTTGCGCGGCGTCAGCCTGGTCCCCAAGGGCCTCTACGGCGCCTTTGTCGCCGCTCCCGCCAGCGCCCTCCACGCCTACCAAAAGCTCCTGCAGCTGGCCGGCAAGGACCTCTCCAGCGCCTTTCCCGAGGGGACCTGGCAGTTCTACCTGCAGTTCGGCCTGCGGGAGGACACCTCGCGCCACGCCTGCGAGACGGTCGGTTTTCACCGCGTCTTGCCGGACGAACCGGACGTCGCTGCCATGGCGGGCGCGTGGCTCTGCACCGCCTTGCAGTGGCTGTACCGCTTCGACGACCTGCTGGCGGCGGATTGGGGCGAGCGGGTGATGCTGCGGATAGTGTTGGATCAGGCGGCCAGGGCGGGCATTGCCGACCAGGCCCCCTTTGTCACCCTGACCCGCGACTGGGACCACCAGCGGCCTTACCACTGCCCCAGTGGCGGCGGCGACTACCTGGCCCACCGCCAGGCGCTCTTTCAGCAGTTTCTCCAGGAACGACTGCGCGCCCTGCCCCCCGCCGCCCGCGAGGACTTTGGCCGGCAGTATCGGCTGCGCGCGGAACAAGAGCTGGATGCCTACCAGCGACAAATGACCATCCTGGCCGCCCTCGTCCCCGAACGCTACCGGGAACAGCGCATGCCGATTCCCTTCTGGCGGGCCAGCGTCGGCTTTGTGTGGCAGGATCGCACCTATTTGCTGCCGCTCTGCCAGCAGGACGAGCAGGGCAGCCCGCTCTGCTACCCGCTGCAAGTGGAGGGGGTTCCCCCCACCCCCCTGTACGCCCTGCCAGACGACACCTTGTGCAACGCCAAGGGAGAACCGCTGTCCGTCGACCGGGCAGGCCGCGTCCGTTTCCAGAGCGGACATGTATTGGGCGCCCTGCGCCCTCCCCAGCCGGAAGCGGTGATGGCCTGGCTGGCGGCGATCCTGGCCTCGCCCGTCGACGGCGCGCCCTCTTCACTCGACCTGCTGCTGGCCGAGACGCCGCGCGCCCTGCAACCGCAAATCCGCGCCCAGCTCCCCCCTGCAACCCAGGCGGAACTGGCAGCCCTGTCCTGGACACCGATCATCATTAACTGGGACCTGCACCCCTCTGACCTGCCGCTGGCATACATCCGGCGCGGACGGCGCGGGATTGGCGACCACGCCTTGACCATCCTGCGCACCGACCGCAGCATCGTTTTCGATCAATCGCACATCTTTTTCGACGGCATGTGGGGCATGGCCGTGGCCGAAACGATGACCGACAGCGCGATCCAGTGGTATCGCAAACTGTCCGAACGAAAGGCCTCGCCCCAGGCCAGACGCCCCCAGCCGCTGGCGCTGGCCGTCAGCGCCGAGGCAGCGGAAGAGATCCAAGCCCATCGCAGACGGAGCGAGGCGGCGGCCGAGTCGGGTGACGTTGACACCCGCCAGCTGCACCGGCTGCGCCAGTACCTGCAGCAGCGGGGGGTCCGCCTCACCGTCAACGACCTGCTGCTCCTTTACCGCTTTTTCCACGCCGCCGACTACCGTCTCTCTCCCGCCGCCGGTGAGGCCGTCGAATCGCTCCGCCAGCGGGCCCGCTCCCCCGAGACGCAGGCCGCGCTCCAGGCGCTCGAAGTGACCCTCAGCCGCCTCGGCGAGACCAACCCGGTGCTGTTGATCCCGATGGACGCCAGCAACGTCTCGCCGCAGGAGCGCGTCTTTCCCACCACCTTTCGCAATCCACTGATCGAAATCTACAACCAGTGGGACACGGCCTGGGAGCGGTACCGGGCCTATCGCGCCCAGCCCACTTCTTTTCACTGGAGCGCCTTTGACCGCACGCGGCGCGAGCTGCTGGCCTATCTCGGCGCCTTTGGCGAGATGCTTCACGCCCTGAAGGGGGTGACGATGCGCGGGGAGAGCTTTAACACGGCGACCATCCGCCTCCTGGCCCACCTGCCCCCCTCGATGCAGCACCTGATGGACCAGATCCCCCAGCACATTGGCGTGCTGAACGAGATCATCAAGGGCAGCGAGGTCTTTTCCAACGTCGGGCGCGTTGCGCCGGGCAGCACGCTGGCCCGCTTCATCAGCGCCCGGGACGACGGTGAGACCAAAGAGCTGATCTGGGGCATCCTCAGCGACGACCAGGGACGGACGTGGATCAGCCTGCGCGACTTCCGGCCCTTTGTCCCGCTGCTCGTGGCAGCCGGCGAGTCCGACCTGGCCAATCTGCTGGCGCGCGACTACCTGTTCAGCTACGTCGAGGGTTTCAACCGCTTTCTCCTCAGGCTCGGCGAATTGGTCGCAGCAAAAGCGGTGGAAGGTAGGAGCGAAATCCCATGAACAAGATCGGCCTGGCGCTCAGCGGCGGTGGGATACGCGGCATGGCGCACATCGGCGTGCTGCAGGCGTTGGAGGAAGCCGAGATTCCCGTTCACGCCCTCTCCGGCTCGAGCATAGGCGGATTGGTCGCCGCGGCTTATGCGGCCGGGATGTCACCCCAAGATATGCTTCACGAAGTGGAGCGCTTTAGCAACCTGCGCCAACTGCTGACCATCGTCGATTGGGGCATGCCACAGCGCGGACTTTTGCAGGGCCACAAGGCAATGGAATATCTTGCCCGGTGGATCGGCGACGTCACTTTCGACCAACTCGACATCTCGCTGGCCCTGGTCACGGCAGATATCAAAAAGGGAGAGCGGATCATCCAGCGAGAAGGATCGGTGCTGGAAGCAGTGCGGGCCACCATCGCCATGCCGGGGCTGTTTGCCCCCGTGGAGCGCGGGGAACAGCTGCTGGTAGACGGCGGTCTCTTGGACAACCTCCCGACCAGCGCAGCGCGGGATCTGGGGGCCGACGTCGTGGTCGCCGTCGACGTCGCCACCGACCGGGAGTCGATTTTTCTGTTCACCGAGGGCATAAGCCGGCGCTGGTTGATTCCCGACGGGCTTGTGGACATTGTCGGCATGCTGGTTCTCTCCCTGGAGACCATGATCCGCGAGATCAACCGCCGCAACATGGCCGAATCCCCGCCCGACCTGCTCGTCTGTCCCGCCATACCGGCCGGGGTCACCGTGCTGACCGGGTTGAGCCAGACGGAAGGGACCATTGCCGCGGGCAAACAGGCCATGACTGACGCGCTGCCCAAGCTGCGCGAGCTGACCCAGGCGCAGGCCTGACAAGACCGCGCGTAAATTGGGGCCGGCAAAACCTGCGCCAGGCCCAAAGGAGAAAAGGCGGATGAAAGAACTGGCACGCCGGGTCCTGGAGGAAGGGCAGGACCTGGGACGGGGGATCCTCAAAGTCGACGGGTTCATCAATCACCAGATCGATCCCCAGTTGATGCAGCACGCCGGGCAGGAACTGGCAAGCCGCTTTGCCCACCTGGAACCGACCAAGGTGCTCACCGCCGAGATTTCGGGGATCGCGCCCGCCCTGGCGACCGCCCTGGCGCTGGGCGTGCCGGTGATCTATGCCCGCAAGACGCGGCCGATCACGATGTGCGAGCCGGTGCTGGTGGAAAGCGCCCCCTCTCACACGCGGGGGCTGGAAGTGCTGCTGATGGTCTCGCCTGAATACCTGGACGCCGCGGCGCGGGTGCTGATCGTCGACGACTTTCTGGCCACCGGCCTCACCATCTCCGCCCTGACCCGCCTGGTCGCGCAGGCCGGGGCGACGTTGATCGGAATCGGGGTACTGATCGAAAAGGCCTTTGAGAACGGACGCACCGCGCTCTCCAAGCTGGACGTGCCCATCGAGGCCCTGGTCACCATCGCCGCGATGGAGGAGGGGCGGATCATTTTGGAAAAATGACGGTTCACGACACGATCGTTGTGCTCGACTTTGGCTCCCAGACCAGCCAGCTCATCGCCCGGCGGGTGCGGGAGGCGCAGGTGTACTGCCTGCTCCTGCCCTGGGACAGCGACCCGGAGCAGGTGCTGGCGCTCCAGCCGCGGGGCTTTGTCCTCTCCGGCGGGCCCGCCAGCGTCTACGAGCCGGACGCGCCGCCCCTGCCGCAGTACGTCCTGGACAGCGGGCGCCCGCTGCTGGGCATCTGCTACGGGATGCAGCTCCTGGCCCACGCCCTGGGCGGGCACGTCGCGCCGGCCTCGCGGCGGGAGTACGGCCCGGCGCAGGCGCAGGTGACGCAGGCGTCGCCGCTCCTGGCGCCGCTGAGCGACCAGCCCCAGGTCTGGATGAGCCACGGCGACCGGGTGGACCGGGTGCCGCCGGGCTTTGCGGTCCTGGCCCGCAGCGACAATTCCCCCACTGCCGCCATGGGCGACCTGGAGCGCCACCGCTACGGGGTGCAGTTCCACCCCGAGGTCGCCCACACCCCGGCCGGGGCCGAAATCCTGCGCCGCTTTGCCGTCGAGGTCTGCGGCTGCACCCCCACCTGGACCGCGGCGGCCTTTGTCGAGGAGGCCATCGCCTGCATCCGCCGCCAGGTGGGTGAGGGGCGGGTGGTGTGCGGCCTCAGCGGCGGGGTCGATTCCTCGGTCACCGCGACCCTCGTCCACCAGGCGATCGGCGAACGGCTGACCTGCATCTTTGTCAACACCGGCATGCTGCGCCAGGGAGAGCCGGAACAGGTGGCGCGGACCTTTCGCGACCAGTTGAACATGCCCCTGGTCGCAATCGACGCCACCGAGACGTTTCTGTCCGCCCTGGAGAGGGTCGCCGATCCGGAGCAAAAGCGCAAGATCATCGGCGAGCAGTTCATCCGCATCTTTGAACGAGAGGCCAGGCGGCTGGGAAAGGTCGATTACCTGGCCCAGGGCACGCTCTATCCGGACATTATCGAATCGGCGGCAGCGGACCGGCCCGGCGCGCGGCGGATCAAGTCGCACCACAACGTCGGCGGCCTGCCGGAGCGGATGGAGTTGGAGCTGGTCGAACCGCTGCGCTACCTCTTCAAGGACGAAGTGCGGGCGGTGGGCGAGCTCCTCGGCCTGCCCCGCGCGATCGTCTGGCGCCACCCCTTCCCCGGGCCCGGCCTGGCGGTGCGCATCCCCGACAGCGCGGTCACCTGGGAGCGGCTGGAGATGCTCCGCGCGGCGGACGCGATCTTGCTGCAGGAACTGGAAGCGGCGGGGTGGTACCACCGTGTCGCACAGGCCTTTGCCGTGCTGCTGCCGGTGCGCAGCGTGGGGGTCATGGGCGACCAGCGCACCCACGGCTACACCATCGCCCTGCGGGCGGTGACGACCGACGATTTCATGACCGCCTCGTGGGCGCGGCTGCCCTACGACCTGCTGGACCGGGTCGCCACGCGGATCACCAACGAGGTGCCCGGCGTCAGCCGCGTCCTGTACGACTGCTCCAACAAGCCCCCGGCGACGATCGAGTTTGAGTGAGGTGAGACAAGGAAAGAAGAAAGATGCAGAGGTGAAGAACGAGCCGGTGGATTTTTAACGTTTTGCTGACACTCCTTGCCGCCCTGTCTCCCTCTCCCCTTATCGCCTGTTATAGAAAAAGTTGGAGCTCACCGCTACCATCACATCAACGGCACCGGACTCGATCAACCTCTGTCGGATCTCCAACTCTGAGCCGCGGGCGTCGGCAGCGGAGTTGGCCATCACAAAGCCGGCCCGGCCGACCTCGTTGAGGGCACTGAAAAAGATCTGGATCCACAGATAGTTGGCGTTATCAACTCGCGGCAGGCTGAAGGGAAAGCGAGGGTCATCCTTGAGCCGGTCTTTGTCCACCTTGTTGACGTTGAAGGGTGGATTGGCCATCACAAAGTCGAAGCGGCCCTGGGTGCGGTGGATATCGTCATAGTAGGTGTTGCCCTGGCGGATGTCGCCGGCCAGGCCGTGAACGGCCAGGTTCATCCGGCACAGTCGCACCGTCTCGCCAACCCGCTCTTGACCATAGATACTGATCTCGTCGGAGGGGTTCTGTTGGTGCCGCTGGACAAAGTGGGCACTTTGCACGAACATACCGCCAGAGCCACAGGCGGGGTCGAGGATGCGGCCGTGGAAGGGCTCGATGATTTCGACAATCAGCCGCACGATGGAGGTGGGGGTAAAGAACTCGCCACCCCGTTGGCCCTCGCTCATCGCGAACTTGCCCAGAAAGTACTCTTAGATCTTGCCAAAGACGTCGCCCTCCACATCCATCTCGATGGGGTTAAAGGTCTTGAGCAGGGAGACCAGGATGGCGTCACCCATCCGGTTGTAGGTCTTGGGCAGGACGTCGCGCAGGTCGGGGTTGTGTTCCTCGATGGCCTTCATCGCCTCGTTGATCGCCCGGCCAATGTTCTCTCCTTCGGGAAGCTGTACCAGGTGCTCAAAGCGGGCCTCATCGGGGATGTAGAGTACGCCGCGGGCAATGTAGGCCATCGGATGCGCTCTGGTATTCAACCCTTGCAAGGGACGGGATGAGCCTCATCACCCGCTTACAGCCTGGAAAAGGCCGGGAAACCGCTGTTGCCCGAGACATTCGCAAACTGTGTAAACGTGCAGACATCCCTTATCGTTCGCCGCACCAACTTCGCCACACCCACATTGCATACGCGATCACTTGCGCGAAAGATATGGCCGACATGAAGGCCATTTCTCAAAATGTGATGCATGAAAGTCTTATGACGACCGAGAGTACTTATGGAGGGCTTCCCACTGATGCTGTAGCAGCACGTATCGCGGCTCTCACCCCTCCCCAATCAGCATCCGCTGAGGTTGCACAGGACACTCTCTCTGATGCAATCGTCAGAAAGCTACTTGATCCAACCAATTCCCTTGCCGACAAATTCGCTGAGGCGGTTGCCCGACGGCTTTTTCAAATGAATGAACTCTTAACAAGTCGCTGAGGTAGTAGTGACGTAGATGTATGAAATGGGGGCACATCGCTGTGCCCCCCAGGATAGTCGGGGCGCCGGGATTTGAACCCGGGACCTCTACAACCCCATTGTAGCGCGCTAGCCGGGCTGCGCCACGCCCCGAAACATCGCTCCACTGGCCTCCATGCGGAGTGAATGGACTGCCGACGTTATTCTACCTCAATTCGAGAATTTGACAAATAGCCTCCAAATGGGGATTTCGTAGCAGAACACGCAACTATTGCTTTTCCCTGCGTAACTGCTCAGGCTGACCGCCTGAGCAGTACCCCCACCCCAAAAAGGGGAGAGATGGGGGTGTCGAGAGCGGCTTTGCCGCTCTCGACACCCCCGCTTTCCCTCCTCTCGCGGGCGAGGGTGGCAACT
>JAFGEI010000155.1 GCA_016931695.1 Anaerolineae bacterium | reverse complement strand
ACGGGGAAGGGGGAAAAGGGGGTTTCGCAGGCGGCTTCGCCGCCTGCGAAACCCCCTTTTCCCCTTCTCCCACTGCGGTAGAGCATCTAATGTTGAAATGTGCCATTGTCGAGTTAAATAGCATGGTGAGCAGTTACGTGAGGAGCAGGATTGGAGGTGCGATGAATCACAGCGAGGGAACATTTAGCAGTGCGGCGGGCCTGACGCTATACTATCAGTGCTGGAAACCGGACCAGGCGCCGCGGGCAGCGTTGTGTATCGTGCACGGTATTGGCGAGCACAGCGGGCGCTATGCCAGCGTGGTGGACTACCTGCTGCGCCGCGGTTATGCAATCTACAGCTTTGACCTGCGGGGACATGGCCGTTCGCCAGGCCGGCGGGGCCACGTCGATGCCTGGGAGGAATATCGCGGTGACGTGGCGGCCTTTCTGCGCACGGTCGGCCAGCAGGAGACAGGACGGCCAATCTTTCTCATGGGCCACAGCATGGGCGGATTGATTGTGCTGGAGTATGTGTTGCATCACCCGGAGGGATTGCACGGCGTGATCGCTTCGGCGCCGGGATTGAGCACGGAGGGCCTTTCGCCGCTGATGGTTGCCCTGGCCCGCCTGCTCTCGCACGTCCTGCCGCGGCTGACGCTCAAGACCGGTCTGACAGTCGAGGGAATCTCCCGCGACGCGGCGGTGGTGCAGGCCTATCGGGATGACCCGCTGGTACACGACCGGGCGACGCCGCGGACGGGCGTGGCCGGCCAGACCGCCATCGCCTGGACACTGGCTCACGCGGCCGATCTGTCTGTGCCGCTGCTCATCGTGCACGGCACGGATGACCAGATCGTTCCCTGTGCCGCCAGCCAGCTCTTTTACGACCGGGTGACGATGGCGGACAAGGAGCGCCGCGTGTACGAGGGGGGATACCACGAACTGCACAACGACCTCGACCGCGAACAGGTGTTGGCCGATGTGGCGGATTGGCTGGAGCGGCATATCCCGTAGCCGCTGTCAGCTATCAGTCAGGCATCTGTCTTCCTGGAGCATCCCTTGTTTGGCTCAACAGTGGTATAATGGAACCGCTCAGCCAGCTGCTGCTGATATCCCAACTTACAAAACGGGGGTGTCCTGGCGGGCGCTGATGGGGGCTTGGCTTTTTTATCGACTTGGCCTATAATGGCAGAGCAGGTAGCTGCTCAGCATACTGAAACACCAATTTTAAGGAGGGAAAGCAATGGGTGATCTGTATGAACGGGTGAGTGACGAGCGATCTTGGCTGGAAAAGCTGGTGGGCAAGATCCCGGGGTACAAGGGCTACAAAGAAAAAGAGATGCGCCGCGAAGCGGACAAGCTGCTGCGAGAGGCCATCGCTACCCAGATGGGAATCCAGCTCCAGCGGATGGACGATCTGCAAAAGCAGTTGATCAGCGCTGGGCGGTTCGAGTACCTGGACGAAATCGGCAATGCCACGACCAAGCTGCAGACCTTTATCGACCGGGTTGCCAGGGCAACCTATGGCTATGCTGGTCTCTTTGCCGCCGTCCACGTCAAGGAGGAGGAACTGGATCAGTTGTACGATTTTGACAACCAGCTGATGGGGTACGTCGAGCGGCTCTCTGGCGCGCTGAACAGCCTCGAGACCTCAATTCCCAGCGGCGAGGGGCTGGGCGAGGCACTCCGGCAGGTCATGAGCATCTGCGCTGAAGCAAATCAAACCTTTGATATGCGCGAGCAGGTGATCCTCGGCTCCTCGCAAGAAGTGGTCTAGTGCCCGGGTTAAGGAGGAAACAAAATGGCACGAAGGATTATCGACGTTATCGAGTTTATCGATGAGGGTAAGAACGAAATCGTCAACCGCGTCCCCGAACGCGGTTCCGGTGACTTTCGACTGGGTTCCCAGCTGATCGTGCGGGAGAGCCAGGAAGCGGTCTTTTTCCGCGACGGCAAGGGGATGGATGTCTTTGGCGCGGGCCGCCACACGATTACCACTGCCAACGTTCCCCTGCTGACCGAGTTTGTCGGCAAGCACCTCTTTTCCGACCAGCAGCAGACCATCTTTAAGGCCGAGGTCTATTTTGTCACCACCCGCGAACTGCTCGACATGAAGTGGGGCACCCCGGAACCGATCACCATCCGCGACCCTGTTCTGCGCATGGCCCGCCTGCGCGCCTTTGGCACCTACGCCATGCACATCCAGGACGCACAGTTGTTCGTCAACAAGATCGTCGGCACGCAGCGACTGTATCGTACCGTCGATGTCGAAAAGTTTCTCCGCAGCATCGTCATCACCAAGATAACCGATCTGATGGGGGAGATGGGGCGCTCCATCCTCGACCTGCCGGCGATGATGGAAGAGTTGGCGGCGGGCATCAAGGCCAAGGCGGCCGACGACTTTGCTGCGCGGGGCATCAGTCTCAACAACGTCTATATCGAGTCGATCAGCCCCACCGAAGAGACCGCCAAGGCGATCGACGAGGCGGCTTCGATGGGCGCCATTGGCGACATGGGTGCCTACATGCAGTTCCAGGCTGCGCGGGCGATGCGCGACGCGGCCCAGTCCAGCGGCGAGGCCGGTGGACTGACCGGGGCTGGTGTCGGCCTGGGGGCCGGTGCTGGCATGGGCATGGCAATGGCCCAGATGATGGGGCAGGCGATGCAGCAGCCGAGTCAGCAACCCCAGGCTGCCGCGCCAGCACCAGACGCCGCTCCTGCCACCCCCCAGACGATGGCCGACGTCCAGTCGATGTTGGATAACCTGGACATGCGGCTGGCGTCCGGCGAGCTCAGCGAATCGATCTATAGCAAGCTCTACGCCAAGTGGGAGGCCAAGCTCAAAGAGCTGGGCGGGTAAACGCACGTCATTGGACTTGCGCAGCACGCTGCGCTCCTGCACAACACAGCAGGGGCAGAGTTCAACTCTGCCCCTGCTCCCTGTTCTGGGAAGGTCAGTCCGATTCGTTTGTCTCCCCCCGCAGTGCTTGCTCAACCTGCTTGAGGACCGGGCCGGGCAACGGTGTCTCCGACCCAGAGCGGCGCAGCCACGATTTCAGCTTTTTGGCCGTAAAGACGGGAAACACCGGACCCTTGACGTCGAGTTCGACCTGCGGATGGACGAACAGCAACACCCCCCGTATCGGCACCTCGACCCCGGGCAGGCGTACCTGCAGGTACTGCGCCATGGATTCGACCTGTCGCTCGACGTCCCGGTCGGGCTGGCCGAGGGCCTCCTGCCCGCCCAACTGGCGAAAGAACCTGAACCGTTGCCGCTGCGTCCATTTCCCATCTGCGCAGGTAATCTTGCCCACCTGCGACTTGACCACGATCACCGTCAGCCCACTCGGCTCTAGCAGGACGTGCGGTGCGGGGAGGGTGTACTGGAACAGCACGTATTGGTCGTCCAGCCGCTTTAATTCTTTGCGCACTTGGGTGTGATGTGCCGCTGGGCCGACAAAGCGCTCGCCGAAATAACCGGCGACAAACGACAGCATCATGGCGCCGAACATTGCTGCCATCAGCGCGACGTATCCCAGCGTGGACAGCGTGCTGAGGAAAAAGAACGAAACGACCACCACGCCGAGCATGACCACCAGGCTGAACAGCCCCACGTACTGCCCCACCCACTCCCGTCTCGAGATATATTTCTCGTCGGCTACAATCCGCATTTCATCCCTCAAACCGGCCGAGTACCAGGCAGGCGTTCTGGCCGCCAAGGCCAAAAGAGTTGGAAAGGGTAATGTGCACCTTGGCCGGACGAGCTTTGCCCGGCACATAGTCCAGATCACACTCCGGGTCGGGGTTTTCCAGGTTGATCGTCGGATGAATTACCTGGTCGCGCAGGGTCAGGACACAGACGACCGCCTCGATGGCCCCGGATCCGCCCATCGCGTGGCCGATCATTGACTTGGTCGAACTGATGGGAATCTGGTATGCATACTCGCCAAAAATTCCCTTGATTGCGCGTGTCTCGCTGATGTCGTTGAGGGGGGTGCTGCTGCCGTGAGCGTTGATGTAATCGACCTGATCTGGCCGAATCCCCGCATCTTCCAGCGCCCAGGCCATGGCGCGCATCGCTCCGCGCCCTTCCGGGTCTGGTTGGGCGACGTGAAAGCCGTCCGACGAAGAAGCGTGGCCCAGGACCTCGGCCAGGATCGGCGCGCCGCGGGCCTGGGCGTGTTCCAGGCTCTCCAGCACGACCAGGCCGCACCCCTCGGAATAGATAAAACCGTCGCGATCGACGTCAAAGGGCCGGCTGGCTCTTTCCGGCTCGTCGTTGCGGAGGGAAAGGCCGCGCATGGCGCAGAAACCGCCGACGGGGATTTCGTGAATGAGCCCCTCCACGCCGCCGGCGATCATCAGGTCGGCTGCGCCGCGGCGGATGAACTCGGCTGCTTCTCCCACCGACTGGGTTCCTGTTGCACAGGCGGTGACGATCGTGGTGATGGGGCCGAGCGCCTGGGCCCACAGGCTGACGTTGTGGCAGGGCATGTTGGGCAGCGCGGCGGTAATGGCAAAAGGACTGACGCGAGAAAGCCCCTTTTCCCAGTAGAGCGCGGTTTGTTCGATCAGCCATTCCATCCCGCCGACCGCGGTTCCAATCAGCACGCCGCTCCTCTCGCCCAAGGGAGGCTCCAGCCCGGCATCGGCCAGCGCCTCCTGCGCGGTGGCGATTGCCAGTTGAGAAGCCCGCGACAGCCGCCGGGCCTCCTTGAACGGAATATAGTTCTTGGGATCAAAGCCCTTTACCTCGCCGGCAATCTGGCAGGGCAGCGCCGATGCGTCGAATTGCGTGATCCGCGCAACGCCTGACCGCCCCGCCAACAGGCCCTGCCACGTCACTTTGGCATCGAGCCCCAGCGGGGTGATGGCACCGACACTGGTGATGACAACTCGCTTGCGCTCCATTCCTCTCCCCCTTTCCACTTAAGCTTTCTGAACCAGGGTGCCTCGAACCACGTCGAGCACACCGCTTTCCACCGCGCGGCGCGCCTGCCCTATGGCATTCTTGACTGCGCGGGCATTGGAGCGGCCGTGCCCGATGATGACGATCCCTTCCACGCCCAGCAGCAGCGCCCCGCCGTATTCGGCATAATCGAGCCGCCGCGCTACCCGCCGCAGCGATGGGACCAACAACAGCAATCCCGGCAGCATGACCACGAGCCCCGGCAGCATCAGCGCCAGCCCCAGCTTGTTGAGCGTACTTCCCGTCAGTTCCCGCCGCAAGTAGCGAAAGAGAAACGACGCGATGGCCTCGGTGGTTTTGAGCATCACGTTCCCCGTAAAACCGTCGGCCAGAATCACGTCGGCTGCGCCACGGGTGACCTCTTTGGGCTCGACGTTGCCGACAAAGTTGAGGCTGCTCTCCGACAGCACGCCGAACGTCTCGCGGACCAACATGTTGCCCTTGTCCGCCTCTTCGCCGTTCGAGACCAGGCCGACGCGCGGATTGGAGATTCCCCACACCTGTTCGACGTATGCTGCGCCCATGCGGGCAAACTGGAGCAAATCCTCTGACCGGCAGTCGGCAGTTGCCCCGTTATCCAGCAACAAAACCGGTGTTTGGGCGACAGGATAGATCGTCGCCAGCGCTGGGCGGCGGACGCGCGCTGTGCCAACTCGAATGCGGCCCAGGTCAAAGAGCGCCGCGGCGAGAACCGCCGCCGTGTTGCCCACCGAGACAAAGGCTTCGGCCCGCCCCTCCTTGACCCAGCGCATCCCCGCGCGGATCGACGAGTCCCGCTTGCGCTTGGCCGCGTCCGTGTGCTCGTGCATGTCGATGACCTCGGGGGCATGGAGCACCTCGATCGCCAGGCCCGCCGTGTCGTGCCGGGCCAATTCGCCGCGAACGGCGTCCTCCGGGCCGGCAAGGATGATTTCGTCACCCCATTCCCGGGCTGCCATCACCCCGCCGGCTACGTCCGGTGCCGGACGGTTGTCCGATCCCATTGCATCTAACACAATGCGCATGTCACTCCTCTATATAACCGGGCGCATTTATTAGTTGGGGGAGCCCTAGATGATCTCGGAATTTCTGCCACGAATTAACACGAATTTCACGAATTTTCTACCTTT
>JAFGEI010000154.1 GCA_016931695.1 Anaerolineae bacterium | reverse complement strand
GGCGTAGCCGAGGGCGGCGAGGGCGTTGGCGTAATAGGTCTGGTAGCTCTTGCCCGCGTCGTCGTCGACCAGCAGGATGCCGGACGGGATGGGGGTGGGAGTCGGAGGCTGCGGCGTCGGTGTCGGCCCCGAGGCCTGGTACTCGACATAGTTGGCCGAGTAGCCCACCTGGGAGGTGCCGTAGGTGATGCGCATGTAGCCGTTCTCCCCCCAACTGGGGCCCCACGAGTTGCGCAGGATCCAGACGCCCTCGCTGTCGTCCCAACCTACGAGGACGATGGCGTGGTTCACGCTGGTGCAGGAGGGGCCGGAAAAGATACCCCCGTCATAGTTCTGAAAGTCGGTGTTGACGCAGACGGCGGCCGACACGGGGCCATAGTCGTAAATTGCCTGCTTGATGTCGGCGGTAGGCGGCACGCTGCTGGAATTGGTGACATACTCCCAGTTGACGATCGTCTCGTGATGGGTGTGGGGGGCGTTACACGGATCGTCGGCAGCAGTATACGGAAAGTCTGCCTCGTACACTGCCCCTGCGGCCGGCTCGCCCGGCGGGATCTTCCACTCGTGATAGTCGTGCGCCCACCAGCCGCCGTCGCAGCCCCAACCGTCGGTGTTGCAGGAGACGAGGTATTGCTCGGAGAGATCGCGGGTGGTTCCGTCGTTGATCAAGATCGCCGACTCCAGCGGGCCGACCGTGCCAAAGGCCCAGCAGCTGCCGCAGCTGCCCTGGTTCTTTACCGTGGTGCACCCGCCCTGGTTGCACCAGTTGAAGGACGAGGGAAGGCTGTCGATAGTCTGTACTGGATCGGGCACCGCCGGGCCAGCCGCAGGGGCTGGCGCAGAGATGAGGCGGCGGCCAGTTGGATCGCTGACCTCTACTTGAATGGAGAACGTCTCGAGGGCAGGGGCGTCCTCCCAGGGGCGTCGATAGACCAGGCTCAGGGTGGTCTGCCCTGCTCCAATCCCGACGAAGCGAAACACCTGCTTGCCGGGAGCACCGATCAAGGTGGACGTGGGCTGCCATTCGGCCTGGCCGACCTGCCGCAGTACCCTGGCATTCATTTCCTGCACTTGCCATCCGTAGCCTGTCGAGAGATTACTGTCCAGGCTCAGGACGATGACGTCATCCCCGGTGAGCGTAACGTGGCGGCCGGCGTCCCGTTCGTTCAGCTGGATTTCGCCGGGGTTGGGGGGGGTGGGAGATTGAGAAGCCGTGGCATGCTGGATTCCGCCAAGCAGAGCCATGGCCGTGCTCGCGACCAGCAATACCGCAATCAATCGTGCTTTCATGAAATGATCTCCTTTCGCTCTTTGGATCTATGTAGGACACAATACAATGGCTGTCGTGAACAATGGTGCATAGACGTACCTCCTGAAAGAACTTGGTAATCTGGCGATCCCAGTACTCTGGTACTAGACGCTTCGCATCGCAGTGAGCCCCCGCCGGGCCTTGGGCCCAGGCGGGGGCTCTGGGCGTCCCAAATTGTAGCAGTTGCTACTGGACGTTTAGCGACTCGCTGGTCTCGACGTTGGCGTTCGGGTCGTAGGTGTAGGAGGTGTGGGTCACGCCGGTGACCTCAGAGACATAGGTGCCACTTGACCTGGATTTGTAGCTGAAGGTGATGCTGCCGTCCGCCCCGGTGAGGCCGGAGCCAACGGCGACAGAACCGTTGGGAAGGGTCAGATCGAGGTTGACGGTGGCGTCGGCGACCGGGCTGTCGGTGTCACTGACGATGAACACCTGCGTGTAGACGGTGCGGTTGGGACCGGCTGACGTGTACCACATGTCGATGGCCTGGACGTGCATCGTGCCGTCGGGGGGTGGGGTCTCGGTGGGGGTGGGGGTGGGAGTTGGATCGCCGCCGCCGCCGCCATAGACCACATAGTTGGCGCTGTAGCCGACCTTGGACTTGCCGTAGGCGATCCACATGTAGCCGTTCTCGCCCCAGCCGGTGCCCCAAGAGTTGCGCAGCAACCATGCGCCCATGCTGTCGTCCCAACCGACCAGGACGATGGCGTGGTTGACACTGTTGCACGGCTTGCGGGGGTTAAAGACGCCGCCGCTATAAGATTGGAAGCCCGAGTCGACGCAGACGGCAGCCGATACGGGACCGTAGGTGAGGATCGCCTGCTTGATGGCGTCGGTGGCCGGGACGCTGCTGTCGCTGCCGATGTAGGCCCAGCTGTCGATCAGTTCGTTGTGGGTATAGGGGCTGTCGCACGGCAGGTCTTGCGCCGCGTAAGGGAAATTGTTCTCATAGACTGCTCCGGCAGCATTCTCGCCCGGCGGGATCTTCCACTCGTGGTAGTCGTGCGCCCACCAGCCGCCGTTGCAACCCCAACCGTCGACGTTGCAAGAGACGAGATATTGCTCGGAGAGATCGCGAGAAGCGCCGTCGTTGATCAAGATCGCCGATTCCAGCGGGCCGACGGTGCCAAAGGCCCAGCAGCTGCCACAGTTCCCCTGGTCGCGCACCGGGGTGCAGCCCCCGTTGGTGCACCAGTTGTAGGAGGAGGGCAGCTCCAGGATCTCGCCGCCGGTCGGTGCCGGGGCGTCGGTCGAGGGGGCCGGCGCGGCAATGCGCGGGCGCCCTGCCGGGTCCGTCACCTGCACCTGCACGCTAAACGTGCGCGCTGGAGCCGCATTCTCCCACGGGCGGGCGTAGGCCAGCCGGATCTCGGTCTGCCCGGCGGTGAGGCCCTGGAAGCGCATCACCTGGGTCGCCGGGGCGCCCAGCATGGTGGAGTTGGAGACAAACTCGCTTTCCACCTGGGTCAGGACGCGCCGGTCCATCCCCTGCACCTGCCACGAATAGCCGGTGGCGGGATTGGCTTCCAGGTTGAGGACGAGGACGTTGCTGCCGCGCAGCTCGACCCGCTGGCCGTTGTCCAGCGTGGTCAGTACAACTTCGCCGGGGCCGGAAGGTGAGGGGGCCTGGGAGGCCAGGGCCTGGGTTCCGCCGATCAACAACGAAACCAGTACCGCGATCATTGCCAGAGCAGTCAGGCGCTTTTTCATTTTTCTTTTCTCCTTATGATAGATTCTTGGGACCATTATGGGTTTGGATCACTTGGGATATTGTGCATAGACTGACCTCCTCCCCCTTTCGCCTTGGGCAGTTAGTACAAGCAAAAAACCCTCCACGTCGAGATAGATGTGGAGGGCCGATTCACAATCGGATTGTGAAGAGGAATGAAAAATTGGGGTTCTTTCCTTGCTGCTTTGTGCAATGTCAGCCTTCAATACTTAGACTGATAGGTTGCATGAGTACCACGACACTACTCATTTTACAACAAAATGGGCTCGTTGTCAAGAAATTTTCCAGCCCCGGGCAGGGCTATCGCATTTGGAACCCATTCTCGTGCTGCTCGGCCTGGATCGGCCGATCCAGGCCGAAAAGAACGATGACTTGTAACTGCTCAGCTTCGCGTCGCAGTTGCCACCCTCGCCCGCGAGAGGAGGGAAAGCGGGGGTGTCGAGAGCGGCGAAGCCGCTCTCGACACCCCCATCTCTCCCCTTTTCGGGGTGGGGCACTGCTCAGGCGGTCAGCCTGAGCAGTTACGATGACTTGGTCTATTTCTCTGCCGGATCTGTCAGCCTGTCCCGCGTAGGCGGGAATTTGGCAGGAGCACATTGGCTTGGAACGCCAAATGCAATTGCCCTACAGCCCCGGGCGTTCAGTTGACTTGTCATGCGAGTTGTACTATAATCGGCCCACCTCTGAATAGCCTGACAATGTCACCCTAGAAGTATGGAGGTGCCAGGCATCTTCTTGCAACAAATCTCGAGGCAGAAACTGGCACCTGCGAAGCCAAATTGAACACTCGGCGGCAAACCAAGGTGCCTGGCGCCTTGGAGCTGGAAATGTGACGTTGTCAAAACAGTCAACCGCTGGCGAGCAAGGTTTCTCGTTCCACAATAATGAATCAAAGAACTGCAAGCTCTTTTTTTGAGGAGGTGGTGGGTATCGGCTGAGGAAAAGCAGACAATGTTGTTTGATCAAATTTACTAAAGTGAAAAAGGAGAACCACTAGATGAAACGCAGTACGATACTTTCGCTTTTGCTCCTCGTCTCGCTGCTGACGGCGACGTTCCTGGCGCCGGTGAGCGCCGAGGAACCCAGCGGCCTGACCAAGAGCCTGCCGCAAGGCCCTGCCAGCCCGCGGGCGCCCCGCCCGGAAATGAATCGCCCGGCGCCTGCAGTGCCGGAGCCGGACTATGGCGGAGCCTGGCAGTTTGGCCCGAACACCGGCTTCCAGTTTACCCGCTTTGACGGCGAGTATTATCCCGGCGACGGCCTGGTCTATTTCATGGGCGGCCGTCTTGTTTCGGGCGCGACCCCTGACACTGACGGCAGTGTTTGGACCTACAACCCGGTGACGGGTGTCTATACCGATACCGGCACCGACATCGTCACCCCGGTCTCCAACTATGCTATGAACCTGCTCCAGGACGGCAGCGGTGACTGGGGCTTTTACATCTTTGGCGGCCGGCCCACTGGCGGCGGCGTCACCGACGCGGTCCAGGTCTATTACCCCGACACCAACACCGCCGTCCAACTCGACCCCGCCGACAACTACCCCGGCAGCGGCAGCTGCACCTCCGCCATGAACGCCGTGCACGGCAACCTGGCCTACCTGGCTGGCGGCTTTGACCCGGCCGAGCCCCCCTACAACTGGGCCGAGACCTGGGTCTTTGACCCCACCGCCGCGGTGGGCAGCAAGTGGAGCCAGATTACGACCGCCAACCTGAGCCTGCCCCGCGCCTACATCATGAGCGCCGTGGTCGACGACACCATCTATGCCATCGGCGGCAACTGGTACGACGGCGCAACGCTGATCAACGTGACCACGGTCGAGGTGCTCGACACCACCGCCATGACTCCTACCTGGACCCTCGTCGCGCCGCTGCCCGAGGAATGCTCGTCCTCCCGCGCCTATGGCTTTGACAGCGACAGCATGTACGTCGACCCCGACGGCACGGAATTCGCCGGCAAGATCGTCAGCGGCTGCGGTTTCTGGTCTGACGAGAACAACCACGTCTTTGTCTATGACACCGCTCTCGACTTTTGGGACGCCTTCCCCTTCTTCGGCGAGGCCAACGGCCGCCGCGACCACGCCGGGGCCTTTATCCCCTCCGTCGGCGGCGCTGGCACCCCTGGCATGTGGGTCTGGGGCGGCATCAACGAGGGCGACGCCAACGTGTTGCAGACCTCGGAATACTATGGCCTCAACGTCGCTGGGGAATGCAACATCCTGCTGGTCGAAGACGACTGGGACTGGGGCACCCGCGGCGGCACGCCCTACTACACCTCGACCCTCGAATACCTGGGCTATGCCTACGATCACTGGGACACCGCAGCTTTGGGCCCGCCCACTGCGGGCGACCTGGCCCCCTACAACCTGGTGATCTGGTGGACCGGCTACGACTGGGCGGACCCCATCTCCTCCACCACCGAGGGGCCGGCGCTGATGGCCTACATGGACGGCGGCGGCAGTGTCTTTATGTCCAGCCAGGAACAGGAATATGCCTACCCGGGCAGCCAGATCATGTCCGACTATTTCTGGGTCGACAGCGTGACTGAGGACTTGGTGCTGACCGGCACCATGGGCAACGCGGCCGACCCGCTCTTTGGCTCTCTCGGCGCCTATCCCATGGGCCGCCCCGACCAGTGGGACGTCTACTGGCCCACTGCCGAATACCAGGGCCCCTACGACGACGCGGTCACAGTCAAGGCCGGCGGTTTCGAGCCCATGGTCTATAGCGACACGCTGCAGGCCAACTCGACCCGCTTCGAGGGCGCCACCTTCAAGGCGGTCTACTTTGGCTACCCCTTTGAGTGGGTCGTCGACCTGGAGGACCGGGCCGAGATCATGAACGCCGTGATCAACTGGGTCTGCTTCCCCGTCATTGAGCCGTCGGTGGAGCTGATCCCGCCGGGCCAGGTGGGGAACGGCATCCCTGGCGCTGCGGTACCCTACACCCTGACCCTGATCAACGGCCTGGGCCAGGAAGAGTGGTTCACCATCACCTACAGCTCGATCTATACCATCGCCGGCCCGGACACCATCGGCCCGCTGGCGGATGGCGCAACGGCCGATTTTGTCGTCACCGTGACCATCCCCGCCGACGCCAACTGCTACGAATCTGACATGGCTGCTGTGACGGCGCAGGCCCAATCCATGTCGGTCTATTCCGACACCGCCTACATCGAGACCGTCGTCAATCCGGCTGGCATGGGCAACATCATGGGCACGGTCTATGACATGAACACCGGCCTGCCGCTCGAGAACGCCTACGTAGAGCTGGCGCTGAACTATTACGACTGGACCGAGTACTATAACGCGTGGACGGACGCCAACGGCGAATACGCCTTCACCGGCGTAGCCGCCTGCACCTACGACATGTACAAGCACACTTCCTACGGCTACTTTAGCGATTACGGCAGCATCTCGGTGATGGACGGCGTGACGCACACGGTGGCGGTCTCGCTGACCGCCAGCATTCCCAACCTCGACCACGACAGCGTCAGCTTCAGCCTGCCGCCGGACAGCACTGGCACTTACAACATGTACCTGATGAACGACGGCAGCGGCGACCTGCACTACTACTTCTCCGAGGTTGCCGTCGACTCGCTCTATCCGATCAGCACCGCGCCGATGCCCGGCGGCGTCAACCCGCAGGTCTATGCCGATCTGGCGGGCGGCACGGGCAGGTTCATCGTCTACATGGCGGAGCAGGCGGACCTGAGCCAGGCCTACTACATCGACGATTGGTCGCTGCGCGGCCAGTACGTCTTTGACGCCCTGCGGAGCACCGCCGAGCGGACCCAGGCCGGCCTGTTGGCCGATCTGGACGCCGCTGGCGCGACCTACGAGCCGCACTATATCGTCAACGCCGTCGTGGTGGAGAGCGACCTCAACATGGTCGAGCGTCTCATCGCGCGCGCCGACGTGGCCTACATCGGCCCCGACGGCGAGATCCCCGCTCCCGAGCCGGTTGAAATGGACCCCCTGGTTGATGTGACGCCGGACGCCCCGGTCTGGAACATCGCCCAGATCAACGCCGACGACGTCTGGAGCACCTTTGGCTTTACCGGCACCGGCGTCATCGTCGCCAACATCGACACTGGCGTCATGTACGACCACCCGGCCCTGGTCAACCAGTACCGCGGCAACATGGGCGGCAGCTTTGACCACAACTATAACTGGTGGGATCCCTACGGCGACATGCCCGACTATCCCTACGACTGGCACGCCCACGGTTCGCACACCATGGGCACCATGCTGGGTGACGACGGCCTGGGCAACCAGATCGGCATCGCCCCCGGCGCCCAGTGGCTGGCCTGCAACGGCTTCTGGCAGGGCGGCTCCGGCTACGAGGTCGAGCTGCTCGAGTGCGCCGAGTTCCTGCTGGCGCCGTGGGACCTGACCGGCGCCAACCCCGATCCCGACATGCGCCCCCACGTGATCAACAACTCCTGGGGCGGCGGTGCGGCTGACTGGTGGTACAACCAGGCCATCTACGCCTGGCACGCCGCCGGCATCTTTGACTCCTGGTCGGCTGGCAACAGCGGCCCGGCCTGCGAGACCATCGGCTCGCCCGACTATGCCAACACCTTCCAGGTCGGCGCCACCGACGTCAACGACAACATCGCCAGCTTCTCCAGCCGCGGCCCGACCGACGTCACCGGCCTGCTCAAGCCCGACGTCTCCGCCCCCGGCGTGAGTGTCATCTCGGCCTACAACAACGGCGGCTATGGCGGGATGAGCGGCACCTCGATGGCGAGCCCGCACGTCGCCGGTACGGCCGCGCTGCTGCTGTCGGCCCAGCCCGAGTTGATCGGCGACTTTTACCAGGTCGGCTGGCTGCTGGAGCAGACCGCGCTCCCGCTCACGACGACGCAAGAGTGCGGCGGTGTGCCCGGCGACCAGATCCCCAACAACACCTACGGCTGGGGCCGCATCGACGCTTTCGAGCTGGTCAGCGTGGCCCTCAGCAGCAACTGGGACATCCCCTGGGTGGACGTCAACCCGCCGGGCGGCATCGTGCCGCCGCTGGGTGGCGCTGACATCCACCTCGACTTTGATTCCACTGGCCTGACCCTGGGCGAGTGCTACACCGGCACCTTGCAAGTAGAGTACAACGACCCCTACGTGATGGAAGAGTTTATCAAAGTCGAGCTGTGCATCGAAGAGATACCATTCCGCATCTATCTGCCCGTGGTTCTGAAGGACGCCTAGTCCGAGCGAGTCGCGACGCTACCAGCGGATGGCGGAGGGGCAGGAGTACAACTCCTGCCCCTCTTGGGATTTCGTAGCAGAACACGCGACTGCCGCTTTTCTCTGCCATAAGAGCCCGAAAATGGTCTCTCACATTACCCGGGCTGTCATGCCCGCGAAGCATGTCCCCGCGAAAGCGGGGACATGCTTCGCGGGCATGACAGTACTTGGGCACAGGTCATAGTCAAAGCGAATGTCCTGCTACGAAATCTCATCCTTTGTACAGCTTGACAGCTGTCCGGAAGCCGTTATAATCCCTGCCAGAGCACCTTTGGGGCAGGGTGGAATTCCCGACCGGCGGTAGGGCAGGCTGCGGCCTGCCGAGCCCGCGAGCCGCAGAAGCGGCAGATTCGGTGCAGGCGGCGAGATGCGCCGCTCACTCCGAAGCCGACGGTAGAGTCCGGATGGAAGAAGGTGAAGCGTGCTGTTTTGCCAGCCCCCGAAGGCCGTTGGCTATCGGGGGCTTTTTTTGTCGCTAGGTGGGGAGATGTGCGTGTGAACGGCTCAAAGAGCGAATACGAGCAAGAAAGGGCCCGGCGCGGGGCGATGCATTGGGGGTGGATCCTGTTCAGCTTTGTCGCTTCACTGATCGCCTGGCAGGGGGTGGTCTGGTTGGGGGGCTATCCGCCTTTCATCCTGCCGGGCCCCTTGTTGGTGCTGGAGCGGCTGGCGGAACTGGTGGCGGACGGTTCGCTCTGGTTTCACACCTGGGTGACGCTGCGGGAGGTGTTGGCCGGATTGGGGCTGGGCACGCTGGTCGCCACGATCTTGGGCTATGGCCTGGCTCATTCCTCCGTGGCCGAGCGGCTGCTGTCTCCCTACATCGTCGCTTCCCAGTCCGTGCCCATCGTCGCCATTGCGCCGCTGCTGGTGATCTGGTTTGGCGCCGGCATGCTCTCCAAGGTCCTGGTCTGTGCCCTGATCGTCTTTTTCCCCATTCTGGTCAACACCGTCGTTGGGGTGCGCTCAGTGGGGCGAGAGCTGCGGGACCTGATGCAGGTGTTGGAAGCCAACCGCTGGCAGATGCTGTGGCTGCTCGAGGTACCGGCGGCGCTGCCAGTGCTGCTGGGCGGGCTGAAGGTGGGGGCGACGCTGGCGGTGATCGGCGCGGTGGTCGGTGAATTTGTCGCCTCGGATCGCGGATTGGGTTACCTGCTCAAGCAAGGGCAGCAGTTGTACGACACGTCCCTGGTCTTTGTCGGCATCGCGGTGCTGGTCGTGCTGGCGCAGACCATTTACGGCACGGTGGTGCTGCTGGAGCGGCTTTTTCTGCGCTGGCGGGAAGCGTGAATCGTAATTTTGTGGGAGGTTGCTTGTCGATGAAAAAGATTTTGCTTCTGCTTGTGATCCTGGTGTTGTCGATGGGGCTGTCGGCCTGTTCTCCGGGCGAATCGCCGGATGAGCTGACCCCCATTCGCCTGCCGATGGGGTACGTGGCGAACGTCCAGTTTGCCCCCTGGTACGTGGCGGTGGAGCGGGGCTATTTCGCCGCCGAGGGGATCGAGCTGCTGTTCGACTACAGCTGGGAGACGGACGGGGTGCGGCTGGTGGGGGCGGGCGAGCTGCCCTTTGCGGTCGCCAGCGGCGACCAGGTGCTGCTGGCGCGGGCGCAGGGCGTGCCCGTCGTCTCCGTCTTGAACTGGTGGCGCCGCTTTCCGGTGGGCGTGGTCGCCCTGGGCGAGAGCGGCATCGCCGGGCCCCAGGACCTGGCGGGCCGGCGAATCGGCATCCCCGAGACTTTTGGCGCCAGCTATATCGGCTGGCGGGCACTGGCGGCCGAGGCCGGCCTGGCGGATGCGGACGTCCAGCTGGAGGTCATTGGCTACACGCAACTGGCCAACCTCACCGAGGGCCGCGTCGACGCGGCGGTGGTCTATGCCAACAACGAGCCGGTCCAGCTGGCGCAGCTGGGCTACGATATTATCCTCATCTCGGTGGCCGACTATGCCCCGCTGGTCTCGAACGGCATCATCGCCGGCGAGGACGTGCTGCGGGAGCAGCCCGAGTTGGTCCACGCCTTTCTCCGCGCCTTTCTGCGCGGCCTGGAGGACACGATGGCGGACCCCGACGCCGCTTTCGAAATCTGCCGCGGCTACGTGGACGGCCTGGACGAGAACGAGGCGGTCCAGCGGGCGGTGCTCGCGGCGACGGTAGAGTACTGGCGTGGGGACCCGCTCGGGGCGGCGGATCCGGCCGCCTGGCAGACCACGGAGCAGGTGATGCGAGCGGCCGGCCTGCTCTCGGCGCCCGTCGACGTGGAGGCCGCCTTCACCGACGACTATTTGCCGCATGACTGAGCCGCTCCTGGTGGTGGAAAAGCTGGCCATGGCCTACCGTCAATCGCGGCGGCGGCTGCCGGTCCTGGCCGAGGTCGCTTTTCAAGCGGCGGAAGGCGAGTTCCTCTGCCTGGTCGGGCCTTCGGGCTGCGGCAAGACGACGCTGCTGCGCCTCATCGCCGGGCTGGAGCGGCCCGAGGCGGGTGGGGTGTACCTGGCGGGCGTCCCGATGGACCGCCCGCGCCGCCGGGTGGGATTCCTCTTCCAGGAGCCGCGGCTGATGGCCTGGCGGACGGTAGCGGCGAACGTGGCGCTGCCGCTAGAGATTTCGGGGACCCCGCGCGTCGAGGTGGCCCGGCGGGTTCAATCGCTCCTCGACTGGGTCGGCCTCGCCGGTTTCGCGGCCGCCTACCCGGCCCAGCTTTCCGGCGGTATGGCCCAGCGGGTCGCCCTGGCGCGTGCGCTGGTCTATGATCCCCAGTTGCTGCTGCTGGACGAACCGTTCGGCGCCCTCGACGCGTTGACGCGGGAGCGGATGGCCCAGGAACTGCTGCGCATCTGGCAGGCGCGGCGCAAGACGGTGGTCATGGTGACCCACTCGGTGCCGGAGGCCGTCCTTCTTGCCGACCGGGTGCTGGTGTTGGGGCCGCGCCCGGCCTCGGTGGTGGCGGAGGTGAACGTGGGCCTGCCCCGCCCGCGGGGGGAGGCGGTGCTGGAGACGCCGGCCTTTGCCGCGCTGGCGCGGCGCGTGCGCCAGGCGCTGGACGACGCCGTGTGACCCTTTGTAGGGGCGACCGCCGGTCGCGCCTATGAAAAATGCTGCTGCGCTCGAGTCCAGATTCTTTCCGCCATGCGGCCGATTAACCGGGTCAGGATATTTGTCTTGAGTGGCAGGAGCCAGATCAGGTAGCGGTAGCTGGTCATCTGGCGGATCGCGGCGCGGGCGATGCGCAGGTTTGCCCGCGTCGGCGGCGTGGGGGTTTGGGCGACGGTGCGCCAGTGTGGGCTGGGGATCGCGGCGCCGAGTTCGGCCCGGGCGTCGAATTCGGCCCGCCAGCCGGCCACCTCGCCCTCCACCGTCAGGGCGTGGGCCAAGCCCTGCTCCAGGTGCGTGGCCTCGTGCACGACAGCCCCCAACAACCGCGGGCTGCTCGGATCCATCCCCGGCGGGTAGTAGACCGGGTTCAGCTCGATCGCTCCCCGCACCGTCCACCGGGCGCCGGTGCTCTGCCGGGCAAAGCCAATGGGCGTGCCGTGCTGCTCGATGTATGCCGCGGCCCCCTGGCAGACCGGCCCGCCTTTCTTCAGGTTGGCCAGGACTGCTGCGTACCAGGAATCGTGCCCCTCTTCCATTCTCTCACTATCGCACGTACTTTTCTTTCTGTCAAGCCGGTTGACACCATCCCCTCTCTCGCTATAATGGCCTCGTGCGCATCGGCATTGACGCTCGGATCACGGCTTACCGGCAGGGGGGAATTGCCAGTTACGTTTCCCACCTCGTCCCCTCCCTGGTTGCTATCGACCCGGAGACCGATTATCGGGTCCTCTGCAGCCGGCGGGCTGCGGCCAGGGATGAATGGGGAGAAAACTTTGGCCGGGTCACCGTTTGGACCCCCTGCCACCACCGCTGGGAGCGCTGGGCGTTGGGCCTGGAGGTCGGGCGGCTGCGGCTGGACCTGTTGCACAGCCCCGATTTTATTCCCCCCGCCTTTGGGGCGGCCCGCTTTGTGATCACTGTCCACGACCTGAATTTTTTCTATTATCCCCAATTTCTCACCGCCGAAAGCCGCCGCTACTATAACGACCAGATCGATTGGGCGGTCGAGCGGGCCGCGCACATCCTGGCCGACTCGGAGGCCACGCGGGTCGATCTCGTGCGCCTGCTGGGGGTCGCCCCGGAAAAGATCACCACCGTTCCCCTGGCCGCCGATTCCGCCTTTCGCCCCCTGCCGCCGCCCCATGTCGCCGCAACCCTGGCTCGCTACGGCCTGCTGCCGGGTTACATTTTGTTTGTCGGCACCCTTGAGCCGCGCAAAAACCTGCCCGGCCTGCTCTCCGCCTACCGTCTTTTGCTCGATCGCAATGCGACGGGCGCCCCGCTGGTGATTGTTGGCAACCGGGGCTGGTTGTACGAGGAGGTCTTTGCCCGCGTGGAAAAGCTGGGGCTGACCGACCGGGTGCGCTTTCTGCACGACGTGCCGGATGCGGACCTGCCTGCACTCTACAACGGCGCGCTTCTCCTCGCTACGCCGTCGTTTTACGAGGGCTTTGGCCTTCCTGCCCTGGAGGCGATGGCCTGCGGTACGCCGGTCGTGGTCTCTGACAAGGGCTCGCTGCCCGAGGTGGTGGGGGAGGCAGGGATATTGGTCGACGCGGACCATCCCGAGGATATTGCCGCCGGCATGGCCAGGGTGGTTGAGGACCATGGTCTGCAGGGACAACTGGGGCAGCAGGGCGTCGCCCGCGCCGCGACCTTCACCTGGGAGGAAACCGCTCGCCAGACCCTCGCTGTCTACCGGCAGGTGCTGGCGATGTGAGCAAGCTCGGCAGCATGGGGCCCCAAAGAACGAGCATTTCCCTCAAGGCGTATTGGAACCTGCTGGTCAGCTATTTGCGCCGCCAATGGCTGTGGGTGACGCTGCTGGCTGTGCTGCTGCTGCTCAACATCGGCCTGCAGTTGGCCAATCCCCAGATCATGCGCCGTTTTATCGACCTGACCCAGGCGGGAGAGGCGACGGCGGTGTTGCTGCACATCGCACTGCTTTTCGTCGGCGTGGCCCTGCTGCAGCAGGTCGTCGCCGTCCTGGCGGCCTACGTCGGGGAGCGGGTGGGGTGGACGGCGACCAACGCCCTGCGGGCCGATCTGGCGGAGCACTGTGTGCAGCTCGACATGTCGTTCCACAACGAGCACTCCCCCGGCGAGATGATCGAGCGCATCGACGGCGACGTGACCGCGCTGGCCAGCTTTTTCTCCCAGTTTGTGATCCAGGTGCTGGGCAATCTGCTGCTGATCGTCGGCGTGCTGGTGCTGCTCTTTCGAGAGGACTGGCGGATCGGCCTGGCGCTGGCCGTCTTTTCCCTGGCTGCGCTACTGATCCTGGGACGGCTGCGGGATATTGCCGTGCCCCACTGGATGGCGGAGCGCCAGGCCAGTGCCGACTTGTTTGGTTTCCTGGAGGAGCGGCTCGCTGGCACCGAGGATATCCGGGCCAACGGCGCTCGGGCTTATGTGCTGCGCGGGTTTTACCGGCTGATGCGGGCCCAGATGAAGGTCTCGCTCAAGGCGGCGCTGATGATCAACATCCTGTTGAACGCCATGCTGCTCCTGGTTGCTGTCGGCACGGCGGTCTCGTTTGCCGTCGGGGCCTACCTCTTTTACGCCGGCGCCATTACCATTGGAACCGCCTACCTCGCCTTTCACTACACGGCGATGCTGGAACGGCCGATCAACGTCATCACGCGGCAGATGCAAGAGTTGCAGCGGGCCGGGGCGGGCATTGCGCGCATCCGCGAGCTCTTTCAGGTGCCGGGGCGGATCCAGCCGCCCCGGCTGGCAGATAGTGTCGCGCTGCCCGACGGTCCCCTCGCCGTCACATTTGAGGATGTGACCTTCAGCTATCAGAATCCCCCTGCGCTCGACAAAGTGCCCGATTCACCCGCTTTGAACGTCCTGCACGATCTTTCCTTTCACCTCCGACCCGGCACTGTGCTGGGCCTGTTGGGGCGCACTGGCAGCGGCAAGACGACCCTGACCCGGCTGATCTTTCGCCTGTACGACCCGGACAGCGGGGCGATCTATCTGGGCGGTTCCCCGCCTTCCCGAGACTTGCGACAGATTCCCCTCCCTGACCTGCGGCAACGGGTGGGCATGGTCACCCAGGATATCCAGCTCTTTCACGCCGCGGTGCGCGACAACCTGACCTTTTTCGACCGCGCGATTCCCGACGAACGGGTGCTGCAGGTGATCGGCGAGTTGGGCCTGGGCGAGTGGCTGCGCGCGCTGCCGCAGGGGTTGGATACCGTGTTGGAATCGTCCGGCGGCGGCCTCTCGGCCGGGGAGGCACAGTTGCTGGCCTTTGCCCGCATCTTTCTCTGCAACCCCGGGCTGGTGATCCTCGACGAGGCCTCGTCCCGCCTCGACCCGGTGACCGAGGCGCTGATCGAGCGCGCCGTCGACCGCTTGGTGCAGGGGCGCACGGCAATTATCATTGCCCATCGCCTGGGCACGCTCCAGCGCGCGGACCAGATCATGATCCTGGATGGTGGGCGGGTGCGGGAATACGGCGACCGGGCAGCCCTGGCAAACGATTCGAGCTCGTACTTTTATCACCTGCTGCAGACCGGCCTGGAGGAGGTGCTGGCGTGAGCGCGCGGAGCACGGCGCCACAGCAGTCTCCCTTGCCGGCCTGGCGATATCTCTGGCAACTGGCCCGCTTCCGCCCAGGTCTCTACCTGCTGCTGGGTTTTTTCGAGATCATGTTCTTTGGCGTGACCCCACAGGTTGTGGGGTTCATCACCCAGGCCTTTTTCGACCGCTTGACCGGCGACGCGCCGGCGGGGCTGGATGCCTACACCCTGGCGGCGCTGGTGGTGGTGACGGCCTTGGCGCGCGTCGCCTTTATCTTTGCCGATGTCGCCGTCTATTTCAACTTTCGCTACACCGTCGCCGCCCTGCTGCGCAAGAACCTCTTCGAGTACATCCTGAAACGACCGGGAGCGCGTGCGGTGCCCGGTTCGCCCGGCGAGGCGATCAGCCGCTTCCGCGGCGACGTGGACGAGGTGGCCTTTTTCATGGCCGAGTCGCTCAGCCTGGCGGGATTTGGGCTTTTTGCCCTGGTCGCCGTCGTCGTGATGGTAGGGATCAACCCGCGCATTACCCTGTTTGTTTTCGCGCCGCTGGTGCTCGTCGTCGTGGCGGCCAACCTGGCGATGGGGGGGATCCAGGCCTACCGCGAGGCGCTTCGGGAAGCGACGGGGAGGGTGACTGGCTTTATTGGCGAGCTGTTTGGCGCGGTGCAGGCGGTCAAAGTGGCAACGGCGGAACCGCGCATGATGGAGCGGTTTCGCCAGCTCAACGACGTGCGCCAACGGGCGGCGCTCAAGGACCGGCTGTTCAACGAGCTGTTGGGATCGGTCTTTCGCAATACCGTCAACCTGGGCACGGGCATGATCCTGCTGCTGGCGGCACAGGCGATGCGCGACGGCACGTTTACCGTCGGTGACTTGGCGCTCTTTGTCTACTACCTGGGCTTTGTGACCGACTTTATCGCCACCATCGGCACCAAGCTGGCCTGGTACAAGCAGGTGGGGGTCTCGATTGGGCGAATGGTTAGGATGCTGCAGGACGCGCCAGCGGAGGCGATCGTGACCCATGGCGCGATCTATATGCACGGCCCACTGCCTGAGGTGCCTTACGTCGCCAAAAGCGAGACCCACCGCCTGGAGCTGCTGCAGGCAGCAGGTTTGACCTACCGCTACCCGGATTCGGACCGTGGCATCGAGAACGTCAGCCTGCGGCTGCCGCGGGGCGCTTTCACCGTCGTCACCGGGCGCGTCGGCTCCGGCAAGACGACGCTGCTGCGGGTGCTGTTGGGACTGCTGCCCAAGGCGGCGGGGGAGATTCGCTGGAACGGCCAGGTCGTGACCGACCCGGCGAGCTTTTTCGTGCCACCGCGCAGTGCCTACACCGCGCAGGTGCCGCTGCTGTTCAGTGAAACGCTGCGGGACAATATCCTGATGGGGATGCCGGAGGAGGTGTTTGATCTGGAGCGGGCCATCCGGCGGGCGGCATTGGAGCGGGACGTGGTCGAATTGGAGGACGGGCTGGCGACGATGCTTGGCGCAAAGGGGGTCAAGCTATCCGGCGGGCAGCGGCAGCGGGCGGCGGCGGCACGGATGTTTGTGCGCGATCCAGAACTGCTGGTGTTCGACGATCTGTCGAGCGCACTGGACGTCGAGACGGAGCGCATGTTGTGGGAGCGGGTCTTTGAAATGGGGGAATCGACTTGCTTGGTGGTGTCGCATCGCCGGCCGGCTCTGCAGCGGGCGGATCAGATTATTGTGCTGAAAGACGGGCGGGTGGAGGCGCAGGGACGGCTGGAGGTGCTGCTGGAGACGTGCGGGGAGATGCGGCGGCTGTGGGAGGGGAGCGTCAACGAAGCAGATGGATTGTAGAGGGGAGTGGCGGACGGGCCGGAGTTGTACTCCGGCCCGTCCAGCCATCTCCGTCGATGGGCCAAAAGCAAGGTCCCGCGCAGCGGGATTGCCCTGATGGATGGGTAACTATCCGGCCTGGACGGCGATCTTGCGCGTCGTCGGCTGGGCCTTGGGAAGATAGAGCCGCAGCACGCCGTCCTTGAGCGCGGCCTCGATGTTCTCCTGGTCGATCTCGTTGGAGAGGGAAAAGCGGCGCTGGTAATCGCCGACGCGGTACTCGGCATAGGCCAGTTCGTATCCCTCCGGCTGTTCCAGTTCGACATAGCCGTTGATGGTCAGGATGTTCTTTTCCAGGCTGATGTCGAGCGAGTTCTCGTCGATGCCGGGCATGTCGGCCATGATGACGACGCCGTCGTTCATCTCGTAGATGTCGACCCGCGGGATAAAGCAGGCGCAATCCCGCGTGCGCTCGGCAGCGCTATCGTTGATCTCTTGTTTCTCGGCCTCGTGAACCTCTAGTTCTCTTGTCTCTGCCATTGTATCACCTCCGTAACTAGCTGGACTGGATGGCGATCTTTCTGGGCTTGTCCTGCTCAGCGCGGGGCAGCGTGATGTGCAGGATGCCCTTCTGGTAGGATGCTTCCACCAGCGCCGGATCGACCTGGAAGGGCAGCTGAAAGACGCGGCTGAACGTCCCGAACGCGCGCTCGCGGCGGTGGTAGACGGTATCTTCTGCCACCTCCTCGTGCGGCCGGTTCCCCTCGAGGGTCAGCGTGTCGCCCGTCACCGCAATGTCCAGTTCTGCTGGATCGATGCCGGGCAGTTCGGCGGTGATGATCGCGCCATCATCGTTGGCCCAGACATTCATTGCCGGGTAGGCTGCCCTGGCGGAACGCCTTGGCGCGCCGTAGAAGAGGCGATTCATCTCGCGCCGCATGCGCTCCATCTCGTGCCAGGGCGAAATCGAGCTGGGAAATGGTCGTCGCAACATAGCAATCCTCCTTAAACATCTTGATTCCCCGGCTCTCGCCGGGTGTTTTCGTTGACCACTGCTGGTAGTGTCCAGGCGAACAGCCTGAACCGTGGTTACTGTTAGTTTAGCGGGGAATGGTTAGAGCGGCATAAGAGGAATGCTAGAAAAGGATTAGAGACTCCCCTGAAAAAAGGTAGCGCCTTGACACCTCATGCAGACGTGGTAAAATAGTGTCACGCTTTGTTGAGGAGAACCATATGTT
>JAFGEI010000005.1 GCA_016931695.1 Anaerolineae bacterium | reverse complement strand
GAACCGGCACCTGCCCCGGCGGAAGAAGCGCCGCCCGCGGCGGCCGACCAGCCGGACTGGCTGGGCGGGCTGGAACCGGCCCCCGCCCCGGCGGAAGAAGCGCCGCCCGCGGCGGCAGACCTGCCGGACTGGCTGGGCGAAGCGGAACCAACCCCAACCCCAACCCCAACCCCAACCCCAACTCCAGCTCCTCCAGCCGCTGATTGGCTCGTCGATGTTGGAGCGGTCGCCCCGGACGCGGGGCCGCCCACTGCGCCGGTGGAGGCAGGCCCTCCGGCCTGGCTGAGCGAGATTCAGCCGCCTGCGGAAATGGAAGCGGCTGCTCCGCCGCCCGCAGAGCCGGAATTGGCGTTGCCGACGGCCGACGGCCTTGAGCCAGCCGATATACCCGATTGGGTCAAGGCGATGAAGCCCAGGGTAGCAGGAGGAGAGGCCGTCGAGGAGCCGCCAGAAGCCGCGGGCCTGTTGGAGGGCCTGCGGGGAACATTGTCCCCGAGCGGGATCGTCGACATGCCAGCGGGGGTTGGACAGGCCGTGTCCATGGGCCCTACTGCTGCCACCCGGGCGCGGGCTGAACTTTTGCAAGAGCTGTTGGGCCGCCCGGTGGTTCCTGCTCAGGCGGCGCGGGAAGAACGTGTCAAGCGGCTGGGCTGGCCGATTCGCGTTACCGTTGCCCTCGTGTTGATCCTGTCGATCGTTGTTCCTGGCTTTTTCCCGATCCCCTTCTTCGGCTTGCCGAGTGCCCCGGCAGCGGATCGCTTCTTTACCACCGTTGAGCAGGTGGGGACGCCAGGATCGCCGGTGCTGGTCGCTTTCGAGTATGGCCTGCTGGAAGCGGAGGAGATGGACCAGGTGGCGGGCCCCATCCTGCAGCACTTGTTGGATCGGGACGCCCGTCTGATTTTCGTCAGTACGCGGCCGGAGGGCCCCCTGGTTGCCGAGGCAGTGTTGGAGGATGTGCTGCAAGACATACCGGAAGCCGACAGCTCGATTGTCAACCTGGGATACCAGCCGGGGCAGACGGCAGCAGTCTATGATTGGCTGTTGGCCTCGTTGGGCGGGCGGATCGATATGCGGTCTGGCCAGGTCGCTTCGCAGATGGATGTCATGGAGGGCGTCGATACTGTTGCGGATGTGGGGATGATCGTCGTCTTGGCGGCTCAATCCGATGATCTGCAGGCGTGGATCGAGCAAGTTTCCACCCAATATCCCGACAAGGCATTGGTGGCCGGCGTCAGCGCTCGCGTGGAACCGCTGATGATCCCCTATCTGGATCCGCAGGCCGGGCAGTTAGAGGGAGCAGTGGTTGGCTTGGTGGGTGCGGCTGTCTATCAGAGCAAGTTGGAAATTGACCGGGATGTGATCCTTTTTGCCAATTTGAATGCACTGGGAGCGGCTCAGCTGGTCGTGGTCGGTCTTTTGTTTCTTGGGGCGATCGTTTCCTTGCTCGGAGGGCGACGAGGATGATACCGCCAGAGACGATGGAAATTGTGGATCTGGCAGGCCTGATCACGGGCATGCTGTTGACGATCCTGATTTTGACCTATTTTCTGCACGACAATCCGCTCTATCGCCTGGCCTTGCACCTGTTGGTCGGTGCAACGGTGGGCTATGCGGCTGCCATTGTTACTTATACCGTGTTCTTGCAGATGGTCCTTCCCTCCCTGCTCGAACCGGTGGGCTCGATTGAGCGCTATGCGATTATCATGCCGCTCGTACTTGGACTTTTGTTGTTGTTGAAGGGCTTTCCCCGTTCGCGCCTGGTCTCGTTGGGCAATATCTCGACCGCCTTTCTGGTGGGGGTCGGCTCTGCAGTGGCCGTAGGGGGGGCGTTGTTTGGCACGCTCATCCCGCAGATTCTGGCTCTTGGCTCGTTGAACGAATGGCTGTCGGCGGGAGGATCGACGCTGATCAACGGCCTGGTTGTCACCTTGGGGACGATCTGTACCTTGCTGGCTTTTGTCTTTACTGTCCCGCGCCATCCGATCTTTCATGGGCTGTGGGATCAGACTGTGGGTTTATTGGGCAAACTTGGGCGCATCTTTTTATTGATCGCCTTCGGGGCCGTATTTGCCACCGCCCTGACGGCAAGTCTTTCACTGCTGATTTCGCGAATCTATGCCGTGATTGATGGGACGATCGAGTTGATCCATTTCTTTGGGGGATAACCGGGCGCTATGGCTTCTGAGCAAAGTGCGGCCTCCATTCTGGTTGTTGATTGCGGCACTGTACTGACCAAGGCCGTGCTGCTGGACCGGGTCAGCGGAGCGTATCGCTTTGTCGCGCGCGGGCAAGCGCTGACCACGGTGTTTTCTCCATGGTTTGACGTCATTATCGGTGTACAGCGGGCGATCGAGCAGATTGAAGACATCACCGGCCGCAATTTGCTCGACGAGCAAAAGAACCTGGTCCTTCCACAACGGGAGTCGGGTACGGGGGTCGATTCTTTTATTGCGGTCGGCAGCGTAGCCCGCCCCATCCGGGTTGTTTTGGGCGGCTTGGTGCCGGAATTGAGCCTCTCCAGCCTCATCCAGGCTGTGGCGGGGACCTATAGTGCTGTGCAGGGTGAGATTGTCCAGGATCCGAACCGCCGGCTCTCTGTCGAGGACCAGGTGCAGATCATTCAGGCATCCAGGCCGGACATTGTATGTATTGCCGGGGGGACGGATGGCGGGGCGGTGATTCCGATTCTGGAGCTGGTGGAGACGGCGACGCTGGCTTGTTCGATGATTGAAGAAGGGAGCCGCCCGCGGATGTTGTTTGCGGGCAACGCGGTGATGCGTAAGCGCGTTGCTGAAATTGTCGGCGGCCAGGTGGAGCTCCACGCAGTCGATAATGTCCGGCCCTCGCTGCATGTCGAGAACCTGGAAGGCGTTCGCGCCGAGCTGGAGACGCTGTATCGCCAGCATCACCTGGGAAATCTGCCGGGAGTCGGATACCTCACCGAGTGGAGCGGCGTGCCGCTCGTTTCCTCCGCCGAGTCGTTTTCTCGCCTGATTCAGTATCTGTGGTATCTGGACGAATCGCCCAAGGGAACGCTGGGGATCGATTTGGGCGCTGTAAATACCACCATCGCCGCTGTCTTTGAAGGGCGTCTCTCGCTTTCGATTCATGGCGAGTTGGGGTCCGTGTACGGCGGACGGCGGATTATGGATCAGTGGGGGGCGGAGACGGTTTTGCGCTGGATGCCGACCGACATTAGCGAGGAACAGGCTCTGGGGCACCTGATCAGCAAGGAAATTCGGCCGGGCAGCGTGCCGGAAGAGATGGAAGAGCTGTGGTTGGAACAGGCGGTAGCGCGAGAAGCGATCCGTGAAGCTTTGCGCACGGCACGGAGTGGCTGGCGCGCTTCGCAGGCTCAGCCATATTCGGATTTCACGCCCTTGTTTGATCCGATTCTGGTCAGCGGCAGTGTGCTGGCGGGCGCTCCTCGACCGGGCCAGGTGGCGATGATCGTCCTGGATGCGGTTGAACCCATCGGCGTGAGCACGCTGCTTGTCGATACCAATGGCCTGGCGCCGATCTTGGGCGCTGTCGCCGCGGCAAAGCCGATGGCTGCTGTCGAGGTGTTGGATAGCGGCGGTATTGTCAATCTGGCCACGGTGATCGCTCCTGTGGGGATCGCCCGCAAAGGCGAGGTTGTGCTGGGAGTGCGGGTGCATTACGAGCAGGGAGGTGTTCTGGACGTAGAGGTCTCGTACGGCTCTCTGGAAGTATTGCCGTTGCCCACCGGGCAGGAGGCGGTATTGGAGCTGCACCCACGGCGCGGTTTCGACGTTGGCCTGGGGGGCCGGGGGCGAGGCGGTAAGCGCCGCGTGTGCGGTGGGTTGCTGGGCATCATTGTCGATGCGCGCGGACGTCCTCTTGAGCTGCCGCAGGATTCTGAAGAACGGCAGGCGCAAATTCAGCAGTGGCTGTGGGACGTGGGGGGATAGGGCGATGCGCTGCTACGTTGCCGAGACAAAAGTTTCGCCGCTCAAGATCATTCAGCGCGATCGTATGCTGCCGGCCCCGGGCGAAATTCTCGTGGAACGGGGCGAGCGCGTGGACCCCGTTCAGGTCATTGGCCGCGCTCAGGTGCCGGGCCAGTTTCATATCATCAACGTCGCGCAGGAATTGGGGGTTACCGTTCGTACAGCCGATCGCTACGTCAAGGTCAAGCCGGGGCAGGCGGTTCAGGCGGGCCAGGTAGTTGCCAGCAAGGGCATGCTCTTGGGGCGCTCCTGTCGTTCGCCCTTCGACGGGCATGTTACGGGTACGGGAGGCGGGCGGCTGCTGATCGAGGCCGAGGCGGAAGAAGTCGAGGTGCGGGCCGGGTACTATGGCGTGGTGTCGGACGTGTACCCCAAGCAAGGCGTCGGCATCGAAGTGTCGGGGGCGCTCATTGAAGGAGCGTGGGGCAACGGTCACGAGGGCTTTGGCGTACTCCAGGTCACTGTCAAATCGCCCGACAAGCCGCTGCGATCTCGTGCTGTGGATACGTCCTCCCGCGGGGTCATCCTGGTTGGCGGCGCCCGTCTCGACATGCCGGCCCTGGAACGCGCTGTGGAGCTGCAAGCGCGCGGCATTATCGTGGGCGGACTGGTCCCCGAGTTGATCGACGAGGTGAAAAAACTCTCCTTTCCCGTGGTTGCCACGGAGGGGATCGGTACGATCCCCATGTCGAACCAGATTTTTGAACTGCTCTCAACGCACGACAATCGAGAGGCGATCTTGGACGGGCGATTCTCGAGTGGATGGGGAGCCCGCCGCCCCGAGATTATCATTCCTTTGGGAGCGGCGCCGGATACAATTCAAGAACCGTTCCACGAGGATCCGCTCCAGGTGGGGGATCGCGTGCGGGCGGTTCGCATGCCGCATACTGGCCTGACGGGCAAAGTGGTCGAGATACCGGCCAATATGCATCGTGTTGCGACCGGGTCTCGCCTGTTGGTTGCGCGAGTGAAGCCGGACAGCGGTGACGAGTCCGTGCTCGTCCCAATTGCAAATCTAGAGTTCCTGGCGTAAGGACAATTCCGAGTTGATGTCACATTGTCGAACGAACTGCCACCATTCCCGGTCGACGGGGTGGTGAGAGGAGGCGAGATGGACGATATGGATCTGATGGACGACACGATGATGGAGGAAGGGGACGAGCAACAGAATCGCACCTTTATCATACTCGTGGCCGTGATGGGCGGATTGCTCTTGATCGGTATCGTTGCTTTTTGCGCCTGGGCGCTGGTTGTCGGCCGGCAGATGCTTGGCGCCGATCTCCCGGAAGCGACATTTACACCGACCATCGTGATGACAGAGGACGTGGTTCCTACTGCGACGGTGGAAGATATGGTGGATGTCAATGCAACGGCGACGGCGTCGTCGTCCCAAGCCCCAACTGCCCGTCCTTCGACCCCCACTCCCCGTCCTCCGACGCCGACCCCCCGTTCGACAGGCGAAGTGACGCCTACGCCCGTGCCATCTCCTGAAGAGACCGAGACGGCGCCGCCGGCGACTGCAACACTGTCTGGAACTGGAACGCCCGAGCCCCCGCCGACTACCGGATTCGGAGCGTTCACGGCAGTGATCCTGGCAGCGGGTCTCTTGCTTCTGCTCGTCGTCACGCGCCGCCTGCGCACCGCACACTGAGCGGCTGCCGGCCTTGGACCGTCGAAACCGCCAGCGCACGGACCGGGGGTCCGGCGTTGGCGGTTTGTCTGTTCTCCTGAGGTGTGAATGGAAAACGTGCCGCGCCCGCAAGAAGAAAACTGCCTGGCCGCCTATCTCGGCGATGGCCGCTGTTGCGCTGTCGTCGGGTTGAGCAATACGGGCAAGTCCGCCTTCCTGCGCCGCTTGAGTCGGCAAGAGGTGGGCCTGCCCGCGCCCGGCGGCCAGGGAATGTCTCTCTTTTACGTCGATTGCAACCGCATGTTGAGCCTCTCTGAGCAAGGGTTCTACGAGGCGATCCTGCGGGCAATTCGCTCGACGCTGGGAGATTGGATGGTCGAATCGGGTTTGGCGGAGCACCTGGAAGAGGATTATCAGCGGATCATCGATCCCCGTAATCCCCTCGCCGTTCCACTGGGTTTTAACAATGCGCTGGAACGATTGTGTGACGCCAGCCGGCGGGTCGTGTTGATCCTGGACGAGTTTGACAAGCCGTTTGAAACCCTGAAGGGACGCATATTCTTGAACCTGCGGGCGCTGCGGGATCGCTACCGGGATCAGCTTGTCTATGTCACTTCCACGGTGCGCAATCTGGAAAGAGTGCGCGATGACCCGGAGAGCGCCGAGTTTCGCGAATTGTTTGCCGGCCACGTCTGTGTGATGGGGATGTTGGAGGAGGCGTCCGCCCGCAAGCTGGTTTCGATTCTGACCGCTAAAGAAGAGATTTGCTTGAGTGAGGAGGAGGTCGACTTTGTGCTGCGGTCTACTGGTGGACATCCGGGGTTGTTGAACGGCGTCGTTCGATTGTTTGTTCGTGCGCGCACTGCGGCCCCCAAAACCTATGAGCGGATGGGCATTGCCTTGGTCGACGAGGCGATGGTTGGGGATGAGGTGATTCGCGGTGAATGTGAGCGCCTGTGGGAGCAGTTGACGGACCTGGAGCGCGACCATTTGCTCGAGCTGGCGCAGGGCCAGTCCGCGAGTGACAAAGGGCAGCAGTCGCTCCGGCGGATGGGAGTGATTGACGATGCAGGAGCTGTCTTTGCCGCTGTTTTTGCCGCTTTTGTCGAGCGGCTGAGTGGGAGATGGCAAGATCAGCTGTCCGGAATCTGGTTGGATGAGGATGCCGGGGAAGTGTACGCCGATGGGAAACGCCTTCCCACTTTGACCGGCCTGGAGTATCGGCTGCTGCGTGCGCTGTATGCCAGGAAAGACAGGCTGTGCGACAAGTACCGGATTGTGGAAGAGGTCTGGGGGGAATCGTACCTCGACGATGTAGACGACGCCCGGGTTGAAAAGCTGATCAGCCGGGTGCGGGCCAAGATCGAACCCGACCCATCCAACCCTCGCTACCTGGTCACTGTTCGGGGGCGGGGGTATCGCCTGCAGGGCTCGCCCAGCAGTTCGGACGATCTGGCGCCGCTTGCCAGTTCGAACGGCTGATTTGGCCGAGTTTGTTGTCTTGTCAAGCGTGGCTGATATGGTATAATCGCAATTGCAAAATGAGCCACCCTAGCTCAATCGGCAGAGCAACCGCTTCGTAAGCGGTCGGTTGTCGGTTCAATTCCGACGGGTGGCTCCATGGGGCCCCTGGCGTGAGTGGGGCCCTTTGTTGAATCATGACAATGCCTGTCACCCCGCGGCGCGATGTATGGCGTGTTGCTTGGCGAGTCGCTCTGGGAAACCTCGCTATGGCGATACTGCTGTCCGTCCTCGCCCTTTATTTGCTCGTGCTCGCCATTGTCCCCCAGTTCGCCCCCGATGCGCTCGACGCGGATCTTTGGGCACATGCCCAGGCCCGATTTGGCCCGGCGACGGAATTGTTCTATCGGCTGGGCTTGTTCTCGCTGTCTGCTTCCCCTGTCCCGCGCATCTTGCTGGCCATACTCGCCTTTTTGTTGCTGGTCCGATTGGTTGTGCGTGCGGAGGGGATGTGCAAGACCCGCAGCGAAAAAGCTGGGCGCCTGTCCATGTGGCGCGATGGGTTTTCGCTCCTGGCCTGCCTGGGCCCGCTTCTGCTGCTTTTCGGCCTGTTAATCGACGGGATGTGGGGCTGGCGCGTCGAAGGACTGGTGGGGTATGCGGGAGATACGCTGATCGTCGCCGGCCATGGCGAGGTCAAGCTGGAAGAGACCGCTTCCGGTCTTTGTACGGCCCGGCCCTTGGTGATGGTCTATGTGACCGGCGATGGCCCCCAGTTGACAGTCAACGCTGTTGATGCACAAGGTATGCCCCTCGGCCTGCAGCGAACCTCTCGCTCGCTCTCTCGACCAGAACTGACCATCCCGCTCACTGCCCAGACTCCCGATGCATACTTTGCGATCCCCTCGATCGGTGTGATGGTCCGCATTGCGCTGGCGGCCGGGACATCGCTGTCTGTCGATACGCCCTTGTACGTTCAGGTCTTTGAAATCCCGACCGGGGAATTGATTGAGGAAATCGAGTTGGTAGGGGATGAAATGTATCTGGCGTTGGCCGACGCGCGGATCGAAGCGCTGCGCTCTCCCTATTTGACGCTGACAGTAGCCTACGACCCTGGCTGGTGGTTCAAGATTGCCGGGCCGCTGCTGGGGATGATTGGGCTTGTCGCCCATCTGCTTTTGCAGCCCTGGCGTTGGGGACGCGGGAAGTGGTTGCAAGTCGTGTTACGGCTGTTGTTGGCGCTGCTGACAATCACAGTGGTGGGATTGTTCTTGCAGAACTTGTTTATGGGCGGGATATTAGCAGGCGATTCTGTTGTGCCGTTTGGGTTGGCGGCGGCTTGTTGTCTTGCCTGGGCCGTGCGGGTGATGCTCTATCGGTCAAATCTCGCTCCTGCGGCAGGAGGGAAGGCATGAAGGGGCGTCCGATTGTGATTGGAGTGGCTGGGGGGACCGGTTCGGGCAAGACGACGGTGGCCATGCGGATTCTGGAGCAAGTGGGGGCGGAGCACGTCACGTATATTCCTCACGATGCCTATTACCGCGACTTGCGCCACCTTTCTCCCGCCTTGCGCACCCAGGTCAACTTTGATCACCCTGACTCGCTGGAGAGCGAATTGTTGGTCGAGCACCTGAAACGGCTCAAGCAGGGCGAGCCGGTCGATGTTCCCATCTATGATTTTACTGTGCATACCCGAACGGCCGAGACGCGCCGGGTAGAACCGGCGCCCATCGTGCTGGTGGAAGGAATCCTGGTCTTTGCCGAGCGCGATTTGCGGGAGTTGTTCGACGTCAGGTTGTACGTCGACACCGACGCCGACATCCGCCTGATCCGGCGGCTGAAGCGGGACGTGCAGGAGCGGGGCCGTACATTTGAATCGGTGATCGCGCAGTATCGGACGACAGTTCGCCCAATGCATCTCGAGTTTGTCGAGCCATCCAAACGTTTCGCCGACGTCATTATTCCGGAAGGCGGGTTCAACGAGGTGGCGATCGAGATGGTCGCTGCCCGCCTCCGCAGCCTGCTGGAGCAGGCACAGGCGGGGTAGTAGCCCTGCTTGCGCCGAACGAGGGCTATGTGCGGGATAGCCGCTGGAACAATGCTTCGTACTGGGCGGCAGTGTGCGCGCTGTTAAATCGGCTGGCAATCTCTTCCCTTGGACGGATGTACCGTTCTTTGTGGCCGACGACCTTTAGGATCGCTTCCGCCAGCGCGGCACTGTCGCCGATGGGAACCACCTCGCCCATCCCGGTTTGCAGCACCGGCTGTCGCACGCCGGGCAGATCGCTGGCGATGGCGGGCGTGCCGCACAGCATCGCTTCCACCTGCACCAGGCCGAAAGACTCGGTCGAGTTGAGGCTGGGCACGACGATCACGTCGAGGTTAGGGTAAAAGGCGGCCATTTTCTGCGGGTTGAGTACGCCGAGAAACGTCCAGCGCTCGTGATGCTGTGCAAAGAGGGGGGCCAGTCGCTGTGCGTAGGCCTCCTCACCCAGCACGTCCTGGTGCTGTCCGGCAAAGAGCACCCGCGCATGTGGATAGTTCGCCAGCACGCGCGGCAGCGCCTCCAGCAGCACTTCGACCCCCTTCTCCGCTGCCAGCCGCGCCGCCATGCCGATCACTGGCCGCTGCCCTTCCAGGCCCCACTGCCGGGCTGCAGCCGCGATCTGCTCTGCAGTTGCGGGGGGCAGCTCCACCGGCGGCGGGATGACCTCGACTTTGTGAGAGAACTGGCAGAGGTAGGGGGAGTGGGCGGCGAAATCCTCGGTGTACGCGACCACCCGGTCGGCCCACAGTCCGGCCGTGCGGTTCATCAGGTGGACGACCTGGTTGACGACAAAGTTGAACGGGCGGGGGGGGAGTTGGAGGTCGCAGTGATAGGTCAGTGTCGACGGCTTGCCCATCAGTCGGGCGCGGGCCGCCACCCCGGCCGCGTCGAATTGGGGCAGGTGCAGGCTGACCACGTCGTGTTCCCGCACCATCCGCGTTGCTGTCAGGCCAAAGGTGGGCATGATGACACCCTTGCTGATGCGGAAGGCGACCGGCACGCGGACCACCCGCACGCCGTCCGTCGTTTCCTCCCGCGGCGTCACGGGGTCGAAGCGCGAGGTCATCACCGTCACCTGGTGCCCGCGCCGGGCCAAGCCCTTTGCCAGCCGCTCGGCATAGATCGTCAGGCCGCTGGTGTGGGGGCGGTAGTAGGTCAGGACGATCAGCACTTTCATTCGAACAACCCCCGATTCTCTAGCACCCAGTCCACCAGCCGCCCGATCCCCTCTGCCACGCCCACCCGTGGCTGCCAGCCGAGTTCTCGCTGGGCCTTGCGGATGTTCGAGACATAGACTTTTTGGTCGCCAGGCCGCCAGTCGCCGTAGGCCACCGGGACTGAGCGTCCAAGCGCCTGCTCCAGCAGCGGGGCAAACTCGGCCCAGACCGACATGGTATGCGCCGGCCCGCCGCCGCCGTTGTACACCTGCCCTGCCGCTGCGTCGATGTGCTCCACCGCCCGGTCGTAGAGGTCGAGCAGGTCGTCGACGTAGAGCATGTCCCGCACCTGCTTGCCATCGCCATAGATGGTGATCGGTTTCCCCGTGACGGCGGCGATGACGAACCAGGCCGCCCATCCCTGGTCTTCGACGCCCATCTGCCGCGGCCCATAGATGCATGACTGCCGAAAGACCACCGTCGGTAGATCATAGATGCGGGCGTAATCGCGCGCGTATTGGTCCCCGGTGCCTTTGGAACACCCGTAGGGTGAGTGGAAATCGAGCGGCTGGGTCTCGGGCACCCCCTGCGGCAGGTCGCGGTAGCGGTAGCGCGTGGCTTCCTCGACCACGACTGTCTCCTCCATCCCGCCATAGACCTTGTTGGTCGAGGCGTAGAGGACGATCGGTTTCTGCTCCATCTGGCGGGCCGCCTCCAGCACGTTGAAGGTGCCCAGGGCATTGATCTCGAAATCGGTGCGGGGATCGCTGACCGACGTGGTGACCGCTACCTGGGCTGCCAGGTGGGCGACGACGTCGGCGCCCTGCATCGCGTCGGCCAGGGCTTGTGGGTCGCGCACGTCGGCGACCCGCAGGCGGAAGGCGTCGCGGCCGTGTTGCTCCTGCAGCCAGGCGACGTTGGCCGCGGCGCCCTGGCGCGAGAGATCGTCATAGACGGTCACGGTCTCTCCCCGTGCCAACAGTCGGTGCACGTAATTGGCGCCGATGAAGCCAGCTCCTCCGGTGATGAGATAGCAATTGCTCATTGGACCTCCTTCAAGGTGGATGCTTTTCGCCACAGCCAGGCCAGTGAGATGCCCTCGCGCAGCAGCCCGATCGGCCCCAAGACCCATATTGCCAGGTATTGGAAGGTGTGAAGTACAAAGGCAGCGCTGATGGCCTGGTCCGTCGGCACGCCAAAGGGGCCGGCGAGGCCGTAGCGAGCAATGGCGTGAAAGACTCCCACTGCTCCCGGCGACGACGGAATTGCCATGCCCAGCCCCAGCACGCAAACCAGGAAGGGGGCTGCCAGGACGGGGGGGTGGGGCAGGATGGCCTGCAGGATTGACCAGTAGAACGCGGTCGCGCAGGCCCAGGTCACCAGTGACCAACCGAACAATGTCAGGCTGCGTCGACCAGACCGCAGGGGGGCCAGCCCGGCAAGGAACCCCTCCCATGCCGCTTCCCACCGCTCTGTATTGGCGGGGGAAATTTTCTCGAGGGCCCGGCGCACTGCCCGCTGCCCCCAATGCGGGTGAAAGGCGAGAACGACGAGTCCCAGCAGGGCGATCGCGGCGAGACCGCCGGCGATCCAACCCGCCTGGGCCACGTTTGCCGCCTCGCTGACGAAGGGGGCGATGCCTGCCAGGACCAACACGACGACCAGCATGTCGAGCACCCGCTCCACGACGACTGTCGATAGGGCAGTGCTGACCGCAACCTCACCGCCGAGTCCGATGACGATGGCCCGCGCAGGGTCCCCCAGCCGAAAAGGCAGGATGTTGCTGACCATGTAGCCGATGGCAGTGACCCAGAAGCAGCGGGCCAGGCTTGTCGCCGGCCCCAGGAGCAGCCGCCAGCGGATAGAACGGGCGAGCAGGTAAAGCAAAAAGAGGCCGGCGGCGGGGATCAGGTAGACGTACCGTGCTTGCTCCAGCGCCGTCACAGCCTGCTGCGGGTCGATCCCTAACAAGGCCAGTGCCAGCGCCGCAACGCTGATGGCGATCCCGGCCCAAAATTGCCATCGTCGGTTCATTGCCGTCGATTATACCACTGCCCCGACGTGGCGACAAAATACTCGATAGAGCAGTTACGTCTTTTATAGTACTAATTTCCTATCGGAAAAGCTGCTCGAGACCCGCATATAGTACAAGATTCCTATTGATGAAAGAGAGGGGAGCAGGTATGATAGTAATAGAGTTGCTTGACCAAGAATGATTGCCACGCGGGCCCATAGATGAACGTAGGAGCAGCAAAGATGAACGCAAAAGTCAGTATCCGCACCGCTGTTGTTTCTCTGGTTATCTGCGCACTGATTGGAGTGACCTTGGTCGGGGTTGTACCGCCCATTTCCTCCTCGGTGCGCGTTATTGTTCAGGGAACAAGCCTGGAAGCTGCAGCCGCGGCTGTACAGGCAAACGCTGGGCAAGTCACAGCGGAAATTGATATCATCAATGCCGTTGTGGCCAATGTCCCCACGAGTTACCTGCCGCGGCTGGCGCGCGCTTTGGGCGTGGTTCGCGTTACTCCCAATCGGTCTGTCGAGACGGCGGGCGATTACGTCGACGTCGAGTTCCCCAAGGCCGTCGGCGCGGCCGGGGTTTGGGCCAACGGTATCACAGGCGATGGGGTGACGGTCGCTTTCCTCGACTCGGGCATTGACCCCACTTTTCCCACCCTCCGCTTGGACAATCGCTTTCTGGCGTACTATGACGCGATCGGCGACGAGTTGTATGAACCACCTCATCTGTTCCAATCCCCTCGCGACCCCAGCGGGCACGGCACGCACGTAGCCGGGGTTGTCGGCAACAGCTTTTACGAGCCGTGGGACGAAGAGTACCGGGGCATCGCACCCGAGGCAAACCTGGTGGCGGTGCGCGTGCTGGACGAGACGGGGGTCGGCAGTTATGCTGACGTCCTCCAGGGGCTGAACTGGGTTGTCGAGAACAAGGATGTCTATAACATCCGGGTGCTCAACATCTCGATGTACGCGATACCGGTTGCTCCTTACTGGGCCGATCCCTACAACCTGGCGGTGATGGCGGCCTGGCAAGCGGGAATTGTCGTCGTCGCCAGCGCGGGCAACAGCGGCCCCGCCCCGCTCAGCATCGGCGTGCCGGGCAACACCCCCTACATCATCACCGTCGGCGCCTTTACCGACAACTATACGCCCGACGATTTCGGTGACGATTACCTCCCGCCCTTTTCCGCCACCGGCCCGACGTTGGATGCCTTTGTCAAGCCGGATTTGATCGCTCCGGGTGCGCACATGATCTCGCTGATGGGTTACAATACCGATCTCAGCCAGCAGCATCCGGAAAATCGCGTCAACGGCCGCTACTATCGTATGGCAGGCACCTCGATGTCGGCGGCGTCGGTTTCGGGAGTTGTCGCCCTCATGTTGAGCGCAGACCCGAGCCTGACGCCCGATCAGGTCAAGTATCGCCTGACGATGACTGCCCGCCCCCAATTCAGCGAGTATACCGGCGAGGCCGCATACAGCATCTGGGAGCAGGGTGCGGGTCGCGTCTGGGCGCCGGACGCGGTCTTGAGCGACCTCGTCGGCGAGGCGAACCAGGGAATGGACCTGGATGCCGATTTGGCGGGGACGGTTCACTACCAGGGTTGGACCTACTACGATCCCGAGACGGGCGAGTTCAAGATCTATGGCTCGGGCTATGACAGCTGGGCTGGCGGCTATGACAGCTGGGCCGGCGGCTATGACAGCTGGGCCGGCGGCACGACTAACTGGTCCGGCGATTTCAGCAGCTGGATCGACGGCTATGATAGCTGGGCTGGCGGCTATAACAGCTGGGCTGGCGGTTACGACAGCTGGGCTGGCGGCTATGATAGCTGGGCCGGCGGCTACGACAGCTGGGCCGGCGGCTATGAGAGCTGGGCCGGCGGCTATTCCTCCTGGGCTGGCGGTTACGACAGCTGGGCTGGCTACGAGAGCTGGGCTGGCTACGAGAGCTGGGCCGGTGGGGTGGGAGATCCGCTCTGGGCCGAGGCCTTTGCCACCCTGCAAAATGTGCCGGATGGCGCGTCGGGAGTGGGGATCGGCAGCTGGGTTGAAGACTAGACTCGCCTGGCGGACCGCAACAAAAACATCGGACGGGAGCAATCCCGTCCGATTTCTTTGTTGCCGGCAGGCGGGCGGCACGAGCTTATTGCGATAGCTGGCTTAACGCCTTTTCGGCGCGCTGCAGGTCGGCCGCAGCTCCCGATTCGGCAAAGATTTTGCGGGCTGTGTCCAGTTCTTTTTCCGCCTCCCTCGATTGCCCCATTTGGGCGAGGAGGATGCCTTTCCAGTAAATTGTTCGCCCTTCGCTCAATCGAGAGCCGTTGGCCCGAAAGATCGTCGCACTGTGTTCGAATCGCTGGCTGGCAGTTTCCAGGTCGTTTTGGGCCAGGGCGATGCGCCCAATCAACTGCTCGTATCTTCCCCACTCGATTGAATCACCTTGCTCGTTCCCCGTCGTCTGCTGCAGTAGCTCGTGGCTTTGCCTGGCCCACTCGACCGCCTGCTCAAGTTGCCCTTGTTCCAGGTAGAGTCTGCTCTTGAGGTCGTAGGCGTCGTTCAGGTTGAGGTGGGCCCGGGCGCCGGATTCTTTATAGAGCGGGATGGCATTGTCCAGGTGATGTTCGCATTCCTGCCACCGCTCTTGAAACAGGTAGAGGCGCCCCAGGTTCATGTGGGCCTGGGCCATTTCGTACGGATGACCGATGTGTTGCGTGATGGCAAAGCTCTTGCGCAGGCTTTGCTCTGCTTTTTCCCAATCGCCGAGATCGGTGTATTGCACGCCCAGGTTTGTGTGGGCGAGTGCCAATCCTTCAACCTCCCCAATACGTTCGTGCAGTTCCGCCGCACGCTCGTAGAGAGCGATCGCGCCTTCCGAGTCGCCGCTGGTGCGCTTGAGGATGCCGAGGTTGTTGAGCGAACGGGCATAGCCGACAATGTCGCCCAGCATTTCTCGCAGCTCTAACGCCCTTTCGACACATTCGGCAGCTTGTTTCCAATCGCTGTGGTGGTAGTAGACGGCCCCCAAGCGGTTGAGGACGGACGAAAGGACGTCATAGTTCTCGGTATCCCTGACCAGCTGCAGCCCTTCCTCCAGCCACTGTTGTGCGCCGTCGAGGTTGCCCTGGCGTAGGTTGAGCCAGCCGACTTCGGAATAAATCTGAGCCCGTAGGGCCGGGTGGGGTTGCTGGATGCGGTCGAGTTCGTTGATTCCCTGGTGAAGCCATCCTTCGGCTTCCTCGATGTTGCCGCGATTGGCCCATACCTGCCCGATTCTGAGCATAACTCGCGCGCGTTCTTTGGGTGCGGCTTCTTTCCACTCCTCCAGTGCAGCGCGATAGATCGCGATTGCTTCTTCGTACTCGCCAATGTGCTGTTCGACCTGTCCCAGCCCGGTCGCTGCCTGCCACCGTTCCGCTTCGTAGCCGGCTAGGTGCTGGGAAAGCTGCAGGGCGCGGCTGTAATAGTCGATTGCCTCGCGATTGGCAAAGCGCTGGCAGGCCCGATCCCCTGCCAGCAACATATAGTGTAGGGCCTTGTCCCGCACCCGGGCACGATCGTAATGCAGGGCAAGGACTTCGGATTGTTCTTCCAGCCTGGAAACATAGATCTCTTCGATACACTCGGCAACTGTGCTGTGCAGACCGGGCCGTTGGTTGCGCAGCAAGCTGTTGTAGACAGTTTCTTGGGTCAGGATGTGCCGGAAGGCAAAGAACTGTGCCCCGGCCTCGGAACGCCTGACGATCAGCCCCAATTCTACCAATCGTTCGAGCAGTCGGGATACGCCGATGGTCCCGTGCAGGCGGCGTTCGACTTCCTCCAGCAGGAGCACGTCGAACTGCAGCCCGATGACGGCTGCATCCCGCAAGATGTTCTGCAAATCCTCTGGCAGGCGGTCTACCCGGGCCATCATCAATCCCCGCAGCGTTGTCGGGACCTCCAGGGACTGCAGGGCCAGGGTGGACGTGACGTGCCACTGTTCATCTTGCAGTTCGAGGACCTCTTTTTCAATCAGCATGCGGACGAATTCTTCGATGTAGAAGGGATTACCCTGTGCGCGGGTCAGGATGATCTTGACAAAAGATTCGGGCATGTTGCTGAGATTGACCAATTGGCCCAGGAGAGCGCGGCTGTGATCGGGGGAAAGGGGCGCCAGGTTCAGCGAAAGGGATATCGGCGTCGTTACGGGCCGCGTTGCTTGTAGGTCCGGGATCTCGAGTGCGTGTTCGGGATGGGGGCGGGTGATGATACAGAACAACACCGGGGCATCGTGAATCACATTGACCAGCGATTGGAGCATGTCTCGCGAGAGGTCATCGGCCCAATGGAAATCTTCCAGGACCAGGGCGAGGGGATGGTTTTGTGCCTCGCCCAGTATCCACTCGCGGACAGCCAATACGGTCAGATGTTTGACTCGTTCCGGTTCCAGGTAATGCAGAGAGGCCTCTTCTTCTGGACTCAATGGCAGCCCCACCAGTCGGTGGAGGAAGGGGCGCAGGGAAGAAGAGACGTAGCGGTCCCATTTCGATCCCTCCGGATACGAATGAATGGCATCCTGTAGCAGCGAGCGGAACACGCGGTACCCAACCCCCTGAGTGTAGGGAAGGCCGCATCCCTGCCAGATTGTGACCTTTTTGGCCAGGGCGGTCGAGAGCCACTCGGAAACCAGGCGTGATTTTCCCATGCCGGCTTCGCCCTGGATCAGTACCAGCCGGCCATGTCGATCGGCGAGGAATGCGGGGGCCAGGTCGTGCAGCTGGCGCAGTTCTTGATCGCGCCCCAGCAGGATGGTTTTCACGCCGGCCACGCCTCGGGTTGGCAGGGGCTGGGCGCGGCCGCCGACGACCTGGTGGACCAGGACGGGCTGGTCGACGCCTTTGACGTGAATCGTGCCCATCGACTCGAACTCGAAGAAAGGTTTTGTATGTTGGTAGACACGGTTGCTGACCAGGATGTGGCCGGGGCGGGAGAGGGATTCCAGCCTGGCGGCAAGGTTGACGGTCTCGCCGATGACGGTATAGGCGGCTTGCTCGTGCGTCCCCAGGATGCCGGAAATGACCGGGCCGCTGTGGACGCCGATGCGAATTTGCAGCGGGGCGCCGAGCTGGGTGTGCGCGATCGGTTCAAATTCGACGGCTGCGCGCTGCATGTCGAGCGCGGCGCGCACGGCCAGCTCGGGGTCATTCTCGTTGGCGATGGGGGCGCCAAAGACGGCCATGAGGCCGTCGCCCGTAAACTTGTCTACGACGCCGTTGTAGCGGTGGACGCACTCGACCAGGCGGGCGAGGAGGTCGTTGATCAGGTTAAAGACAGATTCGGCGTCCAGCGAGGCGGAGAGGTGGGTAAAGTTGACCGCATCGGCAAAGAGCACGGCCACTTCGCGCCGTTCGCCGCGCAGGCGCTCCTGGTCGTGCAGGATGCCCTCGGCAACGATGTGGGGAATGTATCGGCGCAGGCGAAGCACGGCCTCCTGCGCGTCTGACAACTGGCGCAAGAGAATTGCCGCCTCTCCTCCAAGAGGTTCGCCTTCTCCCTCGACGAGAATGGCGCCGCAATTGACGCAGAGATGCATTCTGCTATGAGGGCCTTGCGCCCCGCACTGAGGACATTTCACAGCTTCAGTATAGCCCAAGCTGGCAAAGAAGTCAAAAACCCCTTTTGGGAGACGTTTGCCCCTCCGCTTACTTTGTGGTAGAATGTCGCCTGGCGAGTTCTCATCACACACACCACTGGACCGTGTGGCCGGTGCTGGTAGGGCATCCTTACCGGTTGCCAGACGGGTTGAAGGCGGTGGAGGATAAAACTAGAGTATAGGAGGTTCTCTCGATGGCTGTCGTTTCTATGAAGATGCTCCTGGAGACAGGAGTCCACTTTGGTCATCGCACCCGGCGCTGGGACCCCAAGATGAAGCCCTACATCTTTACCGAGCGCAACGGGGTGCACATCATCGATTTGCAGCAGACGATGGTGTCTTTGGAAGAGTCGCATGCCCTGATTGTCGAGACAGTTGCTGAGGGCGGGTCATTGCTCTTTGTCGGCACCAAGCGCCAGGCTCAAGATGCAATTGCCCAGGAGGCGCGGCGTTGCGGGATGCCGTACGTGAACCACCGCTGGCTCGGCGGGACACTCACAAACTGGCGCACCATTCGTCAGCGGATCGACTACCTGAAGAACCTGGAAGTGCGGCGGGATCGCGGTGAGTTTGCCTTGCTGACCAAGCGCGAGGCCCTGGGGCTTGAGCGGCAGATCGAAAAGCTGAACATTCGACTGGGCGGCATCAAAGAGATGGATGGACTGCCGCAGCTCGTGTTTGTGATCGACGTGCGGCGCGAGATTACCGCGGTCCAAGAGGCAAACAAGCTGAGTATCCCGGTCATTGCCGTCGTTGACACGAATTGTGATCCCGACTCGATTGACTATGTGATTCCGGGCAATGACGATGCGATCCGGGCCATCCGCCTCATTACTGGCGTGATGGCCGACGCGGTGCTGGAGGGGATGTCGTTGCGCAAGACCCACGCCCCTGAATTGGCTGAGGCGGAAACGCTGGCCGAGGAGGACGAAAAGTACCTCAGCCCGGCAACCCTGGCCCGCTTGCGGGAGCTGCGCTTTGAAGAAGAGGCGGAGGATTCGGAGGAGGAAGCTGATGAGCTGGAGAGCATCGAAGGCGAAGATGGCGACAGCGAAGAATCCGACGCGGACGACGTAGAGTACGACGACGACGATGACGACGATGACGACGACGATGACGACGATGACGACGACGATGACGACGATGACGACGATGACGACGATGACGACGACGATGACGACGATGATGACGACGACGATGACGACGATGATGAAGACGATGATGACGAGGAATAAGCGCTGCACTGGTTAGACAGGCAGTAGGGCGAGGGTTTTCTAGAGGAGGGGAATCGTTGGAGATTACAACGTCAATGGTCAAAGAGCTTCGGGAAGCCACGGCGGCAGGGGTTTTGGACTGTCGCAAGGCGTTGGAAACTCACGATGGTGACCTGGAGGCAGCGGCGGCCTTTTTGAGGGAAAAGGGGCTGGCCAAAGTTGCCAAGCGGACAGACCGCACTGCTTCCGAGGGGATCGTTGAGGTGTATGGTCATCCAGGGAATCGGGTTGGGGTGATGTTGGAAGTCAATTGCGAGACCGACTTTGTCGCTCGCACGGACGAGTTCCGCGCCCTGGCCCACGACTTGGTTCTCCACATTGCCTTTGCTGCTCCACAGTACCTGGCGCGCCAGGATGTCCCGGCGGCCGTGCTCGATGCTGAAAAACAGGTTTTTCGTGCCCAGGCCCTGGAGGAAGGCAAGCCCGAACACATCATCGAAAAGATTGTCGAGGGGAAAGTGGAGAAATTCTACCAGACCGTTTGCCTGATGGAACAGCCCTTTGTCAAAGACGAGGAGCGGATGGTAGAAGAAATCGTCAAGGACTATACGGCCAAACTGGGCGAGCGGGTCGTCGTGCGCCGTTTTGTCCGCTACGAGCTAGGCAAATAGGATTGGGGTAAAGAAGGCGATCGATTGTGACCAGGTATCGACGCGTATTGCTCAAGCTGGGCGGAGAGTCCCTCGCCGGCCCTGCTGGGTATGGGATCAGCCCCCGGCGAGCCGAAGAAGTGGCGGCCAAGGTTTCGACCGTGCGCAATCACGACGTAGAAGTCGCCATTGTGCTGGGAGCCGGCAATATCTGGCGGGGCCGCGATGGCCTCGAGCATGGCATGGACCAGGCCACGGCAGACCACATGGGGATGTTGGCCACCGTGCTCAATGCCCTGGCTTTGGCAGATGCGCTAAACCGGATGGGAGTGGATACACGAGTCCAAACAGCAATCGAGATGCGCACGGTTGCTGAACCGTATATTCGCCTGCGGACCATACGGCATCTGGAGAAAGGGCGCGTGGTGATAATCGGCGGTGGGACGGGAAATCCCTATTTTACCACCGATACGGCGGCGGCGTTGCGGGCCATGGAGATCGATGCCGACTTGCTCGTCAAGGCGACCAAGGTCGACGGGGTCTATTCAGAAGACCCCCGTCAGAACCCCGACGCCGAGCGCTTTGATCGCCTGAGTTATATCGATGCGCTCAACATGCGCGTGGGCGTGATGGATGCGACGGCCATTTCTCTGTGCATGGATAACGATTTGCCCATTGTTGTGTTGGATCTGTGGCAGCCGGGGAGCTTGGAGCAGGCGATATTGGGAGAGCCGGTGGGGACGATAATTGCCCGTTGAGCGGTTGCAGAGAAACAGCAGCGAGGCCGCAAGGACGAGGGACAAAGGCGAGATGATCAAGGATTTGATGTGGGAGACAGAGGGGCGGATGAAAAAGACCATCGAGGCGCTCGAGACGGACTTGCGCACGATTCGAACCGGTCGGGCAACTCCAGCCCTCGTCGAGCGGGTGATGGTTGAATACTATGGAACTCCCACTCCCCTCAACCAGTTAGCGGTCATCAGCGCACTGGAACCACAACTGCTCACCATCCGCGTCTATGATCCATCCTCCCTGGCCGAAGTCGAGCGGGCCATACTGAAATCCGACCTGGGCCTTACGCCGACAAACGACGGCAAGATCATTCGGCTGGTGATTCCTGGCTTGACGGAAGAACGGCGCAAGGACTTGGTCCGCCTGGTCAACCGGCGGCTTGAAGAAGCGAAAATTGCCCTGCGTAACGTTCGACGCGAGGCGTTGGACGATTTGCGCGAGTTTGAGAAAGAGAAAATGATCTCTGAGGACGATTTTTTTCGTGGTCGCGACGAGCTTGACCACCTGATCGAGCAGTACGCCGAGCAGGTCGAGACAGTCGGTCAGCGCAAGTCTCGCGAGGTCATGGAAGTCTAGGGGGGCTTTTTCCTCTCGCTTGCGCTTTTTTGAATTCTGTTCTATATTTCTCCTCAACGGTTCGTGTGCTGAGGCCAAGCCTGCATGTCCCCTTTGCCAGAGGTAGAAGCGAAAACGTACCCCCCGTTAGACAGGTTGCCTGTCCATATGGGCATCATCATGGACGGGAATGGCCGCTGGGCTGCGGCCCGCGGCCTGCCGCGGTTGGCTGGTCATCGGGCGGGTGTCGAGAATCTGCGCCGCGTGCTGCGCGCAACGGTCGAGTTTGGCATCCCGGTTCTCACAATTTATGCCTTTTCCACCGAGAATTGGGGCCGCCCACAGGATGAAGTCGAGGGGTTGTTGGGGATTCTGGGGCACGTCATCGACCGGGAATTGGGAGAGTTGCATCAAGAAGGCGTGCAGCTGCGGCATATCGGGCGCCTGGAGGGAATCCCGCCTGATTTACAACAAAAAGTTGCCCATGCCATCGATCTGACCAAAGAGAACCGGCGGTTGATCCTCAACGTGGCGTTCAACTACAGCGGACGGGCCGAGCTGGTCGATGCTGTCCAGCGTATCATTCAAGACGGCGTGCCGGCGGCGGCAGTGGACGAGGAAGTGATCACCCGCTATCTCTACACTGCTGACCTGGCTGATCCCGACCTGATTATCCGCACCAGTGGAGAGATGCGGGTCAGTAACTTTTTGATCTGGCAGGGGGCGTACGCCGAGTATTACGTCACGCCCTTTTATTGGCCGGATTTCGGCAAGGATGAATTATATCAGGCTTTGGCGGCTTTTTCCCGGCGCGAACGCCGTTTTGGCTTGGTTCCTGGTTAATCCATACGCAAATACCACGAATATTGTGTTCCGCACTCGCCTTCTGACTGCCCTTATCTTGGTACCTGCGACACTCGTCTCGGTGTGGCTGGGGGGTACGTGGCTCTTGCTCGTCATAGCGCTCGTTCTCTCGGCGGCCGTGATCGAGTTTTGTCGCCTGATGCAACGTGACGGCTTTGCGGTCTCTTCGATATGGGCGCTTGCCTTGTTAGGTGTATTGCTTGTCGATGCCCAGTTTCCTGGCCGGAATGTTCTGCAGCCCGGGGTCGTTTTTGTCCTGATGGGCTCAGTGCTGTGCAAGATGCGGCGCCATGGAGCCAGCCCCGTGGCCGAGTGGGCGCTGGGGGTAGTGGGGCCGTTGTATATCGGTGGATTGGGGGTCTACATCATCCACCTGCGCAGTTTGCCGGACGGGCTTTGGTGGCTGTTGGTTGTCTTTCCCGCCATCTGGCTTGCCGACAGCGCGGCCTATTCCGTTGGTCGAGCCTGGGGACGGCACAAGCTGGCGCCGGTCTTGAGTCCCAATAAAACCTGGGAGGGCTATATCGGAGGGGTTGTGGCTGGGACGCTGGCCGCAGCGGGGCTCGCTGCGCTGTGGGGCCTGCGGGAGGGGGTTTCTCATCCCACCCCGTTGGAGGGCATGGCGGCCGGGTTTTTGGTCGCTGTGTTTGCGCCGCTGGGGGACTTGGTCGTCTCGATGATCAAGCGCCACGTCGGAGTGAAGGATTCTGGCACCATTTTCCCTGGCCATGGCGGGGCATTCGATCGGATTGACAGCTTGCTGTGGGCAGCGGTAATCGGGTATTACTTTGCTCTCTGGTTTGCCGGTTTCTAGTCCTGCACCTTGATTCTGGACCCGCATCCAGGAGGCCTGGTCGAATCGTTGCATCCAAAAATTCCACACAGGAGGGGGGAGATGGCCGAGCATTACGTTCGCGATATCTATCACAAGGGCGTGATTTTCTGTAAACCGGATACTCCTTTGCAGGAAGTGGTGCGCGTGATGGCCGACACGGATATTCACGCCATCATCGTCTCAGAGGAGGAAGGGAGCCGTCCGTTGGGGGTCGTTTCGCACAGCGATGCGATTGCCCGCTATGGCGAGGATTTATCCCAGATCAATGCAGCGGCGGTGATGTCTCCCGAGGTCATTGTGATCCTGGAGAATGCGCCCGTGTCCGAGGCCGCCCAAAAGATGTTGGGAAGCAGGATCCATCGCTTGTTGGTTGTCGACGACAAAAATACGCCGCTGGGCATTCTTTCCACGACGGATATCATCAGAAGCATGCGCGGCTCCAAGTGGGTTTGGTATAGGGGGTAATCGATGAACGAGCGGCCGAATGGCATTCGCGAAGAGATCATTACGATCGAACGGTACATTCTGGATCAGCAGTACACGCATCCCGGCGCAACGGGGGCGTTTACCAACTTGTTGTACGACATCGCCCTGGCGGCCAAGATCATTGCCCGCGAAACGACGCGGGCGGGCCTGGTGGAGATTTTGGGGTTGGCTGGCAAGATGAACATCCAGGGAGAGGCGCAGATGAAGCTGGATGTCTTTGCCAACGAAACGATGGTGCGCATGAATTCCTATACCGGCCGCCTGGCGTTGATGGCCTCGGAAGAGGTTCCGGGTGTCATTTCCATTCCCGAAGAATACTCCGCTGGGCGGTATATCCTGGTGTTTGATCCCCTGGATGGCTCGTCGAATATCGACGTCAATGTCAGTATCGGCACGATCTTTGGCGTCTATCGCCGGATCACAAAAGAGGGGCCGGCAACGGAGGCGGACTGCCTGCAGCCGGGGCGGGATTTGGTGGCGGCTGGCTACATCATCTATGGTTCCAGCACCATGATGATCTACTCGACGGGAAACGGCGTGCACGGATTTACCCTCGATCCTGGTGTGGGCGAGTTCTTGCTCTCTCACCCCAACATCCGTATACCGGACAAGGCCAAGTACTTTAGCGTCAACCAGGGATACGAAAAGTACTGGGGCGAAGGTGTGCTGCGCTTTACTCGTTGGCTGCAGGGGATGAACGAGGAGGACCCGCGCGAGCCGCTTTCCGGGCGCTACATCGGTTCCCTGGTGGCGGATTTTCATCGCAACTTGTTGGCTGGGGGAATCTATTACTATCCGGCTGACCGACGGAAGCCAAAAGGCCCGCGCGGCAAGCTTCGCTTGCTCTACGAAGCGGCGCCTCTGGCTTTTATTGCCCAGCATGCTGGCGGGTATGCTTCGGATGGCCAACAACCGATCTTGGATATTCTCCCTGAATCGTTGCACCAACGCGTACCGCTCTACATCGGGAATCGGGATTTGGTAGAGAAGGCGGAGGAGTTTATTGCCGCATATGGCGAATGACACAGCCACTGTGAAGGAGGACGAGGTGACACATATTCTAGAAGGCATGGATATTGCCGATCTTGAGGCCAAACGACTGAGCGAGCTGAGAGAAATGGCCCGCGAGATCGACGTCTCGGGATTCAGCCGCTTGAAAAAGGAGGACCTGATTCTGCGTCTCTTGCGCGCCAAGGCAGAGCAGGAGGGGCTGATTTTTGATGGCGGAGTGCTGGATGTCGTAGATGATAACATTGGGTTTTTGCGCACCCACAACTATTTGCCCAGCCCAGAGGATGTCTATGTTTCCCAATCGCAGATTCGCCGTTTTGGCCTGCGGCGTGGGGACATGGTTGTGGGCCAGGTTCGACCGCCCAAGGAGAACGAGCGCTACTTTGGCTTACTGCGAGTGGAGGCGGTCAATGGCATTGATCCAGAGCAGGCCAAGCAGCGCCCCCGCTTCGAGCGCCTGACCCCCATCTTTCCTGATGAGCGGTTGGTCATCGAGACCGACCCGCACAATCTGACCACCCGTCTGCTCAGCTTGATCACGCCCGTCGGCAAGGGACAGCGCGGTCTCATCGTCTCGCCGCCCAAGGCGGGCAAGACGACGGTGCTCAAAAAGATCGCCAATGGGGTGAGCGCCAATCATCCAGAAGTTCACCTGATGGTCGTGCTCATCGGCGAGCGGCCGGAGGAAGTGACCGACATGGACCGCTCTGTGGAGGCAGAGGTCATCAGTTCCACCTTTGACGAGCCGGTGCAGAATCACGCCCGGGCAGCAGAGATGGCGATGGAGCGGGCCAAGCGGTTGGTCGAATGCGGCCGCGACGTGGTGATCTTGTTGGACAGCATCACCCGCCTGGCACGGGCCCACAACCTGGTCGTTCAGCCCAGTGGCCGGACGCTTTCCGGAGGTCTCGACCCGGCTGCACTCTATCCGCCCAAGAACTTTTTTGGCGCCGCCCGGAACATTGAGGAAGGGGGCAGCCTGACGGTCATTGCCACCTGCCTGATTGACACGGGCAGCCGGATGGACGACATGATCTATGAAGAGTTCAAGGGTACGGGTAACATGGAGCTGCACCTGAGCCGGCGGCTGCAGGAGCGCCGCACCTTCCCGGCCTTTGACATCGAACGCTCGGGGACGCGCCGCGAAGAGTTGCTGCTGGAGCCAGAGGTGCTGCAGCACGTATGGCTGATGCGCCAGAGTTTCCTGGACTCGCTTTCGTCTGGTTATCCTCAGCACCAGGCCATGCAGGATTTGCTCCGGGTCCTTCGCGGCACGCAGGACAATGGCGAGTTCCTGGCGCTGTTTCAGATGATGGCGGAAGGCAACCGTTGACAGCCGGGCTGAGCGGCTACAGTTGCTGTAAGAATTCCTCTATGCTCGCTGCCACATCGCCTGGCTGTTCCAGCATGAGCATGTGACCCGCTCCCTCGACGGGCTGGAAGCGTGCACTGGCAATGTGTTCTTGCAGCCACTGCCCAAAGCGCGGCGGGGTCATTTGGTCCTCCGTACCGGTCAATATCAGCGTGGGGGCCTCGATCCCGTCGATCTGGTCTCGGACGTCAAACTGGTCGCAGGCGGCAAAGTCGTCGTGGAGCACTTGGGGGTCTGTGCCCAGCATCGTTTGTTCCGCCGCGGCGACCAGGTCCGGCGCCGCGTTTGGCCCCCAGGCCCATTGGGTGATCAGCTGGATGGCCCCTGTTGCATTCTGCTGCAGGCCGTTGAGGAGCGCCGGGGCGACCCGCAGCCTGGCCCCCGTGGCCAGCAGCACCAGCGCCAGGACGCGGCGCGGTGCGCTGAGGGCGACTACCTGGGCGATGGCGCCTCCCATCGAGTGGCCGATGAGCACCGCTTGCTCAATCTCCAGCCCGTTCATCAAGCCGACCACGCCGGCGGCGTACTGGTCGATCCGCTTCCGCCCGCTGCCGCCGGCGCGCCCGTGCCCGGGCAGGTCGATGGCATAGACGGTACCCGGCAGCCGGCGCAGGGCGGCGGGCCAGTGCAGGCGGCTTCCCCCGGCGCCGTGGATGAGGATGATGGCGGGCCCCTCGCCCTGGTGCCGGGCGTAAAAGATGCTGTCTTTTTCCACTTGGATCAAGGGCATTTTGTCCTCCACAAATTAACACGAATTGGCACGAATTCTGGTTTGATCACAGTTCCAGCTCCGCCATAGCGTCGATGATCTCTTGCCTGCCAAGTTCGCCCTCGTCGGCGGTCAGTTCGCGCACGATCTGTCCGTCTTGCAAAAAGACGACCCGGTCGGCGTAGGAGGCGGCGCCGGGGTCGTGGGTCACCATGGCGACGGTGGTGTCCATTTCCCTGCTGGCCCGGCGCAGCAGTTCCAGGACCGCTGTGCCGGCCTTGGAGTCGAGGTTGCCGGTCGGTTCGTCGGCCAGGACGATCTTGGGGTCGTTGACAAAGGCGCGGGCGATGGCGACCCGCTGCTGCTCGCCGCCGGAGAGTTGGTCGGGTTTGTGGTTCTTGCGCTGGTCCAGCCCCACCATGTGCAGCAGTTCGTCGACGCGTGCGCCGTATTCGCCGGCGCGCTTGCCGTCGATCAGTAGCGGCAGCGCGACGTTCTCGGCCGCGCTGAGGGTGGGCAGCAGGTTGTAGAACTGGAAGATAAAGCCGACCTCCCGTCGGCGGACGACGGTGATCTCGTCGTCGCTCAGGTGGGCCAGCCGCCTGCCGCCCAGCAGCACGTCGCCGTCGCTGGGGCTGTCGAGGCCGCCCAGCAAGTGGAGTAGGGTCGACTTGCCGGCCCCCGAGGGGCCCATGATGGCGACGAATTCCCCCTTTACAACGGCAAGGTCGACGCCGTGCAGGGCATCGACCGTGACCTCGCCCATCTGGTATTGCTTGCGCAGTTTCTCCGCCCGTAAAATCTCGGTCATTGCCTGCCTCCAGGGTGTGGATGCTTGCGTTCTTGTAGCTACTCAGCCGGTTGCCCCCACATCCTCCCCCTTCTCCAGCGCGGGAGAGCATCTGGGAGGGCAGCCTGAGCAGTTGCGCGTTCTCATTGTATGCCGGATCAGGAAATGAGGCAACCTCGTTTTGGATAGTCTCAGTAGTTTGACAATGGCACATTTCAGTAGATTGCCCTGCCAAGCACGGGGAAGGGGAAAAGGG
>JAFGEI010000153.1 GCA_016931695.1 Anaerolineae bacterium | reverse complement strand
GTCGTGCAGGAGGCGGCGGGATACGCGCTCTACCTGCCGATCGTGCCGCGGGAATATCCCTAGGCAGCAGTCTGTCGTAGGGGGCGAGCCCCCTATACATCACGAAACAGTCGGGGCGCGGCACCTGCTGCGCCCCGACGCTGGTTAAACCGTGCGATGGTCAGTTCCATTTTTCTCTCGCCTCACCTGGATGACGCCGTCCTTTCCTGCGGCGGGCGGATCGCCCGGCAGGCGCGGGCGGGCGAACGGGTGCAGGTCGTCACGCTATTTGCCGGCCGCCCGCAGGGTGCTCTTTCGCCCTTTGCCCAATCGCTGCACCGGCGTTGGGCAGTAAAAGATGCGGCGGCGGTTCGCCGGGCAGAGGACCGGGCTGCACTGGCCTACCTGGGCGCAGAGGCGGTCCACTGGGAGTACCTCGACTGCATCTACCGCCGCGCGCCGGACGGCCGCCATCTCTATACCGGCGAGGCGGCGTTGTGGGCGGCAGTCCACCCGGCCGACGGGCCGCTGATCGACAGCCTGGCCCGGCGCATCGCTGCTTTGCCGGAAGGGGCAGCGCTTTATGCCCCGCTGGGGGTGGGGGGCCACGTCGATCACCAGCTAACCCGCCGGGCGGCCGAGGCCTTGGGCCGCTTGCTCACCTACTATGAGGAATATCCCTACGGCGAAAAGGTCGACGCGGTGACGGCGGCGCTGGGCGCAGGGGACTGGAGCTCGCGACTGGTTTCACTGGATGCGGCGTCGCTGGCGGCCAGGATCGCCGCCGCTGCCTGTTACCGCTCCCAGGTGAGCACCTTTTGGGCGGACGAGGCCGATATGGCCGCCCGTATCCGTGCCTACGCCCTCCGCGTGGGAGAGGGAGAGCCGGCGGAACGGTACTGGCGCCCTGCGCATTCGTAGGCGCGCCTCCGGCGGGCGATCCAGGCCAGTCCGCCGATGCCCAGCAGCATCGCTCCCGCACAGGCTGCTCGTCGGCCCCAGTTCGGCTGGCGCACGGCGAGGCTGTCGACGCCTGCGCTGCCCGAGAGCGCAGTAATCCGCACCGTGTGCCGTCCCGCGGCCCAGGAGGCAAAGAGCTGCACCGGCTGCCCCGTCAGCGAGATCCGCCGCGCTGCCCTGTCGTCGACGACGACCTCAATCTCGCCGCTGCCTGGACCGGGTGTCAGCGTCAGGCGATGTCCCTCGAAGGTAAAAGCCAGCGTCGCTCCGGCCCCCGCCGCCCGGTAGGCGCCGAGCACCGCGTCCGGGCTCGCCGCTGTCTCCCATTCCCCTTCATAGCTCAGCGCCCAGTGGTCCTCCTGGTGGGTGCCGGGGTACAAAACGGGCCTCAGGGCGGCCGTGTATTCGCGCATGGCGTCATAGACGGGCAACGGGGCAAAGTCTGGTTCCACCATGCGGAAATAGTACCACGACTGGTTTGCCTCGGCGTCGGAGGGCCGCTTGAAGAACCAGAAATTGACCACGCCGGCCCAGGGCCATTCTTCCATCACCCGCTGGTAGGCCAGGGCGGCGTAGCGCGCCTGCTGGTCCGGCGTCACCTGGCCGTAGCGGCCAACGTCCTGGATCGCCGGGTCGTTGGGCACGGCGTTCGAGTTCATTTCGCTGATCCAGATTGGCTTGTGGGCGTCGCCGTTGGCGACCATCACGTCCCGCAGGTAGAGCGGGCGGTTAAAGTTGATCACGTGGGCCGGCGGCAGGCGGTGGTCGGTGGGGCCCGACCACAGCATATAGTCGTTGACGGCGAGGACGTCGAAACAGTTGGCCGCGCCGGCATCGTACATGCGCTGCAAAAAGACCAGGTCGCTCAGCCCCGTGCCCGGCCCGGGCCCCGGCTCGAAGGAAATGGTCTGGGCCAGGGCGCCGCTGACGATCACGGCGTTGGGGTCGGCCTCCTTGGCGCGGCGATAGCCCTCGCAGAGCAGCTGGGTGTAGGCGGCCGGATCGACTGGCTGCTCGCCCCACTCGGGGTAGATGTTGGGCTCGTTCCACAGCTGGTAGTAGCGGATGCGGCCCCGGTAGCGCGAGACGACGGCGTAGACATAGTTGCCGTAATCGGCCGGGTCGTCCGGCGGGGCGTAGGTGCCGCGGGCGTCGCCGTCGGCGCGGGACCAGGCGGGCGGGTTGCTCAAGCGGACGATGAGCTGCAGGCCGTACTGCCCCGCCAGGTCGACGATGTGGTCGTACTTGGCCCAGGCGTCGACGGCGTCGACCTGCCCGTCGCCGTCCAGGTCGTTGCGCCGGTCGACGAAATCCCCCCGGCCGTGAATCTCGATATCCTCCCATGGGAACTCTTGGCGGATCCAGTAAAAGCCCGCCGCGGCGACCATCCGCACAACCTGCTCGCGCTTTTCCAGCTCGACCTCTTGTTCCAGGAAGACGTTGATGCCAAAGGGGTTCAGCCCGGCGTGGGCCACCGGCGCATAGTCGGCGGTCTGGGGGCCGGGGCGGAGCAGGTTGCCGGCCAACTGGTAGGTCCCGTAGAGTTGCCCCGGCAGTTCCTCTTCCCCGGTCCAGGAAAACAGCATCTCTGAGGGGGAGACGGAACAGCCAGCCAGCAGCAGGAGGCAGAGAATAGCCAGGGATAACCTGCAAAATCGATTCATAGCACCCACTCCAAAAACAGGCGATCCTCTTGTAGGGGCGACGCATGCATCGCCCCTACGAATTATCCCCGCAGCACGGCCCCTAGCTCCCGCTCCAGGCGGCGGATGATTTTCTCCCGCAGCCGGCCGACCTCGCGGTCGGTCAGGGTGCGGTCGTCGGCCTGGTAAGTGAGGCGGTAGGCGAGGCTCTTTTTGCCCGCGGCGACCTGTTCGCCGCAGTAGACGTCGAACAGCGTCACCGAGCGGAGCAGCGGCTGCCCGGCCTGGGCGATGAGGTCGCGCACCTGCAGCGCTGGCGTTTCTTGCCCGACCACCAGCGCCAGGTCCTCGTAAACCGGCGGGTGGGTCGAGAGCGGCTCCAGCGTGCGCGGCGCGCCCCAACAAGCCAGCAGCCGGTCCAGGTCGAGTTCGAGCGCGCAGAGCGGCTGGGCGGGCAGGTCGAACGCTTCCCGGACCGCAGGGTGAATCTCTCCCATCACGCCCACGACCTCGCCGCCCACCTGCAGCTGGGCGCAGCGGCCGGGGTGGAAGGCGGCGTGTGCTCCCGGCTCAAAGACGCCCTCCAGTCCCAGGCCTTTTAGCAGCGCTTCGGTCACGCCCTTCAGGGTGTAGAAACCGACCGCTTCCCGGTCCTGGCCCGGCAGCCAGGAGCGTTCCTCGCGCGGCCCGGTCATCACGATCCCCAATCGCCGCGGCTCGTCGGGCAGCAGCTCTCCCTTGCGCGGCAAATAGACGGCGCCGATCTCAAAGATGTTGACCCGCTCGAGAAAGCGCAGGTTTTCCCGCGCTGTGTGCAGCAGCGTTGGCAGCAGCGTGCGGCGCAGGTACGACCGCTCCGCCGAGAGCGGGTTGATCACGCGCAGGTATTCTCCCGCATTGGCCTCTGTCTGCAGCAGGTTCCCTTCGTCCTCCAGGTCGACCAGCGAATAGGTGATCACCTCGTCCAGGCCGCAGCCGGCCAGGATGTCGCGCACCCGCTCCGCGCCCAGCAGCCGCAGGTTGGCCCGTTGCGGCGGCAGCTCGTCCCGCAGCAAGGTCGTCGGGAAGCGGTCGTAGCCCCAGATGCGGGCGACTTCTTCTACCAGGTCGACGGGACGGGTGACGTCCGGGCGGTGGGAGGGCGGGGTCACTTGCAGGATCCCGGGGCGCTGGTTGTCCTCCGCAACCTGGAACTCGAGGGAGGCCAGGATGCGGGTGATGGTGTCGACCGGCACCTCGATGCCGAGGATGCGCGTCGCCTCAGCGGGATCGAACTTGATCGCCGTCGGTGCGTGGCGGCCGGGATAGACGTCGCCGATAACCGGGACAACCGTCCCCCCGCCCAGCTCGGCCATCAGGTGCGCGGCCCGCGCGGCGGCCGTGACCGTCAGCTCGGGATCGACCTGTCGCCCAAAGCGCAGGCTGGCCTCGCTGGCCAGTCCCAGCAGGCGCGACGTGCGGCGGACGTTGAGAAAGTCGAAATTGGCCGACTCGAGGAGAATGTCCTCGGTCTTGGTTTCTACTTCGCTGTCCAGCCCGCCCATCACCCCGGCGACCGCCACTGGGCCACCGCCGTCGGTGATGAGCAGCATCTCGCCGTCGAAAGTGCGCTGCACGCGGTCGAGGGTCGCCATCCGCTCGCCTGGTCGGGCGCGCCGGACGACGATGGCGGGCCGCTCCTCGCCCGGCCGCGGGCGGAGGACGTGATAGTCGAAGGCGTGGAGCGGCTGTCCCAGCTCCAACATCACGTAATTGGTGACGTCGACGATGTTGTTGATCGGCCGCATCCCGGCGCGGCGCAGCCGCGTCTGCATCCAGAAGGGAGATGGGCCCACGGTCACGCCGCGGATGAACGCCGCCGTGTAGCGGCTGCACAGGTCGGGGTCGGCGATCTCTAGCTCGATGAAATCCGTCGTCGGGGTGAGCTCGGCCGGGTGGCGATCGAGCACCTCCAGCACGTCCCGCCGCAGCGCGGTGCCCAGCAGCGCCGCCGTCTCGCGGGCGACGCCGACGATCGAATAGAGGTGGGCAAACGGCCCCTTGATGTCGATGTCAAAGACGGCATCGCCCAGGTAGTCGACCAGCGGCGTGCCAACCGGCGCGTCGTCGGGCAGGTAGATGATATCCTCGTGCTCGTCCGAGAGGCCGAGTTCTTTTTCCGAGCAGACCATCGCCCGCGAGGCGACGCCGCGGATCTTGGTCGCCTTGAGCGTCTTGATCTTGGGTTCGGCGGCGTAGGGGTCCCACAACCGGGCGCCCTCCAGGGCGAAAACCACCTTGCGCTGCAAGCCGCTCTGTCCGCGCAGGGGGAGTAAGCTGGGCGGGCCGGAGACGACGACCTCCGGCTCCGGCCCGCCGTAATCGACCTCGGCCAGTACCAGCCGGTCGGCGTCGGGATGGGGATGGACTGCCAGCAGCTCGCCGACCAGGATTTTCTCCGGCTGCCACGGCAACTCGGCCCCAGGCAGGCCGATCAGCTTGATACTCTCGACGTCGAGGCCGGCCAGGGTCAGCCGTTCGGCCAACTCGTGGGGCGGGAGCTGGATCTCTACGTATTCTCGTAACCAGGATACAGGAACTAGCATTGCTTTCCTCCTTGAAGGTAACCTTTTGTGACTGCGGCCTGACCGCTCTCGTGGGGGCAAGGGGCGGGGGGCGGGCGACGTCTGGCCGGACTGAGGAGCATGATCGCCGCTGCTCCAATCAGTCCAGCAGCGGCCAGACCGCCGCCGGCAATTACCGACCGGGGGCGGTAGCAAAAGAGCACTTGATGCGTCCCCGCCGGAACAAATACCCCGCGCAGGCTGTGGTTGACCCGCAGGATAGGAACCTCTTGTCCGTCCACAAAGGCTTGCCAGCCCGGATAGTAGGGGTCGGTCAGTACCAGCAGCCCGGCGCTCGACGTTTCAGCCCTCAGCTCGACCTGGTTGGCCTGGTAGCGCAACACCACGGCGTGCGATCTGTCCGCTGCAGGGGCCTGGGCCAGCGCTGTCTCTTGCTCGGCGGGGAGAGGATCGGCCAGGATGGCGGTGACGCGCGGGTCGAACGAGGGCGCCAGGAGTGCCGTGCGGGTCTCGGCCGTCACCTGCGCCTGGTGGACCAGGTAGGCGCGCGGAAGAGCGGCGGGGTTTTCGTAGATATAGATCCCCTCCATGACGCCGATGCGGTGCAGGGTAGGTGCCTCTTCTTCCAGCGGTTCGGAAGAGAGGACGAAGCGTATGCTGAGCAGGCTGTGCAGAGGCTGAAAGTGGCGCGAGATGACCAGGTTGGCGGTTGGGCCAAAGAGCCACTCGGGGTGATCGGGGTAAAAAGGGTCGATGGTGTAGAGTAATTCTTGTTGTCGTTCGATCAACTGGGCGCAATAGCCGGTGGGGTCTCCGAGGCCATAGATGGACAGGATGTTGGGGCCAAAGACGTCGGTGGAGTTTGATTTGCGCTGCAGGGGCAAGACGCGGGCCAGTTCAGCCCGTTCCTGCAGCCATTCGACCGTCTCCCCGCGCGGATAGAGCATGGCGGTCGGGGCGACGGGGTTGAACGGCATGCCCCACTGGAACAGGTCGATGCAGGTCAGCGCCGTCACCCCCAGGGCGGCAAGGCGTGGCTGGCGCCTGATCCAGCCCAGGAGGAGCAGGCAGGAGGTCAGCAGCAGCCCTCCCCGCGCCAATTCTGGCCCTACGCCAGCCCAATGCGCCTGCACCTCCACCCGGTTGAGATAGAGGGACAGGCCGGTCAGCAGGACGAGGGTTGCTGCCAGCGCCAGCAAGACGGGGAGCGCCCTCGCGCGGCGCAACAGGCCCTCCAGCGCCAGGGCAGCCAGCCAGCTGCCCAGGAAGGGGATCAGTGACAGCATGCGGTGCAGGGAAAAATAGCTCATTCCCGGGATCCACTGTGCCAGCCGGACCAGCGGGCTGCCCCAGGCTGCCAGTAGCGTCAGGCCGGCCAGGACCGCCAGGAACCAGGCCACTCTTTTGCGGCTCACGAGCGGGGCGGCCAGGGCCAGGAGGAAGGGGGCAAGCCCGAAGTAAAAGGTGTACTCGGCATAGTTCAGCGGGCCCCAGTAAGCGTACCGTCCGCGCACTGGCGTGCCGAACAGGTCCGGCAGCCACATGGCGACGGTGTGGTGCAGCGGGAACCGCTGCGTCAACCAAAAGCTCAGCGGCCGTATCTCGCGGTGGGATTGCAGGGTGAATTCGTAGGCAGGCAAGAGCTGCAGGCTGCCCACAGCCAGACCAATCGTGGCGGTGACCGCCAGGGCGAGTAGCGGCTTCCACGAACGCGCTGGTTCCTCGGGCGATCCTGCCAGCGAGCGGAAGAGGGCATAAGCAGCCAGGTAGAGCCCGCCCAGCGCGGCGTACTGCGGTTGCCCGCCCAGCACCATCAACCCGAACATCAGTCCTCCCCCTGCGGCGTAGGCGAGGCGGCGGCGGCGGCGCAGAGCCAGCTCAAAGAGCCAAAAAAGTCCGGGTAACCACGCCGCAGTGCTGAGGCGGTGCGGGTTCTCCAGCCAGACTATTGTCACGCCGTTGAGCATCCAGGCGCTCCCGCCCAGCAGCGCCGGGAGCGGGGAGAGGCGCGCGCTGCGGAGAAAGCCATACATCAGCAGGCCGGTCAGTCCCAGGTGGAACCAGGCCAGGAGCGCAAACGACCGGGCTGGCGAGACGAGCAATACCGCCAGCCAGTTGAAGGGATAAAACACCTGGGCGTTGATGTCTCCTGCCAGGGGGTAACCTCCCAGCATGTATGGATTCCACAAGGGAAGCTGGCCGCTGCGCACGGCGGCGGCAAAAAAAGCCCGCCGGGGGTAGAACGAGAAGAAGGGGTCCGAGATCAGGCCGTTGGGCCGGGGGGCGTCGAACTGGTTGGACCACGGCAGGATTTCAGAGACCAATTGGAGGGGCAGCAAGACGTTGCCCGGCACCAGAGCGCGGCACAGAAAGAGGGTCGCCAGCAGGAGCAGCACCAGGCTGCTGGCCAGGTCGTACCGGCGTCGGCTCCACCACTGCTGGATCGGCATGGGCGATGGGGGCTCAGAACTGGGTCGAGAACCGCAGGTCGTTGCCGTAAAAGTAGCGGATATCGTCGATGCCGTACTTGACCATCGCTGGTCGTTCGACGCCGAACCCGAAGGCAAAGCCGCTCCACTCTTCTGGGTCGTAGCCGCCGTTCTGCAGCACCACCGGGTGGACCATGCCAGCGCCGCAGACCTCGAGCCAGCCGCTGTACTTGCAGACCCGGCATCCTTTCCCGTTGCAGAGGATGCAGTCCATGTCCGCCTCGATGCTCGGCTCGGTGAAGGGAAAGTAGGAGCCGCGGATGCGAATGCGCCGGTCCGGCTCGTAGAAGCGGCGGGCAAACTCGGTCAGCGTGCCGATCAGGTCGGTCATCTGGATGCCGCGCCCGACCGCCAGCCCCTCCACCTGGTAGAACTGGTGCTCGGCGCGGGCAGTGATCTGCTCGTAGCGGTAGCACTTGCCGGGCAGGATGACGCGGATCGGTTCCGGGTAGCGCTCGCGCATGACGCGGATCTGCCCCGGCGAGGTGTGGGTGCGCAGCAGCACTTGGTCGCCGATCCAGAACGTGTCCCACATGTCGCGGGCTGGGTGCTCCGGCGGCATGTTGAGCAGGCCAAAGTTCAGCTCGTCCGTCTCGACGTCGGGCGCCTCATAGACCTGGAAGCCCATCCCGGCAAAGATGGCATAAATCTGGCGCAGGGTCTGGGTGGTCAGGTGCAGATGGCCAGGGCCGGTTGGACGACCGGACAGGGTCACGTCGATGGCGCCGCTGGCTAGCTGCTGCTCCATCTCTTGCCGCTGGATGACCGCTTGCCGGGCTTCAAAGGCTGTCTCCAGCGCCCTTTTGAGCCGGTTGACGGCCTGGCCAAAGGCGGGCCGTTCTTCTGGCGGCAACGCGCTGACAGAACGCAGCATCTGGGTCGCTGCTCCCTTCTTGCCCAGGTAGTGACGGTGCCAGGCGGCCAGTGCATCACTGTCCGGCGTTGCGTCCAGGGCTTGCCGGGCTTTTTGCTCCAGTTGGTCGAGCATCGGTTCCTCCTTACGGCAATAAAAAACACTCTCGTCCCTGGGGACGAGAGCGCCTGACTCCCGTGGTACCACCCCACTTGGCCTGAAAAGGCCCGCTCATTCCACCGACGGCGCGCGCGGCGCGATCGGCTGCCCCGTAACGCCGGGCCTGCGGAGCGGGCTACTTGTCGGGCGGGCCGATTTCACCCGTCGGCTCAGGAGTGAACTTTGATGGGCTTTTTCCGAGCGAGGTTTTCAGTCCTTGACCTCGCCTCCCTGGCGGTGCCTGTCCCGCAGCAAAGTTGCGGGATCTCCCCACCTACTCTCTCCGTCACAGCCTTTGGTGGAATTCACTTGTTGACGGCATTATGCCGTAAAAAGGTGGATTTGTCAAGGCGATTGCCCTGTGTGGGGATGGGACTTGGTTGTGTACGGCGGCAGAGTCTGTTATAATCCCCACGGGTCGGGGGGGGGGGATAACGATGAGTGCGTGTCGTCTGGTAGTGGAGGTGGGGCTTGGACGATGAGCTTGCCCCGCCCTCCTGGTTGTGGCGCGGGGTGCTGTCTCTCTCGATCCTGGCCCTGCTCGTGGGCATTGGTCTGTCGGTTGCAACCGGCGTGGGGGGGAATGCCGCCCGCCCTGCCCTCGAGCTGGGCTGGAGCTTGTGCGAACCGGTCGCCCTGCGCGCCGCCGCTGGCGACAGCCAGGTCTATTTCGTGGGCCGTCCGCTCGAGGCATTTGTCTTTGAGGCTGCGGCTTCCTTGCAGGACGATGTCGAGTCGGCCGAATACGGGCTCGTTTTCCGCGCCCAAGGGGCCGACCGCTACCGCTGGTTTGCGGTGGGCGGAGACGGATACCTGGCGGTGCTGCAAACGGAGCGGGGGACAGAGACGCCGTTGTACGAGTGGCAGCAGTTCCCACACGTCCGTCGCGGGCGCGCCGCCAACCGCTTGCGTCTTTCCTGCGGCGGGGGGTGGTGCCATTTCTGGTTGAACGACGAGTACGTCACCGCTCTCCCTGATGGGCCAGAGACGCGCGGCGAGGTGGGATTGTGGGTGCGCAGTTGGGGAGGCGAACCCGCCCAGGTTCTTTTCGACGAGGTTACAATATGGGAGCAAAAATGAACCGGCCGCTGGCCATCCTTTCGGACCGGCCGGCGGACCAAGACCGGCTTGGTTTTGGGCCGTACGCCAAGACGCTGACCGATATCGTCACCAATCCGAATACCGATACGCCGCTGACCATCGGGGTGTTTGGCGGATGGGGGCGGGGCAAGACCAGCTTGATGCAGATGGTCCTGCGCCGCCTGCAGGCGGCCCAGGGTGAAGCATTTCCCGTGCGCACGGCGTGGTTCAACGCCTGGCTGTACAGCCGCGAGCAGGCGCTCTGGCGTGCCCTTGTCTCTTCGGTGCTGGAGGCGGTGCGCCAGTTTCCCACCCTCGACGCGCCAGCCCGGCAGAACCTGCAGCGCCTGGAATCTCGCCTCTATTCCGTTGCCTTGCCGGCCGGCGGGCAGCTGACGGTGGGGCCGGGAACAATTCCTGGCCTCGAGGGGGCTTCCTTGCCCGCCCTGGTCGGTCTCGAACTGCTGCGCCGGCAGGCGGAACGCCGGGGGGATGATGCGCGCGGTTGGCAGCAGCTGGTCGCCGACGTAGAGACAAGCGAGGCGCTGGCTCACCGCGATCAAATCGTCGCCCTCGACCATTTCCGCCGCGAGTTCGAGGCCATCAGCGCCCGCTACATCACCCCCCACGGCCGGTTGGTGATCTTTATCGACGACCTCGACCGCTGCCTGCCCGACAAGGCGGTCGAGGTGTTGGAGGCGCTCAAGTTGTTCCTGGACGTGCCGGGCTGCGTCTTTGTCTTGGGCGTGGACAGTGCGGTCATTGAGGAAGGAGTTCGCGTCCGCTACTCGGAATACAAGATCGAGATTGAGGGCAGCTTGTACCTGGAGAAAATTATTCAGATTCCCTTCAATCTTCCGCCCATTCCGCCTGCTGCGGTGAAGCAGTACGTGCGGGAGGTGACAGGGAACTTGCTGCCCGATCAGCGCTGCGAGACGGTCTTTAGCGTGGGCTTGGAGCCCAACCCGCGCCGCATCAAGCGGACGCTGAACATCTTTTTGCTGCTCTGGCAGCTGGCCCAGAACCGGGAGGACTTGTGCCAGGCGATCATGCCGGTTCGCCTGGCCAAAATGGTTATCATTCAACAGTATTATCCCGGCCTGTTTGCCCTGCTGACCCGCGGCCCGCACCACCTGATCGACCTGGAGCGCCGTTTTCGCCAGGGGGTGGATGAGCCGGGGGCGCCGGAGGCACCGCCGCACGACGCTGTCCCGACAGCACGGACGACAGAGGAAGGGATCTCGGCCGGGCCGTTGGCGGGTTTCGTCAATCGAGGATTGCTGCACGATCTGCTCACTTGTACCGATGCTGCCGAGGCGGACGCCAACTTTATCGACCTGACCCCTGCCGGCGTGTTGGAGTATGTCTATCTCACCCGCAGCACGGTCGAGGAGCGGGCGGTGGAGGCGGAGGCGGCCCAGCTGCCCTTCGAGCCGCAGATGGTCACGATCCCCGCCGGTCCTTTCCTGATGGGCACCCGGCCGGGCGAGGCTGACGAGCTGGTGCGAATCGGGCTGGTTCGCGATTGGGTAGAGCGCGAGATCCCCCAGGGGGAGGTGACGCTGCCGGCGTATGCCATATCGCGCTATCCGATCACCAACGCCGAGTTTGCCCGCTTTATCACGGATGGCGGCTATGAGAATACAGACTATTGGAGCGAGGCGGGCTGGCGCCACAGGGAGAAGGAGCGCTGGGGGCAGCCGCGCTATTGGGATGTCGCCCGATGGAACGACCCTTCCCAGCCCGTGGTGGGGGTCAGCTGGTACGAGGCGCTGGCCTACTGCCGCTGGCTCTCTGCCAAGACTGGGCGGGAGTACCGCTTGCCCACCGAAGCGGAGTGGGAGAAAGCGGCCCGCGGCCGCGATGGTCGCCGCTATCCGTGGGCTGGGGAGTGGGACCCGTCCCGCTGCAACAACAAGACCTCCGGCCCTGGCTGTACCACGCCAGTCGGCCAATATCCTACCGGGGACAGCGTCTATGGGGTTGGCGATATGGTGGGGCAGGTTTGGGAATGGTGCAGCAGCAACTATGCTTCGTATCCCTACAGCGCCGACGATGGGCGCGAGGACCTGGAAACAGATGCGCCCCGTATCCTGCGCGGGGGGTCCTGGTGGAACGATAACCCGCCGGGGGTCTGCCGCTGCGCCTTTCGCTTTTGGGACAGTCCCTGGTACTGGAACTTTAGCCGGGGCTTTCGCTGCGTGCGGGGCCTGGAGCGCTGAGCTGTCCCCCTTGACGGCTCATGCCGGTGCCAGGTAAACCAGGGCCTGCCGCACGCGCTCCTCGAGCGGCAGTTCCTCTTCTTTTGGCAAGTGCTGCAGGGCCGATTGGGCCTCGACGATGCTGAACCCGAGAGCGGTCAGGGCGTCGATTACCTGGGCATCCTGGTCGGTGATCAAGGCAGCTGCGTCCCGGCTGATCAGGGCCATCTTGTCCCGTAGGTAAAAGACCATTGCCCGCGCTGTTTTCGGGCCGATGCCGGGTACGCGGGCGAGGATGCCCGGCTCCTCCCGGCTCACGGCCTGGCGCAGTGCGTCGGGCGAAACAGTGCTCAGTGTGGACAAGGCGACTTTGGGGCCTACGCCCGAGACCCCCAGCAGCAGCTCGAAGAGATCCAGCTCCTCTTGGGTCAGGAATCCATAGAGGGCCATATCGTTTTCGCGGACGTGCAGGTGGGTGAGCAGTTCGACGGGCTGCCCGATCCCGTCGATTTGCTCGAGAACACAGGTGGGGACGGCGACGTGGAAGCCGATGCCGCCGACCATGACCACGACGTGGTCTGTGGCGACTGCGCCAATCTTGCCGTTCAAGCGGACGATCATTCCTGCTTCTCCAATTCCAGCATCAGCGCCGAGTGGACGTGGCAGACAGCCACTGCCAGGGCGTCGGCGGCGTCGTCGGGGTGGGGGGGCTCTGCCAGGCCCAACAACAGGCGGGTCATCTCTTGCATCTGTCGCTTGTCCGCTCCACCGTAGCCGGTCAGTGCCTGCTTGACCGCCATCGGGCTGTACTCGGTCACGGCGAGTCCGGCGTCGGCCAGGGCGAGGAGGGCGACGCCCCGTGCTTGCCCGACGGTCATTGCGGTGCGCACGTTGGCGCTAAAAAACAGCTCTTCCACCGCCGCGGCGTCGACCTGGTGTTCCCCGGCCAGGCGGAGCAGCTCGCGGTAGATGGTCTGCAGCCGCCGGGGCAGCGCTTGTTGCGACGGCGTGGTGATGACCCCATAGGTCAGGGCGTGCAGCCCGGCGGCGGTCTCTTGCACCACGCCGTATCCTGTCGCCGCGATGCCGGGGTCGACCCCCAGGACGCGCATCAGTCCATTTCCTCGAATTTGGCCATCACCTCGTCTGTGATGTCGAGGTTGGAATAAACCTGCTGCACGTCGTCCAGGTCTTCCAGGGCGGTAATGACGCTCATGACCTGCAGCGTTTCTTTTTCCTCCAGTTCGAGCGTGTTCTTGGGGATCATGGAAAGCTCCGAGCTTTCGAAATCGAGGCTCAGCGCTTCCAGTGCCTGCAGGATGGCCTGAAAGGCCTCGGGAACTGAGAACACTTCGATCATGTCGTCCGAGATGACGACATCTTCCGCTCCGGCTTCCACGGCCGTCTCAAAGACGGCCATTTCGTCGGCCCCGTTGGGGACGATTGCAATGTACCCTTTACGGTCGAACTGCCAGATCACCGATCCGGCATCGGCCATTGAGCCGCCCTGGCGGGTCAGCACCCGCCGCAGGTCCGCCACGATGCGGTTGCGGTTATCGGTGACGACGTGGATCAACAAGGCAACGCCGTGGGGAGCGTATGCCTCGTAGGTGATCTCGGCCAGCTCTTCGCCCTTGAGCTCGCCCGTGCCGCGTTTGATGGCTCGATCAATGTTCTCCTTGGGCATATTGGCGGTCTTGGCGCGATCGACAGCCAGGCGGAGGCTAAAGTTGAACTCGGGATTTCCCCCTCCTTCGCGCGCGGCAATGGTGATTTCGCGGGCTAACTGGGTGAAAATTTTCCCCCGCTTGGCATCCTGTGCCGCTTTTTTGTGCTTGATCGTCGACCATTTGCTATGTCCGGACATGGACACCTCCTGACTCGCAGTTCGTTTTGTTTGTAATTCGCAAGCTGATTATACCACAAAATCAGGCGCTGGCATCTGTTGTTTTTGTGTAACGGCTCATCCGGTCGTCCCTGGACGTCCTTCCCCTTCTCCAGCGCGGGAGGGCATCTGGCGGGCGGCCTGAGTAGTTACGTTTTCGTTCGATCTTGGGCTGTCTCCCTGTTGCATGTTGTTATCAATTCTAGCCACGGGTAGTGCTCCGATTGGGTGTTGTTGGCAATTTTCGGCCACGAATTCACACGAATTGACACGAATTTTACCTCAATTCGTGTGAATTTGCGTTAATTCGTGGCCGATTTTCTGCCGCTCGGTTAGACCAACACTCAATCGGAGCACTACCCGGAAATCAGACCGTCACGAAATACTCCCGGTTGTCTGTGACGCGGTCGTTACTTGTCGAGCCAGGCCTCGCAGCCTGGGATGTTCAACTCGTCCCGCATGATCTGCAGCTCCCGTTGCAGGTTGGGATTGACGGGGATGCCCTGCTGGCGAACGCGCTGTTCGATTTCGTACTCTTTTTCCCCGGCGACATAGATTCGCGCCTGGCCTGGCGCCTTGCGCGCATTTTGCAGGTCGCGCAGGATCTGCCCGGTGATGCGGCGGGAGAGGTCGAGCGGGATAAAGTGCTCGATGTCGACGGCTAGGAAAAAGTGACCCAGCATGTACGGGCGGCGGGAGCCATCCGGGGCAAAGCCGAGCAGGTCTTTCATAAAGACCCCGCCGGAGAGGGCGGCGGAAAGGATTTCGACGGTCACTGCCAGTCCGTACCCCTTGTGTCCGCCCATCGTCTCGCCGGCGCCGCCCAGCGGGAGCAGCGCTGCCGTCGCTGCGCCCAAATCCTGCAGGATTTGGGCCGGGTCGGTGAGGGGATTCCCCTCGGCATCGATTATCCAGCCTGCGGGGACTGGTTTCTCAGCCCGCTCCAATACCTCGATCTTGCCGCGCTGGGTGATGGGAGTTGCCGCGTCGAAGCAGAAGGGGTAGGGCAAATCGGATGGAGCGGCAAAGGCGATGGGATTCGTGCCGAGCATCGGTTCGGTGCTAAAGGTGGGGGCGAGGGCTGGGCGGGCGTTGGTCACCGTGAGGCCCATCATCCCTTCCCCGGCAGCCATCAAGGGGTAGTAGCCGGCGATGCCAAAGTGAGTTCCATTGCGCACCGCTGCTGCTCCCAGGCCATACTGCCGCGCCTTGTCCATCGCCAGGCGCATCGCCTGGTAGGCGATGACGTGGCCCATGCCGTGCTGGCCGTCGATCAGCGCCGTGGTCTCGGTCTCTTTGACGATCTCGATGTGGGTCTGGGGGAATTGGACCCCGGCCTGGAGCCGATCATAGTAATACTTGAGACGGCCGACGCCGTGCGACTCGATCCCCCGCAGGTCGGCGCTGATCAGCACGTCGCTGCAGATGCGGGCATCTGGCTTCGGAACGCCCGCGGCTTGAAAAACATCTTGCATGAAATCGGTTATGGTTTCGACGGGCACGTATATCATGGCGCGTCCTCCTGCAATATGAAATACTTTGCTGCTTCCCTCGCCTGCCAAATCGCCCGCGCCATGCTGGGCGGGGCGGCTTGGGGTCTATTCTCCCAGGACCCCGCCCATGCAGTCCTGGCGTCCACAGATAAAGGCTTCGATGTCGAGTGCTTTGCGACCGGCTTGCTGCACTGCCAGCAGTTGCAAGGCGCCGTCACCGGTTGCAACTGCCGTTTTGTCGTCGACCTCGATGACCGTTCCCGGCGGTTCGGGCCCCCGCCAATCTGGCAAGGGGTAAGCTTGAAGAATTTTCAACCGCTGTCCTTGCCAGGTTGTGAACGCCCCGGGCCAGGGATCCATTGCCCGTACCTGGCGGGCCAGTTCCAGCGCCGGCCGATGCCAGTCGATCCGGCCATCTTTTTTCGTCAGCTGCTGGCAGTAGGTGATGCCCTCTTCTGGCTGTGGCTGTGGCGCCAGGGCGCCCTGGATGTATGGCGGTAGGGTCTCCAGGATCGCCGCGGCGGCCAGTTGGGCCAGGCGCTCGGTCAGGGTGCCGGTGGTATCATCGGCCTGGATCGGTTCCTCCTGCTGCAAGATGATAGGGCCGGTGTCGAGCCCCTCGTCCATGCGCATCACGGTGATCCCGGTGGCGGGGTCGCCGGCCAGGATCGCGGCCGGGATGGGGGCAGCGCCTCGCCAGCGCGGCAGCAGGGAAGCGTGAAGGTTGAGGCAGCCGTAGGGCGGCATGTCGAGCAGGGCGGGGGGCAGGAGCTGGCCAAAAGCGGCGACGACGATGAGGCCCGGCGCCCACTGTGCCAGGCGGGCGATGGCGACAGAGTCGTGCAGGCGCTCCGGTTGGAAGATGGGGATTCCGAGTTCCTGGGCGGTGATTTTGACCGGCGGGGGCTGGAGGCGCGAGCCGCGCCCGGCAGGCCGGTCGGGCTGGGTGACCACGCCGACAACCGTACAGGCTGTGGCAAGCGCCTCCAGGGTCGGGATGGCAAAGGCGGGGCTGCCCATAAATACGACGCGCAAAGGCTGGTACATCCGAATTTACACCGCGGGCACTTGATTGTCCCGGCGCTCCTGGGCAAATTCGCCGCGCAGCGCGCGATGGGCGGCGACGTTTTCCAGGAACGATTGTCGCAGCTCTGGCTGCTCGATCCACGCGGCGCGCTCCTGCAGCAGCGAATGAGCGGTTTCAAGTATCGTTTCCGCGCGGGGGTCTTGATCGGCGCGCAGGATGTGGTAGCAGGTCAGGTAGATACGGATGGGTTCGTTGGTCCCGTCGAGCGAGTTTCCCTTCAGGTGGTCGAGGACCTGTTCGACTTGCGCGACGGCCCAGGGCAGGTCGTCTTGCGCCAGGGCGGCGCGTGCAAGGGCTGCACGACACTCGGCGATCATGTTGGGTCGTTCCAGTTCCCGCCACATATCCAGCGATTGCTGGTATGCCTGTACCGCTTCGGCCAGATGCCCCTCGCCAGCCAGCGCGTGCCCCAGGTAGAGCAGCGCGTGTCCCTCTTGGGTGCGGTTCTCTGTCTCGCGGGTGATGAACAGGGCTTTTTCGCTGGTTGACTGGGCGGCCTTGTTGTCGCCCAGGTGATGGCAAAGCAGCGCCAGGCGGGCCAGGGTCTCTCCTTCACCATCGCGAAAGCCGATTTCCCGTTTCATGTTCAGCGCTTGCTGGTAGTACTCGCGCGCTTCTTGATAACTGCCCAGGCAGTCCAGGGTCGTGCCAAGGTTGTCAAAGACCAGGCTTTCGGCCAGACGATCGCTCATGCTGCGGCAGATTTTCAGGGCTTGCTGGCTGTATTCCATCGCTTGCGTGTGGTCGCCCAGGCCGTTGGCGGCAATGCCGAGGTTGATCAGCGTATTGGTCTCTCCGCGGCGATCGCTGATTTCGCGACAGATTTGCAGCGTTTGCTCATAGTAATCTCTTGCTGCCGGGTAATCTCCCAGGAAACTCGCCGTGACGCCCAGGTTGCCCAAGGCGCTGCTCTCCCCTTGCCGATCCCCTGTTTCACGATAGATGGCCAGGGCTTGTTCGTGGTAGCGTTGCCCTTCGGCATAGTCGCCGCGGTTGATGGCAAACACGCCCAGGTTGTTGAGCGCTTTGCTTTCACCCTTGCGGTCCCCGACCTGGCGATAGATGTGGAGTGCCTGCTCACAGTACGATATTGCGCCGGTGTGGTCGCCGAGATACCAGGCGTTGATGCCCAGGTGGCGCAGGATGCTGGCCTCTGCAACCCGGAACTCGACCTGCCTGGCAGGTTCGTCAGAGGGAAGGGCGTAGATGATCCGTACCGCGTTCAGGGCTCGTTCCAGGTGCGGTTGGGCGGCTTCGTAATTGCCCTGGCGCAGGCAGACCCACCCGGACAGGTCATAGTTGCGCACCAGCTCCAGCGTGGGTTCGTTTTTGTCGAGGTGGGCCAGGCCTTTTTCCAGCCATTCAAAGGCCAGGTCGTATTGGGCGCGCCGTTCGTACACTTCGGCGACGTGGCGGCACAGGTCCGCTTGCCGGCCGGGTTGGTGGGAAAGGTGGGGGTCGTCGACCAGCAGGCTTTGCGCCTGGTCGTATTCCTCTAGCGCCTCTTCGTAGCGGCCGACGAGGGCCAGAACCTGGCCCAGGGATTGGTGAGTCGAGAAACGCAGCGGGTGCAGCATCGTCCGCTCTTCCGGGGCGATCTGCTCCAACATCTCGAGCGTCTGCTTGTACCACAGGATGGCGGCTTCGTTGGCGTACGAGGCGTGCGCCTGGTGGGCGGCTTCGATGCTGTAGGCAATGGCCCGCTCGATCTCTCCGGCCTGGCGAAGATGATGGGCCAGTTCCTCTGGCGAGCGTTCCGGCCTGGGGTACTGTTCCAGTACTTTTGCCGCCTGGCGGTGCAGCATACGCCGCCGCAGCGGTCCCAGGTCCTGGTAAAGTACGTGTTGAATTTCGGTGTGGCGAAAGCTGAGCGTGGTCTTGCCGGGCTCTTCTTGGACGAGCTGGCGTTCCAGGGCGATGTCCAGCTGTTCCAGCACTTGCCACTCGGGCAAGCCGCTCATCGCCAACAAGTCCTGGAAGCGAAAAGTCTGTCCCAACACCGCGGCCTGGCTCAACAGCGTCTGGGTATCGGGGCTCAGGCGCTCGATACGCTGCCAGACCGCCTCGCGGACAGTGGCGGGAAGCTGCAGCGCCTCCGGGTTGGGAAAGCGCCATTCTCCTTTTTGCATCGTGATCAGGCCGTCGTCTTCCAGGCCCTTGATGACCTCTTCAATGTAGAAAGGATTACCCGCGGTGTGCTGGTAGATTCGTTCGACCAGCGCGGGGGGCAGGGGCTGGTGCCAGATGTTGAAGAAAATTTGTCCAACATCTTTTTCGCTCAGGCGATCCAGAGCGAGGTGATGACAGGCCGGGTGCCGGTTCAAGTCGCGCACCACGTCCAGGAGCGCGTGGCCGGGCTCCAGGTCGATGTCGCGGTACGTGCCGACGACTAGGACGGCGGTTTGCGACAGGTAGCGACCCAGGCAGCGCAACATCTCCAGGCTGCTGGGGTCTGCCCACTGTAGATCGTCGAAAATCAAGAGCCACGGCCTGCGGCTGGTCGCATGGCGGACGAATTGGGCCAGGTTGGTTATTAGCCGCAATTTTTCTTGCACTGGCTCCAGGGGCGGCGGTTTGGGCAGCTCGGGTAGCATCTCGCCCAGTTCGGGAATGAGGCGGGATAGGTTGGTGAGCATGGGGTGGGCTGCCGGTTCCGAGAACTCGGGGGGGACGGTGGCAAAGTAGGCGCGCAGTATCTCGGCAAAGAGGTGGTAGGCGGAGCGCTCTGCAGACTCGTGGGATTGTCCCATCAGTTGGACTGGGGCCCGGCTTTGCAGGGCCAGTTGTTGTACCAGGCTCGTTTTCCCAATGCCGGACTCGCCGGTGATAAAAACCATCTGCCCGCGGCCGGCCCGGGCTTCTTGCCAATAGCCGAGCAGGATTTGCAGCGGCTCGTCGCGTCCCACCAGCGGGGTGTGGCGCCGGCTGACTACCTCCTCACCCCCGGCGCTCAGGCCGCCGAGCACCCGGCGGACCTGTTGGGCATTGGCGTAGCGGTCGTTGGGGTTTCGATTCAGCAGTTTGAGCAGCAGGTGTTCCAGCGAAAGCGAGATACGCGGGTTTAGCTCGCGCGGCGGAATGGGGGCCTGGTCCATCGAATCCAGGATATTTTCCACGCCTGTTTTGTCAAAGGGGAGCTGGCCCGTCAGCAGTTGGTAGAGAATGACCCCAAAAGTATACAGATCGGTCCGGGCATCGAGCGGCTCACCCATGATCTGTTCCGGGGCCAGGTAGGGGGCGAGCAGCGGCAGGAACGGATCGTCGGGCAGGGTGCGTCCTTCGATGAGCAGAGACAGCCCAAAGTCGGTCAGCTTGATCCCCTCTTCTGTGAACAGGATGTTGGAGGGGCGAAGGTTGCCATGAATCACCCCGCGGCTGTGGGCGTACTCGAGTGCGCTGGCGATGTCGTTGCCGATATCCAACCCCAGCTCGACGGGCAGGGGCAGCGCGTTGGCTTCGATCAGGTGTAAAAGTCGGCGCCCGACGACTTGTTCTTCCACTCGCACGCCGGATTTTTCCCAGGCCAGTATTTTGACAATGTTGCGGTGGTTCAGGGAGAGAATCCGCTGTGCCTGGTGCATCACGCGCTCGATCGTCTCTGGGCTGAAGGAAGGTGAAAGGACCTTGAGGATGACCTGTCGATCTGATTGTAGGTCGCTGGCCTGGAGGATGACGGCGTGCCAGGTTTCGCCGAGTTTACCTTCAATCTGGTATCGATTGTCGATCACGTGCCCAGGCAGATTCAAAGCCTCGCGGGCTCGAACGGCCAGCAGCGCGGCCTCCAGCGAGGGGTAAATGGCGAAATAGTCCTCGTACCCGCCGAGCTTGATCACCTTGCGCACCCGCTCCGAGGGGGCAGCCAGGACGATGGGCGGGCTTCCCTCGTGCCGGCGCAGGCTGACGAGGGACTTGAAGATGCTGGTGGTGAGGGTTTCGACCGTGGAGAGATCGATGATCGAGCTGGTTGGCCGATCGCCCAGGCGTTCGAGTTGCTGGATCACCTGGTCGACGCCGTGTTGGTCGAGGGTTTTGGCGGGGGTGAGGATTGCCGCATCGCCGTCAGGGGTAATTTGCATGTCAACGCTCTCGCTGGCGGCCAGGTCGACGGTCATCCCTTCGCATGCGACGATAATTTGGCAGTGAGGGGGAGAAAAGTTTTGGGCCTGGTAATTTGTTGCTCTTTGTTGGATTTCCAGCAGCTGGTGGTCCGAATACGTGGGGTCGTGGTGGAACAGGAACAGCCGCTTGACGCCGGCTGCCTGGGCTACGTCGACGCCGATCATGGCCGAACTGTGTCCCCAATTGGCTTTGTACTCCCACGCTTCGCGCAGCGTGTATTGGGCGTCGAAGACGAGGGCGTCGGCGTCGCGAAAGAAATCGAGATAGGGCTGGAGCGTGGCGTTGTCGAGTTCTTTGAATTCGTTGTCAGCGGCATAGACGAGCGTGGCCGCTGGCCCTTCGAAACGGTATCCGTATGCGTCGCCGGGGTGGGTGTTTTGGATGATGCTGATATGAACCGGGCCGATATCTAGGGTATCGCCTGGATTGAGGGAGATAAACTCGACGTCGGCGGTCATCTTGGACAGGGGGACGGGCCAGTAGACGGGCTTTTGCTGCCCTTCAAAGACCTCGGCCAGGTTGTGCACGCCATAGATCAGGATGCGGTTGCCAGGCACAAAGGCCGGGGTGAACATGGGAAAGCCGTGGATGTGGTCCCAGTGGGGATGGCTGATAAAGAGGTGCATGGTGCCTTCCCCTCGGCCGAAAGGCCCCTTCATCAGCTCCTGGCCCAGCGGGTAGATGCCGGATCCGGCGTCGGCGACAAACAACTGTTCCCCAGCCCTGATTTCGATGCAGGGGGAGTTGCCCCCGGCGGTGCCGCGCATCATTGGCGGCAGCTCGCGGACGCATGCACGGATGATGTTGATGTCGTTCGTGTCGAGGTCTGGCAGCGCCAGTATCGCCTGGCAGATCTTTTCCTCGATCTCTTCGGAGCAGATCGGCGCCGGGATGGACCCCCTGGTACCCCAGAATCTTATCTTCATGGCAGACTTGTTGATTTGTTGTTTGGATGTCCAGGTTCTTTCCCTGGTATCCCCCCTGCTATTGCTTCCCCAGGCGCGGAGAGTGCGCCCCCTTTACGCCCCGCGGATTTTGTCTTCTATGATAGTACACCATACTGCCCAATGACGCAACTGGGCACCTGCCGCGCGGCGCATATCGTGATTATCCTTCTCGACTACCGGCACTTTTGCGATTTTGATTGTTCTTGTATAATGGAACCAGAGTAACTGCTCAGGCTGCCTGCCTGGAAGCTCTCCCGCTCCGGAAGAGGGAAAAATGTGCGAGTTGCGGGCGGCAAAGCCGCCTGCAACTCCCACATCCTCCTCTTTCCGGACTTGGGAGGGCTTCCAGGGGCAACCGGCTGAGCAGTTACGAACCAGAATCGAAGTAAAGGGAGGTTACAATGGGCAGTGTATACAAGATCATCGAGCTGGTTGGAACCAGCCCCAACTCGTGGGAAGAGGCGGCCAAGAGCGCGGTGGAAGTGGCGGCGGCGTCTCTGCGCGATCTGCGCATTGCGGAGGTTGCCGAGTTGGATTTGCAGATTGAAGAAGGAAAAGTTGTCAACTATCGGGCAAAGGTAAAGGTTTCCTTCAAGTATCGCGCAGAAGAGGACTAGATCGTTTTTGCTCTCGTATTTCGTGCGAGATAGATGATCGCCTCCCAGGTGAATAGCAAACACAGCCAGAGGTTGCCGGCGGGGCTGCTGCTCCTGGTGCAAATCTTGTTCGGCTTGTTGCTGCTCAGCGGCTGTCTGGCCAAGCTCTTGGAACCGGTGGAAGACGGCGAGAAGCTGAGCCCTTTGGCAACGCCTGTGCCGGCGACACTTGTGCCGGCGGACCTCTCGCCGGTCGAGCAGCTGTGCGGGCCCGTTGCCCCTCCCGGGGCGTGGCTTGCCGCGGGTGACGTGACGGTCATGATCGGTGCGGTCGTGCATCCGGCGGACGCTGCGGTTGCGCTCGGTGACGCCGCCAACCCATCCCCGGCGCCGGGCAACAAGTTTGTGATGATATCTCCTTCGCTCAAATGCCACAAGGCGGCCGGCGAACGCTGCCTCCTGGCACCGTTCGACCAGTTTGTCCTGTTGGACTCGGCTGCAGCGGCCATTGCTCCTGAACCTGGGATTGCCGGGGTGCCCTGGCTGCTGGAAGATGACGAGTTTGCCGGCGGAGAGACGGCGTATGGTGCGCTGGTCTTTGAGATCGATCGAGACGAGATGGATACGGTCCTGATGTACGAGGATGCAGAGTCGGGATCGACCGTCTGCCTGGCTGTTTCGCTGTGGGCGCTGCCGCCCGCACCGCCTCCTGCGCCGACGCCAACGCCGACCGTTGTCCCCACCCCGACGCCCGCACCGACTGCCACGCCGGTTCCATCGCCCACGATTTCTCCCACTCCGACACCTGATCCCTTGTTGCCAGAGGTCGGCGGGGCAAGTAGTGGTTGGCCCTTGTGGCTGCTCGTGGCAGGGGGAATGATGTGCGCCCTGGGCTTTTTGCTGCGGCTGTTGTATCGAAAGCAACAAGACTAGAACCTGGTTCATCAGCACAGGGATGGGCGGAGTACAACTCCTGCCCATCCTTGTGCTGTTAGGGGGGGCTCTGGGGACGGGCGGGAAGCAAGGTCCCGCGCAGCGGGATACAACTCCCGCCCGTCTGTTGGGTCTCTGTTCGGCCCTGCAACAATGGATGGGCCGGAGGCGATGCACTCCGGCCCATCTTTGTTCGGCCTATCTGTTACGGCGTCAACCGACAGGCTGGTTGGTTAGAAATCCTTGTTGATGATGGGCAGGTAAATAAAGAACCCAGCCGGCTCGGTGACGGTGATTGCCTCGCTGGCCATGTCGTCGCCGCAGACATTGCCGGCTGTCAGGGTGACCGTGTAGGTCCCCGAAGCGGCGTAGGTATAGCTGGGGCTCTCCAGCGTGCTGGTCATGCCGTCGCCAAACTCCCACAGGTAGATGTCGGCGTTGCTGGAGGTATTGGTAAAGACGACGGTGAGGTCGGTTGCGGCGTAGTCAAAGCTGGCGGCAGGCAGCGGCAGCACCTCGAAGGTGTCCGTCGCGCTGTCGCAGCCGGCCACGTTGCAGACCTCGAGGGTGACGGTGTAGACGCCAGCCGCGGCGTAGAGGTGGGTGGGGTTCTCGAGGGTGCTGGTCATACCGTCGCCCAGGTCCCACAAAAAGCCACCGGGGGGCGTGCCGGGATCGCCGGTGAAGGTGAAGGCGGCCATCTCGCCCTCGCAGACGGGGCTGTTGGAATCGAAGGCGGCGGTGGGGGTGATGTACTGGTCGACGATGTGCATGATCACCAGCACCTCTGGCGTGCCAGCCACGGGGTCGTTGTTGTTGATCTTGAGCGTGGCGGAGTAGGTGCCCAGCGGCATGGGGGTGACCAGGTCGGTGTAGAGGGCGGTGAAGGCGACGTTGACGTTGAGCATGCTCTGCTCTGACACGGTGCCGCTGACGGGCACTTCCCAGACCCAGGGGACGTCGGCGGCGCCGCCGCCGGTCGGAACGGCGAAGGAGTCGGTCTCGGCGCCGCCGGGAAAGGCGCCGACGAGGCTGCTGGCGCCGCTGTTGGTGTCGATGACGCGCAGCTCGCCCTGGGAGGTGTAGGCGGCCCAGTAGAGGATGCCGGTCTCTTCGTCAAAGTCCATGCCCTGGGCATAGTTGGCGCTGACGCC
>JAFGEI010000152.1 GCA_016931695.1 Anaerolineae bacterium | reverse complement strand
TTGAGCAAAGGGGTTTAGCTGCAGAATTCGCCCCGAAAGTGAATCACACCCGTGTTTGGGGGTGCGCTTGAGCTTCGGGGATGACAATTGGTCGTCATCCCTTTGACACAGCCCCAAAGTCACAGTACAATGTACCGGTCAACCACGCAGTGCTGCGACCGTGAATCCTGCTGCAGACCGGGCCGACCCTGAGCAGCTATGCCGTCTTGCCAAGTGAACCCATCCACCGCGTCCATGGTATTGATGTACAAACCATGAGGTTCGAGCCAGCACAAAGGAAGCTACAAAATGAAAGATCTAGCAGGCGCCACGTTGGGAAAGTACAGCATCGTCTCTCGCCTGGGGTACGGCGGAATGGCCACCGTCTATCGGGCCCACCAGCCGCACCTCGATCGCTACGTGGCGATCAAGGTGCTCCACAGCCACCTGGCCGAAGAAGCCAATTTTGTTACCCGTTTCGAACGTGAGGCAGAGGCCGTCGCCCGCCTGAACCACACCAACGTCGTCAAGATCTATGATTTTGACGCCGATGATGGCCTCTACTTTATGGTGATGGAACTGATCCAGGGCCCGACGCTCAAGGCCGAACTCCGCGCGCGACGAGAGGAGCGGCGAGCGTTCACTGCCCAAGAGATCGGCAAGATCGCCCTGCCACTCGCCCAGGCCGTCGGCTACGCCCACGCACATGACGTGGTCCACCGCGACCTGAAACCGTCCAACGTGATGCTGACGGACAAGGGGCGGGTGGTGCTGACCGACTTTGGGTTGGCCTACATCCTGGGCGGGTCGCAATTGACGGCGACGAGCTCGACTTCGGGAACCCCCGAGTACATGTCGCCGGAACAAGTCAAAGGGGAACGAGCCGACGAGCGCAGCGACATCTATGCACTGGGCGTGATTTTCTACGAGATGGCAGCGGGACGGTTGCCATTTGAGGGCGAGACGCGGTTTGCAACGATGATGGCCCACGTTACCACCGAGCCCAAGCCGCCTAGCTTGTTCAACCCTGATCTTCCCCCGGCGGTCGAAGCGGTCATTCTCAACGCGATGAAAAAGGACCGCGGCGAGCGCTACCCGAGCGCGGGAGAGATGGCAGCCGAGCTGCACAAGGCGCTGGAACAGATGCAGGTCACCGAGACGCCGGTCGCGCTGCTGGCCTCGGTGCCCGAGGCAGCCGCCATCACCGAAAGCGACGTGTTGGGCGAGGGCGCCCAGGCTCCCCGGCCCTACCGCGGCCTGTTTGCCTTCCGCGAAGAAGACGCGAGCTTTTTCTTTGGCCGGGAGACGTTCGCCGCGCGATTGGTAAGCGCGGTGCAGGAGAGCGGGATGGTCGCCGTGATCGGCCCCTCCGGCAGCGGCAAGTCGTCGGTGCTCTTTGCCGGGCTGGTGCCTCACCTGCGCCAGGAAGCCAGATGGGCCGTCGTCAGCTTCCGCCCCGGGCGCCAGCCATTCCACGCCCTGGCCGATGCGCTGCTGCCGCTGCTGGACCCGGCAGTAGGAGAAGTGGAGCGGCTGGTAGAGACCCGCAGGCTGGCGGCGTCGCTCGACGAGGGCACGCTGCCCCTGTCGGACGTGGTAGAGCGGGTTCTGGCAAAGGAGAGCGGGACAGAGCGGTTGCTGCTGGTGGTCGATCAATTCGAGGAGCTTTACACCCTTTGCCCGGAACCGGAGGAGCGGCAGCGATTCACGGCTGCATTGCTAGAAGCGGTAACGCAGGAAAATGGAAAAGATGCCTCCCCGCCATTTGTGCTGGCGCTGACCCTGCGGGCCGACTTTATGGGGCAGGCATTGACCGACCGCTCGTTTGCCGAGGCACTGCAGCGGGCCGACGTGAAGTTGGGGCCGATGACACCCGTGGAGCTGACAGAGGCGATTGAGCGGCCGGCGGCGCAGCTGGGCGTGACCTTTGAACCAGGGCTGGTGGACCGCATTCTGGACGACGTGGGAGACGAGCCGGGTAACTTGCCGCTCTTGGAGTTTGCCCTGACGCTGTTGTGGGACCGACGGGCCGGGCGGCGCCTGACCCACGCTGCCTACGAGGCAATCGGGCGGGTAGAAGGTGCGCTGGCGCGATATGCCGAGAAGGTGTACGCGCGGCTGGGCGAGGAGGAAAAGCTGCTGGCGCACCAGGTGTTTGCCCAGTTGGTACAGCCCGGCCACGGCACCGAGGACACGCGGCGGCGGGCAAGCCGGGCTGAACTGGGAGAGCACGGCTGGGCGCTGGTGCAACGGCTGGCCGACGAGCGGCTGGTGGTCACCGGGCAGGATGCAGCAGGCCGCGAGATCGTGGAGGTCGTGCACGAAGCACTGATTCGCGGCTGGCGGCGGCTGCAAGAGTGGATGGCGGCAGACCGCGAGTTCCGCTCATGGCAGGAGCGGCTGCGAGGCGGCATGCGGCAGTGGAAGGCACGGGAACAGGACGAGGCGGCGCTCCTGCGGGGCTCGCTGCTGACGGAAGCAGAAAAGTGGCTGGCGGCGCGCAGCGCTGAAGTGAGCACCACGGAGCAGCAGTTCATCCAGGCCAGCGTAGCGCTGCGAGAGCGGGAGGCGGCGCGACGGGAAGCGCAGCGGCAGCGGGAGCTGGAGGCGGCACGGCGGCTGGCGCAGGAACAGAGGCGACGCGCAGAGGAGCAGGCAGAAGCGGCCCAACAACTGCGCAAACGAGCCTGGATCTTGGCCGGGGTGACCGTCGTCGCAGTGGTCCTGGCACTGCTGGCACTCTTTTTTGGCCGACAGGCGGTGCACAACGCCGAACAAGCAGAAGCACGACGCCAGGAGGCCGAGTACCATCAACGGATCGCCGAGGAGCAGCAGGCAGAGGCTGAGGAGCAGCGCCAGATCGCTGAGGAACGCCGTGCCGAGGCCGATCGCCAGCGACAGATCGCCCTTTCACGGCAGTTGGCCGCCCAGTCAATCACGCTGCTCGAGGACCAAATCGATCTATCTCTGCTGATCAGCCTGGAAGCCAACACTATCACCGATACGGCCGAAACGCGCAACAGCATGTTGATGGGACTGCAGCAAAACCCCCGCCTGCTCACGTTCCTGCGCGGGCATCCCGGCGCGGTTCAATCGATGGCCTTTAGCCCGGATGGCACGTTGATGGCCTCTTCGTCGCTCAACGGCTCGGTGCGGTTGTGGACGGTCGGCGAGTCGGAAGAGGGGCGGCCCGTCATCCAGCCGCGAGGTGATCCCTTGCAGGGCCATGACGAGATGGAGATGGTGAACGACACCGTCTTTAGCCCAGATGGCACGCTGCTGGCTACCTGCAGCGATGACACGACGATCAAACTGTGGGACACGGCAACGGGCGAGCTCGTCGCAACGCTGGGCGGGGATGGCGCCTACATTCAAACCCTGGCTTTCAGTCCCGACGGCCGCCTGTTGGCCTCGGTAGGCGGCGATCCCGGCGTGCGGCTGTGGGATATGGCGACACTGCAACAGACCGCCGTGTTGACCGGTCACCTGGCCCAAACCTGGATCGTGGCTTTTAGCCCGGATGGAGAGACGCTGGCGGCAGCTGGCGGCGAGGATGTCAGGACGATCCTGTGGGACATGACCGCAGAGCCGCCGCAGCGCCGAGCGTTCCTCGAGCGTGAAGCCCCATTGTTGGGCTTGGCGTTCTCCCCTGATGGGCAGTTCCTGGCCGTCGTCGATCGCGTAAGCACCGAGATTTGCCTTCTCGATCCCCTGACCGGCGCCGAGATCGGCACGATCCCCACCGATCACGAAGGAGCGGTGGGCGGAATTGCTTTTGTCGCCGAGCGCGTGCTGGCGACGCGGGGCATCAACGGCGAAGTCAAGTTCTGGGATATCGACAGCGGCGCGCAGGTCGGCCCCCAGTTTGTGGGGCCACAAGCCGCCAAGCCCGACCTGGTCGCAAGCCCAGATGGCCGGTTGCTCATCACCAGCAATGAAGATGGCACGATCTCAGTGTGGGATCTCGCGGGCGAGTTCGGACTGGGCAGCGCGCCGTTCACTGTTTACCCAACCTACATGGGCGACGTCGCTTTCCATCCCGACGGCCAGGCTGTCGCCGTCGGCAACTATGATGGCACGATCACCTTCTTCGATCCAGCCACGAACGAGCAGCTGGGTGCGCCGCTCCTCCACGCGATGCCTGAGGTCATGGGGGTGACGAGCCTGGCGCTCGACCCCGCCCAATCCCGCCTGCTGGTCGGGCGTGCTGACGGCACCCTCAGTGCCTGGCGGCTGGACGGCAGCGGCTACGAGGACCTTCTGTGGGCCCACGCCTGCGGAGATACAGCGATCTCGGTCAGTCCCGACGGTCTCTGGCTCGCGTCAGGGGGTGTGGACGGGCGCATCCTCCTGTGGCGCTCGGCCACGAACGGGAACCTGGGCAGCTTTTACGGCCACCCCGGCGGAGTGACCCACGTGCTCTACAATCCGGCGCAGTTTACCATGGTATCTTCTGACAGCGCAGGGGTCGTGCGTTTCTGGCAGCTCGGCCAGTATGGGCGCGGGATGCGCTTTGAGCGTGCCGTCCACGAAGCCGGCGTGCGTAGCCTGGTCCACAGCCCCGACGGCCAGTGGATGGCATCCGGCGACGCGGCAGGAGACGTCGTCCTGTGGCGCGTAGAGGATGGAGAAGCCGTGCTCCAGTTCGACGCAGCCCACGCCGGGCCCGTGCAGGCGCTGGCCTTTGCCGAACAGGAGCAGGAGGAGCGTCTGCTCCTGCTCTCGGCTGGAGCGGACGGCCGCGTCTTGCGGTGGGAGGTTCCGCTGGATGCAGCCGGCGGCGAGATCACGCCTGCCGTGCTCTGGGAGGGCGCGGGGGGGGCTGCCGTGGCCAGCGCCGCGTTTGCCGGGCAATCAGTAGCTTTGGGATACGCCGATGGCAGCGTGGCGGCGTGGGACCTGGCCGGTACGTTTGACGAACCCCTGCTGAGCGATGCGCTGTCCGATGGCGGCGCCGCGGCCTGCCTGGCTTTCGATGGCCAATGGCTCGCCGCAGGCAGCACCAGCGGGGCGGTTCGCCTGTGGGACTTGAACGCTGCTCAGGCGTTGGACCTTGCCCCGGAGCGCGCGCCAATCGTCGCGGTGCAGGAAATCGCCTACAGCCCCGATGGGGAAAGCCTGGCCTCTGCCGGATTCAACGGGACGATCGTTGTTTGGGATACCACGACGGGCCAGATGCGCTCTGCTCCGTTCGTCGGGCACCGTTCGTCGATACCGAGCCTGGCCTACAGCCCCGATGGCCGGCTGATCGCTAGCGGCAGCTGTGGCCACTTTGACGCACACGCGGAATGCGATCTGGGCGAGATCCTGCTGTGGAATGCGGAGACAGGGCAGTTACAAGCCCGTCTTCACGGCCACACGTCCAGCGTCATCGCCCTGGCATTTCACCCCGATGGCGAAATTCTGGCCTCTGCCGGCTGCGCGATCGCGGATGTCGGTGGGTTCTGCACCCAAGGCCAGGTCCTGTTCTGGGACCTTGCGATAGGTGAGACCCTTGACAACTCGATTGAGGCCCATACGCGGTATATCAGCAGCATCGCCTTCAGCTCCGACGGGCGCATCCTGGCGACGTCCGGCAATGACATGGTCATCATGCTATGGGACGCCGCCACCGGCCAGCAGATCGGGCAGCGTCTGCAGGGGCATGGGGGGACTATTGACTTTGTCACCTTTAGCCCCGACAGCACGATGCTGGCCTCGGCGGGCAGCAGCGAGTACCTGGCTGATGGGACGATCCAGGGCCAGGTCATCCTGTGGAACGTTGCCACGGGGCAACAGGTCGGTTCGCCATTTGTGCCGGAGGGCGGCTATACGACGCGCTCGCTGGACTTTGATCGGGAGGGCCGGCGGTTGGTCTCTGGGAGCGACCTGGGCATCGTGGTTGTCTGGGATGTGGACGTGGACTCGTGGCGCGCGCGCGCCTGCCGCATCGCCAACCGCAACATGACGGCGCAAGAGTGGACCCAGTTCTTTGGCGACGAGCCTTACCGCGAGACATGCGGCGGGCCGGCCGACTAGTTGCGAGATCGCTGCCAAGGAGAGAGCTGATGACCGAACACCTGGTGGAGCGCCTGGCCCAACTGCGGGCCGCCATCACTGCCCAAGAGTCGCTGCGCCCGCTGCTGGGCGATGCAGCCGTGGATACGGTGATCGCCACGCTGCGCTCGGAACTGGACAAACTGGAACAGCAACAAACCCTTACCCAACCCGGCCGGGCCGAACGCAAGCCAGTGACGATTCTCTTTGCCGACCTGGTGGGGTTCACGCCGCTGAGCGAGCAGACCGACCCCGAGACCGTGCGGCAGTTGATGAACGCCTGCTTCGACGCCCTGGAAACCGTCGTCGAGCGCTACGGCGGCCACGTCGACAAGTACATCGGGGACGAGATCATGGTCCTCTTTGGCGCCCCCGTCGCCTGTGAGGACCACGCCGAGCGCGCCCTGCGCACTGCCCTGGCGATGGGAGAAGCGCTGCAGGCTTTCAATGCCCAACTCGACCAGGACGCGCAGTTGGCTCGCCTGCCACCGGGGTTTTGCTCGCTCGAACTGCGGATCGGCATCAACACCGGATTGGTGATCGCCGGCGGCATCGGCGCCCAGGACCACCAACAATACAGCGTCATCGGTGACGCGGTCAACGTCGCCGCTCGCCTGACACAGATCGGCCAGACCGGCCAGATCCTCGCTGGCGAGGAGACGTACCGCCTGACCGCCCCGCTGTTCGAGTTCACAGCGCTCGAACCCATCTCCCTCAAAGGCAAGCGGGAGCTGCAGCCCGTCTACCAGCTCCACGGCCTCCGCTCACAGCCAGGGCGGCTGCGCGGGCTGCAGACGTTTGGATTGGACGCTCCGCTCATCGGACGGGCAAGCGAAATGGCCCTTCTCCAGCAGGCCATCGCCCAGCTCGAGGCCGGGCATGGCAGCGTGATCGGCATCGTCGGCGATGCCGGCGTGGGCAAGTCCCGCCTCGTCGCCGAACTGCAGCAGCAGGTTACGCTTCCCTGGTACGAGGGACGCTGTCTCTCCTACGGCGAGATGCTCAGTTATCATCTCTTCCTATCGCTGCTGCGCAACCTGATTGGCGTCTCGCCCGAGGCCGAGCTGGCGACCCTGGAAGCGCACCTGCGCCGCTTCCTCGACGATCTGCTTCCCGACCGCGCCGCCCAGACGTACCCCTACCTGGCGGACGTCCTGGGCCTGTCGCTGGACGAACCGCTCCAGGAGCGGCTGGGCCACCTGGCCGGCGAGAGCCGGCAGTGGCAGGCGTTCCAGGCTTTCGAGGAGATCCTCACCCACCTGGCCCACAGAGCCCCCACCGTCGTCGTGATGGAGGACCTCCATTGGGCAGACCCCACCTCGCTGGCGTTGCTGGAGCAGTTGCTGTCCCTGACTGACGAACTGCCCCTGCTCGTCCTGTTAATCATGCGCCCCTTCTGCGGCCCCTTGTGCCAGGGGCTGCTCACACAGCTTGCCGCAGCCCCTTCGATCCCGCACCAGGAACTGCAGTTGGCCCCGCTCTCGCCCACCCACAGTCGCGAATTGATCTCCCGCCTGCTGGTCATCGAAGCCCTGCCCGAAGAGGTGCGGCAGCAGATCCTCGGCCGGGCCGAGGGGAACCCCCTCTTCCTGGAAGAGATCATCCGCGCCCTCATCAGCCAGGGGGTGTTGGAGCGGGCAGGGGAGCATTGGCGCATGGCGCCAGAGATCGAGCTGGACCAGATCACCATCCCGCCGACGCTGCAGGGCGTGATCCTGGCCCGTCTCGACCGCCTGGAAGCCGAGACCAAGAGCGTCCTGCAGATGGCGGCCGTCATCGGCCGCATCTTTTGGTACCGCGTCCTGGACTATGTTGCCTCGGTCGAACAAAAACTGAGCCACACCCTCGAGGAGCACCTGGCCCGCATGGAGCAGGTGGAGCTGATCCGCCAGACCCGCACCCAGCCGGACCTGGAATATATCTTTAAGCACATCCTGATGCAGGAGGCCGCCTATCACAGCCTGCTCAGGGAACAGCGGCGGCGCTTCCATCGGCAGGTCGCAGAAGCGCTGGAGGTCATATTCGCCGACAGCCTGGAGGAGCAGTACGGCCTGCTGTCTCGCCACTATGAGACCGCCGGAGAGGTCGAACGCGCCATCCACTACCTGCGCTTGGCCGGCGACCGGGCGCGACACGCCTATGCCTTGCACGAGGCGGAGGGATATTACCGGCGCGCGCTGGACCTGCTGCCAGAGAAAGAGGATGAGGCACGACGGCGGCTCCTGCTCGATCTGGGGCTGGTCAACCTGACCGCGGGCGACTTTTCCACCGCAGGAGAGCTCTACGCCACTGCCTTCCAACTGCAGCAGGCGCATCCCCAAACGCTGCACCGCGCCTACGCCCGCCGCCCCCTGCGCGTGTGCTGGCACCACCCGCCGGACGTCCTGGAGCCCGGCATCCCGATTGACCTCCACTCGGCCATGGTAAATCAACAGCTCTTTGCCGGCCTGGTCGAGTTCGACGAGAAGCTCAACATCATCCCTCACATGGCGGAGCGATGGGAGATCGACGCCGAGGGACTGCGCTACCGCTTCCACCTGCGCCGCGACGCCCGCTGGAGCGACGGCACCCCGCTCACGGCGCACGATTTCGTCTACGCCTGGCGCCGCTGGCTGCACCCCGACAGCGGCTCGGCGCCGGTCGGTGTGCTGTTCATCATCCGCGGAGCGGCCGATTACTACCTGGGACGTGTTGACGACCCGACGACAATTGGAGTACACGCCAGAGACGATCACACCCTGGAGATCGAACTGGCGGCCCCGGTGGCCTATTTCCTGCCCATGCTGACCGGCTCGCCCTTCAGCCCGCTCCCAGCCCATTGTTGGCCGGCCGAGGGGCCGCCCACAGACCCGACCCGCATCGTCACCAACGGACCTTTCCGCCTGGTCGAATGGACAGCAGGCGAAAGCCTCGTCCTGGAGCGCAATCCCCACTACGCGGGTATCACCCAGGGCAACGTGGAACGGGTCCACATAATCTTTTCCAACGACCCCGATACCCGCGTGACCCTCTTTACAGACGACGAGGTTGACGTCTGCTGGATTCTTCCATCCGACGAGACAGTCTTTACCCAACGTGTCGCGCCAGAGCGTTGGCAACAAAAACCCCGCCCGTGCACCTTCTACCTCGGCCTCATGCCCAATGTCCCTCCCCTGGACGACCGGCGGGTGCGGCAGGCGCTGGTGCTGGCGACAGACCGCTCGCGCCTGGCCTTTGGGCCGCTGAGGACGACCGTCTTTGCCCAGGGCGGCTTTGTCCCGGCCGGGATGGCCGGTCACAGCCCGGAGCTGATGCCCTCATATGCGCCGGATCAGGCCCGCGCCCTGCTGCAGGAGGCGGGCTTTGCCGACGGCGCGCAACTTTCGCCACTGCAGTTTGTCGCCGGCAGCTCTCCCCAATCCCCTTTCCCTGCTGCAGTTTTTGCCCAATGGCAAGAGACACTGGGAATCGAGGTTGTCACCGGGCAACTCTCTATCAGTGAACTGACGGACCGTGTGGCCCACGATCCGCCCCACCTCTTCTCCATGACCTGGGTGGCGGACTTTGCCGATCCCCACAATTTCCTGGACCAAGGATTCCTACAGCGATCCGTCTGGCGCAATGACACCTACAATGGACTGGTGCGAGAAGCGGCCACGACGGCCGACGTCCGCCAGCGGATGAGTCTCTACCACGAGATGGACCGGCGGCTGGTGATCGAGGAAGCCCTCTGCATCCCCCTGGCATACGGTCACAACACCATCGTGATGCACCCGCGGGTTCTCTACCACCCCCTTCCACCGCTGACTCACGTTCCCCTCAAGGACGTGGTGATGGTAGAATAAAGGTAACCGCCCAGGTTGCCCGCTAACAGAGGAGACGCTTATGCCTGACACATTCCCCCACGGCTATGCCATGCTCGTCGGCGTCGGCCAGACGGCCCACGCCCCTTGGTCCCTGCCGGTCACGGTCAAGGACACGCGGGCGCTGCAGGCAGTGCTCGTCGACCCGGGCCTCTGCGCCTACCCGGCCAATGCCGACCACGTCTGCCTGCTGACGGACGGCGCGGCCACCCGCGCCGCCATCCTCGACGGCCTGGAATGGCTGGCGGGCCGGGCAGCGGCCGACCCCGAGGCGACCGTCGTCGTCTACTTTTCCGGCCACGGCTGGGTCGATTGGGCCACCGACGAGTACTACCTGATCCCCCACGACGCCCGGCCCGACGGCGCCCCGGCGTCATTCCTCCCTGCCGGGCAGTTTACCGCCGGGCTGCGCAAGATCGCGGATCGGCGGCTGCTGGTCTTGATCGACAGCTGCCACGCCCAGGGGATGGCGACGGCCAAGGGAGCGCCCGCCGAACTGCCCGATGGCTTTGCCCAGGCCGCCCCCGCGGCAGAAGTGCTGGCGGCGCTCAAGCAGGGCGAGGGCCGGGCCGTCTTTACCTCCTCCCGCGGCAGCCAGCGCTCCTGGGTCCGCCCCGACGGGGCGCTGAGCCTCTACACCTACCACCTGATCGAGGCCTTGCACGGGGCGGGCAACCAGCCGGGCGACACCGTCGTGCGGCTTTCCAACCTGATGAACCACCTGGGCGAGGCGGTGCCGGCCAGCGCCGAGACGCTCTGCCAGGCCAAGCAGACGCCCTTTTTCGACGCGGCGACGGAGGACTTTGCCGTGGCGGTGCTGCGCGGCGGGAAGGGGTTGCCAGCCGGCGGCTGGGACGCCGTGCAGCCCGAGGCGGCGGCGACGTTCCAGCGGCTCTACCAGGCCGTCGTCAGCGGCTCGGGGGCCGCCGCGCAGGGAGAAGGGGCCAAGGCCGGCGGCGCCGGGGCGGTGGTGGCAGAGCACATCGGCGGACCGGTGGCGACAGGCGGCGGGATCGCCGCCGCTGGCGACGTCTTTGTCTTCCACGAGCCCGCCGAACCAGCAGCCGAGAGCCCAACGGCAGCAGACGTCGGCGAGGGGATGGCCGCCGCCGGGGACATGATGACCGAGCTGAGCCAGCTGGCGGGATCGATCCTCGGCTTTGACCTGGCCGGGGCCACTGCCGAAAGCATCGAGGATGCCTGGCGGGAGGAAACGCAGCCCCGCCGGGGAACCCCGACCTCCCCCGGCGACCTGCCCGGCGAGGTCGCCGTCCTGCGCGCGCAGGTACAGCGGGCCGTCGCCGCCAGCGAGATCGCCGCTGCGGGCGACGCCGAGGACCTGGAAGAAGCACTGGCGGACGCGGCGGCCGAGCTGGCACAGCCGGAACCGAACGGCCAGCGGGTGGTGCGCAAGCTGGAGACTGCGGTCGAGATCCTGGCCCCGCTGGCGGAGGAGGCAAAGGCCGCGGGAGCGGTCGATCGCATGGTGGTTCTGCTGGCCCCTGCCGCAAAGGCACTGTGGGAAGCGGCGCAGCGGGTCTTTGAGGGAGGCTGAGATGAAGCGATTGGTCGAGTTTGCGTTGGAAGACGGCGAGACGATCCTGGTCGAGGTAGAGACCGCGGAGATGGGCGGGCTCGTCCCTGCCTCGCGCGGGCCGGGAGAGGCGGAAAAATCAGAGCTGCCATTTGCCGCGGCGCTGGGAAAGATGAAACCGGCGGTGTCAGCAGTGGTCGCCAGCATGCAGGCGCTGGCCAGGCAGGACCGCCCCGACGAGATGCAGGTCGAGTTCGGGCTCAAGATGAGCGCCCAGGCCGGGGCGGTGGTCGCCGCCGGCGACGTTGAGGCGAATTACCGGGTCCGGTTGATCTGGCGGCGCGACCCGCAAGGCCCAGCTTCTCACCAGCCCGGATAGTCGTGGGCTCCAAGATAGTCGACGGTCCTGAAAAAGATCGTGGCGTTCGGCGAGATTCCCGGCACAACAGTGCGGAGGGTAATCGTATCCGCCGCGGGATCCACTTCGACCGCTACGTTGCCGACGTAGGTCAATCGCCTGCCCTCCTCTTCCAACTGGATGTAGATTGCGGTCACGTTCAAAGCTTCTTCCAGCGACAGGGAGACAGCGCGCGGGGATTCATTGCGCACGACGTGGGCAACCTGCAATAGATATTCACCCACCTGAACCGGCTGAGTAAAATGAGCATACGCCCGCCCTTGCGGGTCCACATATACCTCCCAGCCATACTCAACCCAATCCAGCGGTATCCCATCCCGATCAAATGTTATAAGACTCGGGATGTCTACAAGTTGGTATGTCACCTGCAGCGTTTCTCCTTCGAGCGTGGTGCTAAAGGATACCACGTCGATGTGGGTCTGGTCTGCGTCGCCAGTATGGTCGACGTACGTTTGACCCGGGCGAATGACGATGGGGGTGCTGGTGGGAACCGGGGTAGGGGTGCTGGTTGGGATGGGAGGGAGCGGCTCGGGCGTGCGGGTCGGCGTCGGCATCGGCGGCGCTGGCGAGGCTGTGGGCGGCGGCGCATTGGCGATGATGCCCGCCGTGACATCGGCCAGCTCGGCTGCCGTCGACGCCGCGTAATAGGTCCCCCCGACCTCGTCGGTCAGCGAGAGCACCTCCGCCTCGCTCACCTGGTCCATGTTGTAGCCAATGACGTACAGCTCCAGCTCGACGCCGGCCCGTGCCAGCTCCTGCTGCACCATGCGCGCGCCGTCGGCAGCGCAGGTGTCCCCCCCGCCGGTGATGACCACCACGGTCTTGGGGCCGCTGTTCGACGCCAGCTCGGCAATCGCGGCGACAATCGCCGCCGACAGGGGAGCCGCGTCCGGAGGGGAACCGGCCTGCAAGCCGGAAATGGCGTCGACAATTTTCTGGCTGTTCCGATTCCCCAGACCCACCACCTGCTCAATGTCCGCGCAAGAATCGGCCCCCAGCGAGTGCTGCCCGAACACCACCAATCCCATGCGATAGGTTTCCGCAGTGGGGCGGCTCATCTGTTCCAGCAGCACCGAACAGGTCACATCCATCCTCGTCCCACCTTCAGTCGCAGCCAGCATCCTGGACGAGGCATCGACGACGAACAGCACCGCCGGCCGCGGCCGCAACGAGAGCAAAATCGAGTAGCTGCCCAGCGCCACGATAATCAGCACCAGGAACCCGGCCAGCCTCAGCCAGCCGATCCGCCGCAGCAGGCCCGCCGCCCCGTGCGCCAACCGCTGCAGCAGGCCGGGCCGCAGCGGCGGACAGATCCCCCACAGCGTTTCCGCCGCCAGGATAAATACCGTCTCGCCCAACCGCTCGTACGGGTCCGGCATCGTGATCGCATTGACCATCCCCACCACCCCGCGTGCCAGCGGGTCGAGAACCGGTGCCCCGCTGAAACCGGGCGTCACCTCCGTGCTGCGCAGCTGCAACACGGGAAAGCCGCGCTCCGTCGTGCGCCCGATCACCTCGCACTGGCCCGCCAGTCCCTCCAGTGGCTTGACGCTGGGAAACCCAAACGTCGCCAGCGAGCGCCCTTTCGCCCTGGCCGAGCTCGCCAGCGAGAGCACGCTGACCCCTTCAGGCAGCGCCCCCTCCACCCGCAGGACGGCCACGTCCTCTGCAGTCGTCCCGCGCCACCACTCTGGCACCACCTGTGCCGCTCGCTGCTCCCCCGTGGCGTGGAACGCGACCTGGACCGTTTTTCCCGGCCCGCTCCCGGCCGACGCAATCACGTGGGCGCAGGTGACGACGAGGCCGTCGCCGCTCACGACAAAGCCGGTGCCGACCGTGCGCTCTTGCGCGTCGAGGATGCGGACAATGCCCGTCGTCAGGTCGGTACTAGGCCACACAGTAATAGGCCTCGTAGGCTTCGACAAACCTGTACCCCAACTTGAGGGCCAGCTTGCACGACTCTGGGTTGGCCGCATCCCAATTCGGCCACATTCCCTGGCGTTTGCAGTCCAACACCAACCGACTGGCCAAGGCTGTTCCCACCCCCCGTTCCCGGCAGCGCTCTTCCACGTAGATACTCACCTCAATCCCCCGGCTGCAAACCAGGGACGAGTATGCCACCCCGATCACCTGCTCCCCTTCTAGCGCCGCGTAGCCGATCCCGCGCTCCAGAAAATCAGCCGCCGAATCAAAGTCCGCGATCTCGAAAAAGCTCTCCGGCTGCGCGGTCAGCCCGGCCACCCGCTCGCTGTCCAGGGCGACAACCCGGTCGCGGTAGGGCGACTGGTCGAACAGGCCGGCCAGGTGCGCTTCGGCAAGCTGATGCGGGGAAAAACTGTAGCGCGTAAAGGGCACGAGCCGCTCCTGAAATACCTCGTGCGCTGCCGCAATCCACTCTGGCGGCGAGGGCATCAAGAGACTGTAGGACGGAAATTCCTGCAACAGTGAGCGGCCACCCGGGTCGTCGGCTTGGCCGGCAAAATACCAAAAGGGACCAACCGTAATGCGGAACGCGGCGGGCTGGAGCAGTTGGTCGACAAAAGCCTGCCCCATTTGACCTTCGACGACGCAGTCGATGGAACAGTCAACGCGTTTATGGCGCTGAAAGGCCCGCGCCAGCCGGATCCGATTTGTTTTGTTCAGCTCGAGTTCAATGCTCATTGCTACCTGCTTCTTGAGCGATTCAAAATGTCAGCCACGGCGAGGATGACGCCGATGCCCATCAGTCCATAGCCAAAGAGGCGATCTCCCCCAAAGAGGATCCCAGCCAGAATGAACGCAAAGGCCAGGCTAGCCAAGAGCGTGATCCGGTTCTCTGCTTTCTCCCTGCGGACCAGGAAGACAAGGGCGACGACAATTACGAGGACCACAATGGCAATCACAATAAAGGGAAGTGATGAGACCATATGTTTGCTCCTTTCAATTAGCCAGGAAATTCGTGGACCGTGGCGGGCATTTCCAACAACAGGCCATGTCACCCGACGGGCCGCTCTCCCACAGCATGAGCGAGTGCCGCGCCAACATCAGGATAAAACTCGAACACGCGGTCAAGCAGGGTGAGCTTGAACGCCGTGGCTGTTCGCTCATTCAAGCCCACCAGCCGCAGCGTGCCGCCAGCCTCCCGGGCGGTCTTGAGCACAGAGACCAGTGCTGCCAGTCCGGCACTGTCAATAAACGACAGATTGGTCAGTTCGAGTACCAGCAGAACCTGACCCGCCCCAACCAGACCCTTGAGCTGCACTTTGAGGTCGGGCGCTGTCTCTGCGTCGAGCCGACCCGCCAGGGTTAGAACGGCATATTCTCCGGATTGCAGCACCTCTGTCATCTCCAGTCCCATCTCTCAACACTCCTTTCTTGACAACATTCAAGTCCCTTCCCGATCAGCGGGGTTGGCAAAGTCGACGGTGCGCGGCAGGGCTTTCAATATCACTAGCGTCAGGTCGTCCGAAAGAGGCGCCTGGGAACAAAAGCGCTCGACGTTTTCTACTATGACCCGGGACAGTTCATCCGACTGAAGATGGGCATTGGCAAGCAGTACGTCCAACAGCCGGTCGACGCCAAAGAACTCTCCAAGACCATTCTCAGCCTCGGTTACGCCGTCGCTGTAGAAAATCAGTACATCGCCAGGTTGCAACACAATGGTCTCCTGGCCAATCGCCAGGTCCGAAAAGACTCCGATGGGCAAGCCCGTCGCGGGGAGCTGGCGGCAGGCACCATGCGCTTGCTGCCACCACAGGGCCGGGGGATGACCGGCGTTGGCATAGACGAGCCTCCCTGATCGCGTATCAAGCCTTGCGACCATGAGAGTGATAAACATTTCGGCACGCGAAAGGTCCTTGTAGAACAAAGAGTTGACGCTGGAGAGGATGCCCGCCAGGGACTCGTTGCGGCTTGCTTCTGCATAGACGAGCGCGCGTGCCTGTGAGGCAAGAAGCGCGGCGGGGATACCCTTGCCAGAGATGTCGGCCAGGAAAATCAAGGCCTCCTGGGACGTCTCTGAGAAGAAATCGTACAGGTCGCCGCTGACATATCGCGCTGGCAGCGCAACTGCAGAGAGATCAAACCCGTCGAGGGCCGGCGCCCGGTCAGGCAGGAGACTGTTTTGAATCTGTGCCGCCAGCTCGACATCCCGCTGAAGACGCTGCTGTTCCAGCAGTTGCGCGAGGGCTTGGCGCAGTTCCTGCGTACGCTCTTTGACCTTTTTCTCCAACCAAGCCTCGCTCTTGCCGAGATCCTGGAGAACGGCATCCAACTCTACGTTCTGGAGTTGGTTATAGAGCCGCAATCTCTCCAGCCGCGAAAGCGTGCGCACGCGAACGGTGTGGACGAGTACGCCAAGCACCGTCGAGGTGAGAAGCGCAAAGCCAAAATGCTGCCAGACGGGCGACGGACCCGCCGCCCACACGACAAGGAGCCATCCAATCACTGTCGCCGTTATAACAAGCGCCAGGCATCTCGTCGACAGTAAAAGGAATCCAGCCCCAATGACCAGCAGCATCAGGTTTGTGGTCTGGAGGGGCTCGGCGGTGAGCGCCAGGTGGAGCAGGCTGTTCAGCAAAACCAGCCCAGAAACAGCCGCCCCAATCGGATGCGCCCAGTGCGCGGGGATGGCCCACCTCCTGAGGGCGACGAAAAGGCCGAACAGCATCGCCGCCGTGCTGGCTGCAACAGCAGCCAGCAGCACGGCAATGCCAGCAGGCAGGAGCACGGCGTGACTGAAAGCAAAGACAGCATAGAGGACAGCAAGGCCGGCGGCGACAGGACGGAGTGCTGCCAGCACAACATAGTCCAAAGCACCCTGCATATCTGTACCGTCAGTCACGCTACTCAATGTCTGTATCCTCTCATCCCGTCACCCGCCGCGAACATTAAGGGGACTCTGTATTGGTCAGCATATCCTCAAAGCAGACCCCAACCTCCTCATCGGCCCGGTTATAGACACAGCTCAAGTAGGCAATCGCACGGGGGCCGGCTTCCTTTCGTAACTGCCTGGTGTTCTCTTCCAACCGGGCAATCTCTTCAGTCAGCAACTTGATGGCCATGGGATTCACTGTTTTTTCCAGAATCCGGCGCTTGATCCCGACCTGGGCCCGTTGCAGCACGATGCGCTTCATCAGCTCTGCCTTGTGCGGGAACTGTGCGGCAATCGGCTCCAGGATATCGTCGATGGCATCGTAGGCCTGGCTGGCCCGCACCTCGGCGACCGTGATTCCCGCCTCTCGATCCAACATCTCGGCGAGCCATTCCTGCTCTTCAGCCGTCAGATCGGCCTTGACCAGATCGACCATCTTTTGGTCGAGGCTTTCCGCAAGCCACTGGTGCTGCTCGTCAAGTCCCAGGAAAATGTACAGGGTCGTAGCCGCCAAACCTCCCAGGCCAATGAAGGCAGCCCCGAGCATTCCCCATGCGGCAGAGGGTATCGCGACCGCCACGACGTTGAACAGCGTGTGAATGAGCACCGCGCCGACCCATCCGACAATCACCATCGAGCGCCAGCGTGCCCGCCGCCACGAGCGGAAGCGACCGACTGCGGCGCCGACCAGAGCACTCGTCGTTCCATGCATCAAACAGGTAGATATGCCCCGGACAGTGGCCATCGCAATCGCCAGGTGGGGGTAGAGAAAAATGTAAAGAAAGCTCTCGACGATTGAAAAGCCGATACCGCTGGCAAAGCCATATATGGCGCCGTCGACAAAGTAGGTGAACTTGGGATGGCGGGAGACAAAAAAGAGGGGAACAGCCTTGAAAATCTCCTCTGCTACCGGGGCAAAGGCAATGTACAACAGGATATAGTCCCATCTCAGCTCGATCAACAGGGAAATAGAAACGTACGTATTGATCAGGTAGGAAAGCCCCAGGGCCCCAATGGCTCCCCACAAGAAACATAGCACGACCAGATGAAAAGTGCGGGTGGCATAGAAATCAAGAAAATAGATCAGCAACAGAAAAATACCCGGAATACCGATGGCAATGAGCAACGCCAACACAATCCGCAACATGTCCATTGCCTTTTCACTGCTCCAGCTCAGTCAAGTGAACCCTTCTCTTGTACAAGACCCCAGCGGTCGGCAGGTCATTCCCCCGGCCAGCGGGACACTGCCAGGCGGGCTGTACCGACCCGCTCGCGCAGCTCGTCCAACAAGCCGTGCCGCTGGCAATAGTCCAGCAGTTGCTGCACTTTGGCCGCTTTGTCCAACGATCCGCGCAGCATTGCGACCAACTCGGCGAGCCGCTCGTCGCGGTCGAGGGCGGCCAGCAGCTCCCGCGCCTTGCCCGCCTTCCCCTGCGCTGGCAGCGAGTCGTAATCGACGCCCAGGTCCTGGCACAGATTGCGCAGCCCCTCTTCGTCGAAGCGCTGCACCACGGCCTGGCGCAGCCGGGTCAGCGCCTCGGGCGGGGTCGAGCCCGCCAGCGCCGCCTCGTCGACCCCGCCGCCGAACTCGCGGTAGACCGCGGGAAAGTGATCGCGGCAGAAGCGGGTCAGCGCGGCGTCGTCCAAGGCCGCGTTCAGCGCCCGGCGCAGGGCAGCGAGATCAGCCGGCGCCGCCGCCGCTGCCGCAACCAGCGCCGCGCGAACCCCCTCCAGCCCCGCCGCCAGCCAGACCAGTGGAGCGGGCCAGGCGAATCCCCGCGGGCCGGCGGCAAAAGCGTGCGCCGCGCCGCGCAGGGCCGGTCCCAACAGCTCGCGCCAGAAGCGGGAAAAGGTCTCGTCGGGCGCGGGGGCCAGCACGAGCGCCACGCCGCCCTGGACGACGCGACCAGCCTCCGCCAGCAGGTGAGCCTTGTCGGGGTCGCTGGGTGCGTCCCGCACGTCGTCCCAACCGAGGAACAGCCCCGCCCGCGCCGCCAGGTCGCCGCCCAGCTGCAGCAGGTTGTGCTGTCCCGGCGCCGGGACGTCGCCGAGGGTGCGCACCGGGTGCAGGGGAACCCCCGCGGCGCGAAAGGCCGCCGCCAGGCGCGCGGTCGGGTCGAGGCTGAGGATGGGCCCGGCGGGCAGCGTCTGCAGCGGCCAGGCAGGCAGGCCGAGCGTGCGCGCTGCCTCCTGCCAGCGGCCAATCTCTAGCGCCGGGTTGGCCAGCGGACGCTCCGCCAGCGGAAACGGCACGTCAGCCCAGACAAGCAAGAGCCGGCCCTGGCACCAGGACACGGCCAGTTGTTCGAGCAAGTCCATCGATGTCACTTTTCAAAGTATAGTGCAATTTCGCCTGCAGGTCAAAACGAGATGGCGGCGGGCTTGAACTGGCGCTTGCGCTGCCTGCCCCAACCGCAGTATAATGCGCGCCAAGTCGTTTTCAGGAGCATCGGCATGATCGAGCAAGAGAACCGAACGCGATTCGCCCGCCAGCTGGTACTGGAAGGCGTCGGGGAAGCGGGACAGGAACGCTTGGCGAACAGCCGCGCGCTGGTCGTCGGGGCCGGCGGGCTGGGATCTCCCGCCTGTTACTACCTGGCTGCCGCCGGCGTCGGGACGCTGGGCGTGGTCGATTGCGATCGCGTCGGCCTTTCCAACCTCAACCGGCAGGTGCTCTATACCACAGATGACCTGGGGCAGCCCAAGGCTGCCGCCGCCGCGGAACGGCTGGCCGCCCTGAACCCCCAGGTCAGGGTGATCCCTTATGCCGAACGGCTGGGCCCCGCCCGCGCGCGAGAGCTTGCCGCGGCCTACGACGTGGTGCTCGAGTGTTCCGACACCTTTGCGACCAAGTTCCTGGTCAACGAGGCCTGCGTGACGACCGGCACTCCCCTGGTGTGGGCATCGGTGCTGGGCTGGGAGGGGCAGATGTCGGTGGTGCTGCCCGCGCAGAGCGGGCCTTGCTACCGCTGTCTCTTCCCCACTCAACCCTGCCTGGAAGACGCGCCGACCGCGCGGGAGGTCGGTATCCTGGGTGCCGTGGCGGGGACGATGGGGGCGTGGCAGGCGGTGGAAGCGCTCAAGCTGCTGCTGGGCGTGGGCACGTCGCTGGCCGGCCGCCTGGTGCTGTGGGATGGCTGGTTGGGCACAACCGAGATCGTGACCTTTGCGCCGCGGGCAGGATGCCCGGTGTGTGGCTAAGGCGCCGGTTCGGGCACGATGACGCGGAGCCGGGCGGGCAGGATCTCGTACTCGATCCGGCTGGCTGCCCGCTCAAAGACCTCGCCGTCGGCCTGGATCGGGGTGGGCGGATCGCAGGTGATGGTCAGCCGGGCGGTCCGCTCGTAGTGCACTTCCGGACGCTGGACGTGGCTGCCGTCGAAGGTGGTCGGCAGCAGGCGCAGCAGCTTGAGCCGGCTCGCCTGACGGGCAAAGACGAAATCCAGGTAGCCGTCGTCCGGCTCGGCGCGGGGGGTCATGTAGAACGTCCCCCCGGTGCGGCGGGTGTTGCCCACCGAGACCAGCACGACCTCCCCCTCATATTCCCCCTCATCCCACACCAGCCGCATGCGCCACGGACGGTAGGTCAGGATGGTCCGCGCCGCCGCCAGGACGTAGCGGGGGACACCCTTGACCCGCTGCATCCGGGCCTGGGAAATCGTGACCAGCGGCTCCAACCCGATGGCCGAGTTGTTGTCAAAATAGCGCCCGTTGACCCGCCCCACGTCCAACAGCCGCTCGTGGCCGGCGGCAATGACCCGGCAGGCCATTTCGACCGCCTTGGGCAGCCCCAGGACGTCGGCCAGGTCGTCGGCGGAGCCGAGGGGAATGACGCCCAGCGGGGCCGGGGGGCATCCTCCGTCGACGGCACGCATCATCCCGTTGACCACCTCGCTGATCGAGCCATCGCCGCCGGCGGCGACGATCGGCGTGTAGCCGTCGAGAACCGCCTGGCGGGCGATCTCGATCCCCGCATCTGGCCGCTCGGTGACCACCAGCTCATAGTCCAGGCCGACGGCGGCGCAGGTGCGCTCGATGTCAGCGACCGCCCGCTGCGCCTTCCACCGCCCGGCGTAGGGATTGACGATGATTTTCGCCGTCATCGCGCCGCCTCCAGCACTTTCCGCAGCCGGTCGGGGTAGTTGGTGATGATGGCATCGACCCCCCAGGCGACCAGCCGCCGCATCCGCTGCGGCTCATCCACCGTCCAGGCGGTCACCCGGCGGCCACGGGCGTGGGCGCGCCGCACGGCTGCCGGGCGGAGCAGCGACCAGTGCGGGCTGACGCCGGCGAGCTTCAATTCCCGCCGGCGCCGGGCGCGCAGAAAGGTGAGAATGGAGAGCGGCGCAGGGCCGTACAACAGGGCGCGCGGGATGTGCGGGGCCAGTCGCTGCATGCGGCACAACGCCTGGGGTTCGAAAGAGGAAAACAAGAGACGCTCTGGCACCCCGCGCCGCTCCACTACCGCCGCCACCACCGCCTCCAGCCCGCGATCGACCCCGTCCAGCGCCTTGAGCTCGACGTTGACCAGCAGCCGCGGCCCGGCGTCGTCCAGGACCTGCTCCAGCGTCGGGATGCGCTCGCCGGAAAAGGTGGCGTCGAACCAGGCGCCGGCGTCCAGCTCCTGCAAGGCGGCCAGCGGCAGGTCAGCCACGCGCCCGCTGCCGTCAGTAGTGTTCTCGACGGCAAAATCGTGAATGACCACCGGGACGCCGTCGGCGGAGAGGTGTACATCCAGCTCGACGCCGTCGGCGCCCAGCTCGACGGCGCGGCGAAATGCGGCGAGGGTGTTCTGGGGCGCAGAACCGCTTGCCCCGCGGTGGGCGACGTTGAGCGGGCGCTCGGCAGTCATCCAGAGTGAATCCATCTTGGAATGCGCAATGGCGACTTATAGTTCCACAAAGTAGGCGGCGCAGGCGCGGTCGAGCAGGTCCTGGCTGAGGACAGGCTGGACATTCAGGTAGCGCGAGATGTCCAGCAATTGATCGACCAGGTCGCGGGGGTGACAGGAACGCGGCGAGCGGTCCACCTTGATATAATGCTCCTGCAGCAAGTAGCGCAGCCCCTCTTCGCTGTACGGCACGCCACGCAATTCGCAGATGCGGCGAAAGATTTCGCGGAACTCTTCAAAGGAGGGGTTGCCGACCTCGATCTTGTGGCGGATGCGGCGCAGGAACGCCTCGTCGACCAGGTCCCTGGGCTCCAGGTTGGTGGAAAAGACGACCATGACGTCAAAGGGGATTTCGATCTTGCGCCCGGTGTGCAGGGTGAGAAAGTCGACCCGTTTTTCCAGGGGGACGATCCAGCGGTTCAGCAGGGCCCGCGGGCGCACCTGCTGCCGGCCAAAGTCGTCGATGAGCAGCATGCCGCCGTTGGCCTTCATCTGGAACGGGGCTTCATAGTACTTGTTGGTCTCGTCATAGACCAGGTCGAGGGTTTCGAGCGTCAGCTCGCCGCCGGTGATAATCACCGGCCGCTGGGAATAAACCCAGCGGGAATCGACGCCGCGCCGGCCTGCCGGCTCTTCCACCGCCACGTGGTTGACCGAGTCATAGATCTTGATCACCTGCCCGTCTACCTCGACGGCGTAAGGCAGGTAGAGGGCATTCCCCAACACCATCTTGCCGACCCCCTCGGCGATGGCCGTCTTGCCGTTGCCGGGCGGGCCAAAGAGGAATATCGAGCGGCCCGAGTTCACCGCCGGCCCCAGCTTGCCAAAGGTGTCCTCGTTGATCACCAGGTGCGAGAGTGCCTGGCGCATCGTCCGCTGGTGGACCACAACCCGGCCCAGGGGCTGGGCGTGGATGGCATCGGTGTAGGACTCCAGGGGGACAGGGGCCGCATCGGCATAGTTGCTCCGTTCCAGAGCCTCGCGCGCCATTGCCCGCCCCTTCTCGGCAATGGCATACTGGTAGGTGGCCTGACTGAACCCACCGCCGCCGGTCCCTTTCACCTCGACCAGTTTTTCCCGCTTGAGAAACTCGATCACCTGGTCCAACACGCCGCTGAAGGGAATCTTTAGGCGCTCCGACAGTTCGACGCCGGTGAGAAAGCCCTCAAAGTACATCACCTTGATCGCCAGGTCGGATAAAAAAGCGAGGCTCAGGCCAGTCTCTTCGATGGAACGCGGCATCTTGGGGATAAATTCTTCGGATACAATCTGCGGTTGTGCCATCTCCCTCCTCCTTCGCTGCACCACACAGCGCCCAATACCTGGCCGACGCAGAGGCGCTTGTCCAGCCAGTCCCCGTCTGGGACAAGGATATTATACTACGGGCGCGAGCAGCGGCAAATGGACGGTGTGATTTAGTTTGGGGGCGACTTTGTATTGCCCTTATCAACCTGGTGTCATGCGGATTTGACAGATGGGGGCATCCATGCATAATCCGACATACAACTATCCAGGCTACTCTTGTCAAGGGAGGTGGTCCAGTGTCGTGGAAAGAGCTATACGCCGGCAAGATCAAAACCGCCCAGGAAGCGGTGGCCGTGATCCGGCAGGGGGCGCACGTCTTTATCGGCTCCGGCGCCGCCAGCCCGCAGTGCCTGATCGAAGCGATGGCCGCGCGGGCGGACGAGCTGATGGACACCGAGATCGTCCACCTGCTGACTCTGGGCACGGCCCCGTACGTCGAAGAACGGTTCCGCCATCGCGTCCGCCACAATGCTTTCTTCGTCGGGTCGAACGTGCGCGAGGCGGTCGCCGAGGGCCGCGCCGACTATACGCCCATCTTTCTCTCCGAGCTGCCGGCCCTCTTTCGAAGCGGGCGCTACCGCCTCGACGTGGCGCTGATCCAGGTCACGCCGCCGGACAGCTATGGCTTTTGCAGCCTGGGCGTCTCGGTCGACATCGTCAAGGCCGCCGCCGAGAGCGCCACGGTCGTCATCGCCCAGGTCAACCCGCGCATGCCGCGCACGCTGGGGGACAGCTTTATTCACGTCAAGCAGATCGCAGCACTGGTGGAACACGAGGCGCCGATCGCCGAGTTCCGCTACACCCAGCCCGACGAGGTCGCCCGCCGCATTGCCCGGCAGATCGTCACCTTGATCGAGGACGGCGCCACGCTGCAACTCGGCATCGGGGCCATACCTGCGGCGGTCCTGGAACACCTGGGGCGCGAGAGGACGAAAAAGGACCTGGGCATCCACACCGAAGTGCTGACCGACGACGTCATCAACGCGATCGAGGCCGGGGTCGTCACCAACGCCCGCAAGAGCCTCTATCCGGGCAAGGCCGTCTGCTCTTTCTGCATCGGGACGCAGCGGCTGTACGATTACGTCAACCAGAACCCCTTTTTCGACTTTCGGCCGTCGGATTACGTCAACGATCCGTTCGTCATCGCTCAGAACGAGCGCATGGTGGCGATCAACGCCGCGCTGGAAGTCGACCTGACGGGGCAGGTCTGCTCCGACTCGCTGGGCTATCGCTTTTACAGCGGGATCGGGGGCCAGGTCGACTTTATCCGCGGCGCGGCCCGCTCCGCCGGCGGAAAGCCGATCATCGCTCTACCTGCCACGGCGGACGACGGGAAACGCTCGCGCATCGTCTCCCACCTTTCCGAGGGGGCAGGCGTGGTGACGACCCGCGGCGACGTCCACTACGTGGTCACGGAATATGGCGTCGCCGACCTGTACGGCCGCAACACGCGGGAGCGGGCGCTGGCAATGATCCAAATCGCCCATCCCGATTTCCGGGAACAGCTGCTGGCAGAAGCCAAGGCGCGGCATTACGCCTTTGTCGACCAACTGCCGCCGTTGGGCGTGTACCCCAGCGAACTGGAGGCATCGGTTCCCTTCGACGGGGTCGAGATCCTGTTCCGGCCGATCAAGCCGACCGACGAGCCGATGATGCAGGACCTTTTCTACGCGCTGTCGAAGGAGAGCATCTATTACCGCTTCTTTTCCGGCATCTCGTACATGCCCCACGCCCAGGCCCAACGCTACACGGTGATCGATTACCAGCGAGAGATGGCGATCGTCGGCGTGCTGCGGGAAAACGGGCGGGAAGAGATCGTCGCCGTGGCCCGCTACGTCGTCGACCCGGCGACGAACCTGGCCGAGGCAGCGTTCCTCGTCCGTGACGACTGGCAGGGAAAGGGGATCGGGACGTGGCTGCAAGAACAGCTGATGGAGATCGCCAAGAGCCGCGGGGTCGCCGGGTTCACCGGCCGCGTGCTGCCCGAGAACGCCCGCGTGCTGCACCTGGTCCACAAGTCGGGCCTCACGGTGGAAAGCAGCATGGAAGACGGCCTGTACGCCTTTACATGCCGGTTCTGAAAATCGTCACAGCACGATCAGCTCGCGCGGGAAGGTGGTCAGGCTTTCTGCACCCCTGGCGGTGATCACCACGTCGTCCTCGATGCGCACACCGCCGAGCCCCGGCAGGTAGATGCCCGGCTCGACGGTAAAGGTCATCCCCGGCTGCAGGGGCAGCTCGTTCCCCTCGACGATGTAGGGCGGTTCGTGTGCCTCCAGCCCCAGGCCGTGCCCGGTACGGTGGATGAAATAGTCGCCATAGCCGCCGTCTTTGATCACCGCCCGCGCCGCCCGGTCGACCTGTTGGGCGGGCACCCCGGGGCCGGCCACGGCCCGCCCGATGGTGTTGGCCTCCAGGACGATCTCATAGACCCGGCCCATTTCCTCGGGCAGGTCCCCGATGGCGATAGTGCGGGTGATGTCGGAGGCATATCCCCCCACGAGCGCGCCGCAGTCGATGACCACCGCCTCGCCGGGGCGGATCGGCCGGTCGGAGGGGCCGGAGTGGGGCGAGGCGGCGTTGGGCCCGGCGACGACGAGGGGCTGGAAGGGCAGGCCCTCCCCCCCGGCGCGGATCAGTTCGACCATCAGCAGCCCCGCCACCTCGCGCTCGGTCATCCCGACCCGCATGCGGTCCAGGGTGGTATTCAAGGCCGCCTCGGCAACCGCGACCGCCCGCCGCATCAGGGTCAGTTCGCCCTCGTCCTTGACCATGCGCAGGATCGACATCACCTCGTCGGCGGGGACGAGCTGGCAGCCCGGCGCGTATCGCTCCAGGTAGCGGGCCTCCAACAAACGCATGCGCAGCGCTTCGGCGCCGATGCGCGCCTCCGCCAGTTCCAGGGCAGCGCAGGCCTGATGAAAGGCGAGGGTCGGCCCTTCTTCGTCCGTGTAGGGGTGAGCGACGATCGCCAGGTCCGCATTTTCCAGCTTGGGCGCCTCCAGTTCTGGCAGCACCATCGCCGGCGGACCATCGACTGGAAAGAGGCCGACCACCGGCCGCTCGCTGAGGTGAAAAGAGAGGCCGGTCAGGTAAAATAGATTGGCCCCCGGCACCAGGGCCACACAGTCCAATCCCTTTTTTGCCGCTTCTTCCTGCAGCCGTTCCAGGCAACGTTCGTCCATCGTTCCCTCCTCCAGCTTCTTTTGACCATTATAGGCTCTTTTTGCCGGATGGCAAAACAAGCCCTCGCCCGGCGCACTTGGATCCTCCATGTCTCTCCCCCCGCGCTGGCGCGCGGAGGAAGGGAACCCGGAATGGAATCTCGACGGCCGGTTGTCAAAAGTCCGCCCCTCTGCTAGAATTCCCTCTGCTTATGAAACCAACGACCGACTTTTTGACCCGCCTCCTTTCTGTCTACTGGTTCGCCCCGCCGGTTGCGCTGTGGCGGGCGGTGGAACTGCGGACGGCGGCAGAGGAGACGTACCCCCCGCCGCTGCTCGACCTCGGCTGCGGCGATGGACTCGTCGCCAGGGTGCTCTTTGACGACCGCCCTGTCGACGTGGGGATGGACCCCTGGATGGCGCAGGTGCGCCAGGCTGCCCGGTCGGGCGCCTACCGCTGGGTGCAGCAGGCAAATGGGGTTCAGCTGCCTTATCCCGACGGCGCCTTTGCCACTGCCTTCAGCAACTCGGTCTTGGAGCACATCCCCGACGTCAGGCCGGTGCTCCGCGAGGTCGGCCGGGTGCTCCGCCCCACGGATGGACGGTTCATCTTTACCATTCCCTCGGATCTTTTCCGGCGGCTGCTCTATTTCTACCAGCAACGGCTGGCCTCGGGCGACCGGGAGGGAGCGGAGCGATACGCGGCGGAGGTGGACGCCCGCCTGGAGCATCACCACTACTATACACCCCAGGAGTGGGCGGGCCTGCTGGCAGAGGGGGGGATGGCGCTGGAAAAGGCACGCTATTACATTCCCCGGCCGGTAGAGCAGCTGTGGGACCGGGAGAATGCCCAATTCGGCATCGGCCACCGCTCGCTGTGGTCCCTGCTGGCCTCGCCGCGCCTGCGCCGGGCGGGATACCAGCGGCTGCTGGCCCGCTGGGTGGTGCGCCGCTACTCTCGTCTCTGGCGGCCCCACTACGAGCTGGACGTCGCCCCCGGCGAGCCGGGCGGCGGGCTGCTGATCGTCGGGCGCAGGGAAGCGGGCCGGCAATAGCGATGGGCGAACATCCCCAACCCCGCCTGGACGTAGCCCCCGGGCCGTGGGACGCCTGGGTCGCCGCCCACCCCCAGGCCCACATCCTGCAGACGACGCCCTGGGGGATACTGAAAGCCGCCTATGGCTGGGAGGCGCAGCGCGTCGCCCTGCCGGAGGGCCCGGCGGCGGCGCAGATCCTCTACCGGCGGCTGCCGGGCGGCATGGGATGCCTGGCCTACACGCCGCGGGGACCGCTGGCCGATTGGGACGACACCGCAACCACCACTGCCCTGGTCCGACGCCTGGCAGAGACGGCCCGCGCCCGCGGTGCAATCGCCCTGACCGTCGAGCCGGACCTGCCAGACAGCGCGCATCATCGGCAGCAGCTGGCGGCGCTGGGCCTGACCCCATCGCCGCTGGACAGCGTCCAACCCCGGCGCACCATCGTCGTCGACATCTCTGGCAGCGAGGATGCGATCCTGGCGGCGCTCAAGTCGAAAACCCGCTACAACGTCCGCCTCGCCGGGCGTAGAGGAGTGACCGTGCGGGCAGGACAGGAGACGGACATGCCGGTCTTTCACCGCCTGACCGCCGCCACCGCCGACCGGGACGCGTTCGGCGTTCACGAGCCGGCCTACTACGAGCAGGCCTACCGCCTCTTTGTCCCCCGCGACTGGGCGAGACTGCTGCTGGCGGAGGTGGAGGGAGAAGCGGTCGCCGCGCTCATGGTCTTTGCGCTGGGCCGGCGCTCGTGGTACTTTTACGGCGCCTCGGGCGACGAGCACCGGGAAAAGATGCCCAACTATTTGCTGCAGTGGGAGGCGATGCGCTGGGCCCGCGCCCAGGGCTGCAGCGAGTACGACCTGTGGGGCGTGCCGGACGAGGACGAGGAGACGCTGGAGGCCGAATTTACCCGCCGCAGCGATGGCCTGTGGGGCGTCTACCGCTTCAAGCGGGGCTTTGGCGGGCGGCTGGTGCGCACGGTCGGGGCGTGGGACCTGATCCTTCGCCCCCTGCGATACAAGGTCTACACCGCGGCCGCGCGGCTGCGCCAATCCTCGCCCCGCTAATCCTAATCCCCGTCCTGCTCCCTGCAACCCCCCTTTTGCATTGTGTTCGATTTTTTGCCACGAATTAACGCGGGGCGCATTTATTAGTTGGGGGAGCCCTAGATGATCTCGGAATTTCTGCCACGAATTAACACGAATTTCACGAATTTTCTACCTTT
>JAFGEI010000001.1 GCA_016931695.1 Anaerolineae bacterium | reverse complement strand
CTGCGGATTCCTGGCGAGCGGCCGGATTGGATGCCCTCTCCTTTCGAAGAGATCGTTCTCGATCCGCTGCCGGTTCGGCAGGGAGAGATCTTGTGGCTGCAGGTGCGCACGGAGGAGCCGGTGACCCTGAGTGGCAGCCTGTTTGATCGCCCGCTCCAGTTTGCCGAAGAGGAGGGGGCGTACTATGCCCTGGCAGGGGTCTACGCCCTGATCGATCCGGGCATGTACGAACTGACCCTGACGGCGGTCAATGCGGCGGGAGAAGCAGCAGCGGTGAGCTTCGGCCTGGTGGTGGAGGATGGGGAGTACGGTCGCGAACGGATTGATGTGCCGGCAGGGAGATCCGATCTCCTTGATCGGACTGTTCAGTTGGCGGAGGAGCAGCGTCTTGAGGAGATGCGCTATCTTTTTACACCGGAACGGATGTGGGAGGCTCCCTTTAGTCGTCCTGTCGAGGCGGCGATCAGTTCTTATTTTGGCACCCGCCGCTCCTACAACGGCGGTCCGTACAGCAGCTATCATACCGGCGTTGATTATAACGCCGGCGGAGGAACCCCGGTCCTCGCCCCTGCTGCCGGCGTCGTCGTATTGGCCGAACCGCTGGCCGTGCGCGGGAACGTCGTCGTGGTCGACCACGGCTGGGGGGTGCTGACGGGATACTGGCATCTCTCCACCATCGACGTCGTGGTGGGGCAGAGCGTGCAGGCCGGCGACATGTTGGGCCGCGTAGGCAACACCGGCCTCTCCACCGGCTCTCACCTGCACTGGGAGGTCTGGGTCGGCGGGGTGAGCGTGGACGGCCGGCAGTGGCTTACGACGGTTTTCCCGCCGGCAGGGGCGGAAAGCGGTGCCGGGCCTTGAAAATCCGTCCCCAGCGCTGGTGCATTTCGGGACGGCGGGGGTTGTGCAGCAAGCGCTTTGCCCAGCGCGCCCAGCGCGCCGGGGTGCATATTCGCACTTCCCCCATCCCGTCGATGATGATGCCGAAAACAGGGCCGGCGCTTTCGTACTCTAGCACTGCCGGGATTCCAAAATCTTCCAGCTTGGCCTTGAGGGCCTTGGCCCGCAGCAGCCCGTATTCTCTATGAACGACAACAAGTTTCATTTCCATCACAGACAAAGTGTGCCTCATCTTTGCCTATTTGTCAAACTGCCGGAAGGCTGGTATAATTGCGCCAGTGCCCATTTGGGCACTTCGTAGTGAATTGGCGGGCGTGGAGAAACGATCGTGATACGGCGCAACACACAAACCCCAGCTTATTGGGAAAAGTTCCAGGTAACGAGAGAGGATATCGATCACCTGAGTAACTTGCTGGTCGAACGCGAAGTTCCGCTCAAGCTCGATGATCTGGCCAGGGCATTGGTTGTGTACTGCTGCCGGGAGGAGGAACAGCACGTTGCGCACGAATTGTCCAAGGGAACTCTCTATCTGCCCGGCAACACCTATGAAGAAGGAGAACAAATCGTCTTTCCCCTGCTGGAATATGCGACGGCCCAGGTGGTCGCCATTCGCGACGGGTACAATCCCGAGCACGGCGCGTTTCGCGTGATCCAGGCCCAGTTCCCTGGCGGGCGCCTGCGAGAGTTTGCCGCCGGCCTGGAAAATCATCCCTTGAACGACATGCCGCCGGTCGAGCAAGAATCGCTGCGTACCCCGGCGGACTTGTACCAGGAACATGGCCCGCGTATCCGCGCTGTGCTGGGCGACCGCCTGGCGGCCGACCCCGGTTTTATCCAGCTGGCGAGGGAATGGTTCCTCAAAGACCTGCTGGTCGAAATCAGCGAAGGACAGTTGAACCTGGCCGAAGCGGTGTTGGACATGGCGGGCGGCGGCCCGCTGCCGACCGACCGGTTAATCGGTGATCTCGATCTGCCCGAGGGGGTCGATCCCCGCCTGGGGGTTTTCTCGCTCAACTATGCGCTGCAGGAGGATGCCCGCTTCGATGAGGTGGGCCCGGCGGGCGAAGTGTTGTGGTACTTGCGGCGGCTGGAGCCACTGCCGGTGCTCGATCCCCCGCTGCACCTTAGCCCGTGGGTCGTGGAGTACGATCACCGGGTCCTCGACGAGACGATGCTGAACCTGGAGCGGCGGCTGGATGACGAGTGGTCCGATTTGATTGCCTTGCCCGAGACTGCGGAGCCGGTCACGATTGTTCTGGCTTACCCGCACCGTCGTTCCGGGACGCTGCCCATTTCCTCCCGCCTGACCCAGGTTTTCCCTACCGGACGCACGCACCGCATCCGCTTCCTGTTCCGCGATGGACGCACGGGCAAAGAGATCCCAGGCTGGGTTGTGCGAGAACGCCGCTTTATCTATGGCCTGGAGGAGTGGTACGAGCAAAATGACATCCCGGTGGGTGCTTATATCGATCTACAGCAGGCTGACGAGCCGGGGGTCGTGATCATCCGCCACCGGCCCACTCGCCCGCGGCGCGAATGGGTGCGCGTCGCCACGGTGCAGGATGAAAGATTGACGTTCGAGATGACGCCGTTTTCCATCTCGTGCGAATATGACGAGCTGATGGTGGTCGTGGCGGATGATTTTCTCTCGTTGAGCACGGTCAGTCACCGCGTGCGGCGGGAACGGCTGTCGCTGGAAAAGGTCATTGGCGAAATTTTTCCCGAGTTGGCCAAGTTGAGCCCCCAGGGCACGGTCCATGCGGCGACGTTGTACAGCGCGGTCAATGTTGCCATCCGCACGCCACCCGGCCCGATCCTGAACGTGTTGCGGGATCAGTACGAGTTGATGGGGGACAACTACTGGGTGATGCACGGACGATCGGCGGCTTAGGGGTTGGGGGATGAGTGAAATCAAGGTCTCGATGCGACATTTGCGGCTGCTCAAGCCGACGCTGGACACGCCGTTTCACATCAGCCACGAATGGTGGGAGCGCAGCAATCGCGACATGCGGATTGAGCTCCGTTCCCACCTGTGTCCCGAGCATCGAGAGGTGTATGCCAGGTATTTTGATACCGAGGTCATTGATTGGATCGACCCGCGCACGGCAGAGGTGACACGGGTCGATGGGTTGCAGCACGTCATTCGCGAGCACTGCAGCCGGCAGCCGGATTACATCGACGACCGTCTTTCCCTGGTCGATGCGGTTTTTCGCGTCTTTTTGGCCAACGGCAACGTTCCCCTCAGCGCGCGTGACCTGGCGAGTATTGTCGGTCGGCCCTCAGAGACCATCCTGCGCACGCTTGCAGGACGGACGACGTACAAGGGCCTGCGCCCCGTCGAGGAAGGATAGCGGGAGCGGTTGATTCGTTGGCCCGTCAGCTCGTCGCAAACCCGGCGGTCGCATCGGCGACCGCTTCTGTTTAGGGGGTAGTGATGAAAGTCTTTATCGCGGGGGTGATGCAGGGAACGCGGCCGGGCAAAAAGATCGCTGCCCAGGATTACCGGGATCACATCGCCCATCTGTTGCGCAGGCATCTGGACCCGGTCGAAATTTTGGATCCCAACCAGCTCCATCCCGAGGGGGAGCAGTATGGACGGGAAAAGGCCATGCAAACGTTCGTCGAGATGTGCGAGCTGGCATCGCAGGCGGATTGCTTGATTGCCTATCTTCCCGAGGCGAGCATGGGCACGGCGGTCGAGATGTGGCAAGCCTATCGGGCGGGCGTACCCGTATATACAATCTCGCCCTTGAGTGACAACTGGACAGTTTTTGCCCTCTCGACGGTGGTTTTACCTGACCTGGGCTCTTTTGCCGACTTTGTCGCGGCGGGCGGGCTTGACAGGGAGCGGCAAGCAGCGTAGAATAGAATTACGTGCCCCCGTAGCTCAATGGACAGAGCGCCAGACTTCTAATCTGACGGTTGTGGGTTCGAGTCCCACCGGGGGTGCTGAAAAATATGGGGGGGCCCGGGATGAGCAAGAAAAACGAAGAAATCGAGCGGCTGATGCGCATTCGCGACCGGCAACTTCAGACCCGCGATCCCCAGATCCAGAACCGCAAGATCAGGGCGACGGCCTCGGCCCGCCGGCGCACGGTAGAGCAGCGCATCTCGGGCGGGGATATCCTGAAAGGCTCCTTGACGGACATTCCGAATACCTGGAAGGGCGTGCTGATTGGCAGCGCCCTGGGCGTGGCCCTGTTGATCGTCCTTGCCGTCGTGGTGCAGGAAGCGTGGGTTGGCCTGGCCGGGATGGCGGGGATCATTGTCCTGGCAATCGTCGGCTATCTGTTCGGCGCCGCCTTCGAGTGGCGCGACAAGCTGCGCGACGAGCTTAAAAAGCTCTAACTGTGGCGTCGATTGCGGGCTTATCGCTCGCCGACAATCAGGTCCACCGGCAGTTGCGGCACGATCTCGAGAGCGCCCTCATACTCCTCGACGAGGCCGGTGACGTGAACCTGGGCCCCCGCGATCAGGCCCTCCCGGCCTGCTACCCGCTGGTAAACATTGTCCCACAACAGGATCATGACCGCCCCGCTGCCGTCGTCGATCCAGACCCGGTAGCCGCCGGCGAAGGACTCGGCACGGGTGACCAGCCCTTCGACCGTGACCAGCTGGTCGGCGTCCCCGGCGGTCAAAGCGCCAATGTCCTGCAGAGCTGTATCCGCCCTGCCGGGGGTCAGCACCGTTACCGCGGCGCCGGATGCTGGGACGACCTGCAGCTCGCCCGCGTACTCGTCGACTTCGCCGCTGGCTTGCACCTGTGCCCCCAGGTTGAGGCCCGACGGATCGGCCAGTTCGTCGTAAGTCGAGAGCCACAGCAGCAGCGCCACCTGGCCGCTGCCGTCGTCGAGGGTGAACTTGAAGCCGCTGGAGAAGGATGCAACATCGACGACTATGCCTTCTACCGTAACGGCCTGACCGACCTGGTCGCTGTCCAGTTCGCCGATGCGAACCGGCGCCGCGTCGGGGGGCGCCTCGCCGCCGTTTTCGCTGCCTGCTTGCAGCACCTGCACGTCCACCGCGCGCTGGGGGATCACTTCGATCTCGCCGCGATAGACCGAGACCTCGCCGGCGACGCGCACGGTTGCCCCGGCGCTCAGCGCTGCGGGCTCCGCCAGCGCGTCGTAGATGTCCTGCCAGAGCAGCACCGTCAGCGCGCCGCTGCCGTCGTCCAGGGTGAACTTGACCCCGGCCGAGAAAAACTCGAACCCGGCGACTGTTCCCCCTACCGTCACCATCCGCGCATTGTCCGCCGTGGTCAGCATGCCGATGCTCGCCGTCGGAGCGACTTCGACCGCCCCGGGCAGCAGGACGACGTCCATCACCGAGGCGGGAACGATCTGCGGCGTCTCTCCGTACAGGCCGACGGCGCCCACCACTTCGACCGACTGGCCGGCCTCGACGGGGAGGAACTCGCCGGTCAGGGCTTCCAGGCTCTGGTCGATGGCGACGTCGATCGCGCCGCTGGCGTCGCGCAGGGTGAGCAGGATCAGCCCTTCGTAGGGTTCGCGCACCTCCCACACTTGCCCGCGGATGCGCACGCGCTGCATGTGATCGGCCGCAGTGACGGAGCCGATCTGGCGCTCGACGCTCTCGGGGCGCTGGATTTCCAGGTGCTCGGGCACGTTGAGGGTGATGGCGGCGCTGTCTTCCCGCACCCGCAGCGTGCCGGCCACACTGACCCAGTCGCCCAGGGCCGGGATGCGCCCGGCGGCGCGCAGGGCGTCGGTCTCGCTCTGGTAGGCCGAGATGCGCACTTCGCCCGTCCCGTCGTCGACGGTGAAGGAGAGGTAGCCGGATTCGCTATAGTAGGTTGGACTGCGCACGACGTGCCCCTCGACCCGCACGTAGGCCATGTTCATCGTCGATCCCGCCTGCCCGGCCTGGATCAGCGGCACCTGGGAGCGGGTGGCAGCGAACCACAGGATGACCAGGCCCACCGTCGCCAGGATGGCGGCGGCGACCTTGACCGTGCGCATCGGGAGACGTCCTGTTGCGCGCGCGCCGCAGTATGGGCAGGCCTCGTAGGGGCCGACAAATCGTCCACAGCTTGGGCAGTTGCTCATCGGTATGCCTCCTTGCCGGTATATTGTATGCGCTTCTCGCCTGGAGGCAAGTGGGGAGGGCGGCGGCGAACGGGCAGTTGCCCGAGGAGTCTGTGATTTGAACGGTACAATCCATCTGGCCCTGCGCAATCTATCTCGCGCTCGCCTGCGCACGTTGCTGTCCGCCCTCGCCGTTGCCCTCGGCGTGTCGCTGTTGGTCACCATGAGCGTGTTTCGCTCCGGCATTGAGGCGACGTGGACGGCAGGTGAGAACAAGTTTGCGTTCATCGTCGAGATCACCCAGCTGGTCTTTGGTGGCATGGGGTTGATGACGCTCGGCGCAGCGGGCTTTCTCATCTACAATGCCTTTGCGATGAGCGTCGCCCGGCAACGGCAGCAGATCGGGTTGCTGCGCGCGGTGGGAATGCGCGGCGGGCAGGTCTTGCGCCTGGTGTTGGTCGAGGTGCTGATCACCGGCGGGCTGGGGACGGCGTTGGGCGTGCTCGCCGGGCCGCTGGTGGGAAACGCCATCCTCAGCGCGATGACCCACTTTGGCGTGGAGACGATGTGGGGCAGCGTTGCCCTGGGCAGCGCCGCGCTGGCCGGCGGGATGGGCGTGGGGATTTCGCTGCTCTCGGCGCTGGTTCCGGCGCGCCGGGCGGCGCGGCTGTCGCCGCTGGAAGCGCTGCACGGGGAGCAGGACTTGGTGCGCCGGGCGGATTTGCCGCGCCGTCAGAGCGGAGCGGGGGGCGCATTGCCCACTGGGCTCGCCGTCGTTCTCCTCGTTTCCCTGTGGACCTATCTGGCTGCCGCGCCTCCCGGAACGTGGACTGGCTATCATCAGCCGTGGGACGTGATCCTGGCGGCGTTATTTCTCCCGGTTTGGTGGATGGGCCTGGTGTTGTTGACGCCGGTGCTGCTGGGAGTGGCGACGCGCAGCTTGCGGGCGTTGCTGCGCCGCCTGCCTGGCGGCATGGGCCGCTTGCTGGGTGATAACCTGGGCCGTGCGCCGGAGCGCTTGCACCTCACCGCGCTCACGTTCGCCGTGGCGTTGCTGATGATTGTTTCAACCAGCGGCTTTGTTTCCTTTGGCAACGACGTGATGGTGGGCCGCGTTGCCGCGCAGGCGTTGCGCGAGCGAGCCTGGTACGTCTATCCGTTCAACCGCGTGGCGGGGCTGGCGCAGCTCCAGGCCTTTCAGGCCGACGCGCCGGCGCTGGAACCGGTCATCGTGGCCGACGTCGCACGCCTGGCGGCGGGCCGCGCCACGGTCGAGCCGTTTTACATGGTTGCTGTGCCCGAGATCGCGTCGCCGTTCCCCGGCTTCCCTTCCCTGGTCACCCTCCACCCGGAGCAGTTGACCCGCCCCGGTCGCTTTTCCCTGCTCGAGGGCGATTGGGACACGGCGCTGCCGTTGCTGCAGGAAGGCTGCGGTCTGCTCGTCTCGCCGGCGATAGCCGCCCGCTACGGCGCCGGCGTCGGAGAAGCGATCACGGTGACAGGGCGCACCGGCCCGGTGACGTGTACCATCGCTGCCATTGGCGCCGGCGGCTTTGCGCCGATGTCGTTCATTGGCCCTGGGGCCTGGGAGCAATTCGTCGTGCCGGGCCAATCGCCCGATTCGCTCCAGGTGCGCCCGCTGCCGGGAGCGACCGACGCCGACGTTGCCGCGCTGGAGGCTGACCTGCGCGCGCTCTCTGCCCGCTACGGCGCCGAGCGCGTTTTCGTCGCCCGACCGGAGGACGAACTGCAATCCATCACCAGCACCAGCGACCAGTTGATGCAAATCATGAACGGCCTGCTGTTCCTGGTGGTTGGTGCAGGCGCGTTGGGGAGCGTCAACACGACGCTGATGAGCATCCTGGAGCGGCAGCGCGAGTTGGTGCTGCTGCGCGCCCTCGGCGCGACCCGGCGACAAATTGCGCGGCTGGTCGTAGCCGAATCCGCCGTCACCGCCCTGCTCGGCGCGCTGCTCGGCCTGCTGGCGGGCTGGGGCACGATCGCCATCTATGCGCTGACCTATGGCGGCGTCACTTTTGGCTTGGTGGACCTGCCGCTCTGGACGGCGGTGGCCGAAATTACCTGGCCTGCCCTGCGCGCCGGCCTGCCGTGGCTGCTGGCTGCGCCCCTGTTGGCGGGACTGACGGCGTATTCCGTGCTGCGCCGGTGACCGTTCAGCACTGGCGCGCGCCTGCGCCGATTCTTGTCAATCCGCTCCTTCAGGTGTATACTGCCGTTCGAGCCGTGCGTTGCGATGGATTACCAGCTGGGAGCTGCTATGTTGGAAGCCTTTTTTCGCCCGTCGTCGATTGCCGTCATCGGCGCGTCGCGCGATCCCGAAAAACTTGGCTACGCTGTCCTGTTCAATCTCAAAGCGGGTGGGTTTACCGGTTTGCTTTATCCCGTGAACCCCAAGGCGGGCGAGATTCTCGGTTTCCCTGCCTTTGCCTCGGTGCTCGATATTCCTGATCCGGTCGACCTGGCCGTGATCGTTATCCCCTACCCCTTTGTCCCTGCCGTGCTGAAGGAGTGTGGGCAAAAAGGCGTGCCAGCGGCGGTGGTCATCAGCGCTGGTTTTCGCGAGGCGGGGCGGGAGGGATTGGCGCGGGAGCAAGAGTTGCTCCAGATCGCCGGCCAGTACAACATCCGCCTCATTGGCCCCAACTGCCTGGGGGTGATCGACACTCAAACTCCCCTCAACGCGACCTTTGCCGCCGGGATGCCGCCGGGCGGCCCCATCGCCTTCATGTCCCAGTCCGGCGCGCTGGGCACGGCGGTGCTCGACATGGCCCTGGCTGGCCGGATCGGCTTCTCGCGTTTCGTCAGCCTGGGCAACAAGGCGGACGTCAACGAGATCGACCTGTTGGAGGCATGGGAGGACGATCCGGCCTCGCGGGTCATTCTCATCTATGTCGAGGGGCTGCCGGACGGGCAGCGCTTTATGGAGGTGGCGCAGCGGGTGACGCGGAAGAAACCGGTCGTGGCGGTCAAGTCGGGGGTGACGCGGGCTGGCTCGCGGGCCGTATCCTCCCACACTGGCAGCCTGGCCGGCTCCGAGGCCGCCTACCGCGCCGCCTTTCGCCAGGCGGGAGTGGTGCGGGCCGAATCGATGCAGCACCTCTTTGACTATGCCCGCCTCTTTGCCTACCAGCCGCTGGCAGCGGGGGAGCGCATCGCCATCGTCACCAACGCCGGCGGCCCGGGCATCCTGGCGACCGACGCCCTGGAGCACGCCGGCCTGCAGATGGCCCGCTTTGATCCCCCGACCATCGAGGCGCTGATGGAGGATCTGCCCGGCGCCGCCTCGGCGGCCAACCCGGTCGACGTGTTGGGAGACGCTCTGGCGGACCGCTACGAGCATGCGCTAGAGTTGGTCCTGAGCGATCCCGGCGTGGATGGAGTGATCGTCATCGTCACGCCCCAGGCAATGACCCAGATCGAAGAGACGGCTCACATCGTGGGCCGCGCCGCAGCCAGCTCGAACAAGCCGATCCTGGGCTGTTTCATGGGCGAGGCGCGCATCGAGGCCGGGGTTGACGTGCTGCGTCAGTACGGCGTGCCCAATTATCCCTTCCCCGAGCGGGCGGCGGCGGCGCTGGCGGCGATGGTTGCTTACCGGAAGGAACGGGAGCGCCAGCTCTATCAGCCGCATCGTTTTGAGGTGCAGGGCAAGGCGGTGCAGAAGACGCTGGATCGCGTGCGCAGCGAAGGCCGGGTCAGCATCGGCGACGCTGAAGCGCGCGAGATCCTGGCCGCGTACGGCTTTCCCGTGCCCGACTCCCGGCTGGCCGAGACGCCGGAGGCGGCCATTGACGCCGCCGAGCGGATGGGTTATCCCGTTGCGCTCAAGATCGCCTCGCCCGACATCCTACACAAGACTGACATCGGTGGGGTCAAGTTGAACCTCGATTCTCCTGGCGACGTGCGCGACGCCTTCGACCTCATGGTTTACCGCGCCAGCCGCTACGTGCCGGACGCCCGCATCTGGGGCTGCCTGGTGCAAAAGATGGTGCCCGCCGGGCGCGAGATTCTCATCGGCATGAACCGTGATCCCCAGTTCGGCCCGTTGGTCGCGTTTGGACTGGGGGGCATCTATGTTGAAACGCTCAAGGACGTCGTCTTTCGCATCGCCCCCTTCAGCCGTGCGGAGGCGGAGGAGATGATCCGCGAGATCCGCGCCTACCCGCTGCTGGAGGGCGTGCGCGGCGAGCCCCCGGCCGACCACGCGGCAATGGTCGATGCCCTCTGCCGCGTGAGCCAGTTGGTCACCGACTTTGCCGAAATTGTCGAGCTGGACATCAACCCGTTGATGGTTTTCGAGCAGGGCCGGGGGGCCATGGCGTTGGATATGCGCCTGGTATTGCAATGAGAATGAGGAGGAAAGGCGGCTTTTTCCACCCGCTCGCAGGGCTGGTGGTTCCTGCCGCCGAAATGCTATGAAAACGTTGTGCATTACGTCCATCGAGACTTTTAGCGGCAAGACCGCTGTCTGTCTGGCGCTGGGCCGCAAGCTGCAGCGGGATGGATACCAGGTCGGCTATCTCAAAACCCTCAGTACCCAGCAGTGGGAACCGGTCCCTGGTCGGACGGTGGACGAGGATGCCGATTTCATCTGCCGCACGTTAGGATTGGAAGGGCCGTCGGCCAGCCTGGTCGGCGTGGTGCTCACAAAGGCCTTGTTGAAGGAAGCGCTCTGTCAGCGCTCCAGCCGCGACCTTTTGGCCGAGGTGCAGACGGCATATCGACGGGCGGCGGCGGGCAAGGACGTCTTGCTGATGGAGGGGGGGGCTTCGCTGCGCGAGGGAGTGAGCGTCGGCCTGGGGGTCGACCAGGTGGCGCAGGCTCTCGACGTGCCGGTCCTCGCCGTCGTCCGCTTCCGCAACGAGATGGACCTGCTCGACAGTTGCCTGGTAGCCAAGATGCGCCTGGGCGAGCGGCTGCGCGGGGTGGTGGTCAATGCGGTGCCGGAGCAGGCCCACGCCTTTGTCAAAGAAGTCTGCTGTTCCTGCCTGGAGGACCATGGCATCGCCGTCTTTGGCGTCTTGCCGCGCCGGGATGAGCTGGCGGCGATCAGCGTTGGCGAGATGGCGCAGGTGTTGGAGGCCGAGTTCCTGGCGCTGCCGGAGAAGCAGGACGTGTTGGTGCAGAATCTGGTGGTCGGGGCGATGAGCGTCGAGCAGGCGCTGCCGCGCATGCGCCGCATTCCTGGCACCAAGGCGATCATCACCGGGGGAGACCGGGCCGATATGCAGCTGGCGGCGCTCGAGACGGCGACGCATTGCCTGGTTCTGACCGGCCATCTGCGCCCCCAGCCCGAGGTCCTGCGCCGCGCTGAGGAGCTGGGCGTGCCTGTTCTCCTGGTCCGCCAGAACACGATGGAGACCGTCGAGGCAATCGAGGATGTCTTTGGCAAGACCCGGCTGGGCCAGCGGGAAAAGCTGGAACGCTTCGAGGCGTTGATGGCGGAGCACTTTGACCTTGGCCGTCTCTACCAGGAGTTGGGATTGGAGAAGCGCAATACGTAGCACGCAATACGCAATACGCAATACGCAATACGCAATACG
>JAFGEI010000151.1 GCA_016931695.1 Anaerolineae bacterium | reverse complement strand
CTCGCTCCGCTCCCCTCGGCTACGCCCGGGGCAGGCTGCTCAGAATGACATCTATGCAATTTTGACAACCAGATGTGTCTGTGCAGCCAGATTTTGGATCTACTGAGTCTCCCTCTTGAGTGTTGGTCTAGCCGAGCGGCAGAAAATCGGCCACGAATTGACACGAATTGAGGCAAAATTCGTGTCAATTCGTGTGAATTCGTGGCCGAAAATTGCCAACAACACTCAATCGGAGCACTACCTCGTTTTGACTTTTCGGGAAAATGGCACTACACTGGTAGGGCAGGTCTGGAGGTACTGGTGATGAGACGAGTTGCGCGCTGTCTTGCGACAGCCTGGATGGTCGTCGCTCTGGCGGCCTTGATTTCCCCCACGGCGCGCGCCGATGGGGCGCCGGACGTCGCTTCCTACGAGATCGAGGTCAGCCTGGACGTCACGGCAAAAACATTGACCGCCCACGAGGTCGTCACCTACGTCAACGTGACCGACGTGCCGATTCCCAACCTCGTCTTTCACCTCTATCTCAACGCCTTTCGCGATCGAGAGAGCGTCTTTTTGCAAGAAGCCGGAACCCAGCACCGCGGTTACAGCTGGGACCCACAGCATCCGGGATGGATCGAGGTCACGGATATTCGTCTCGATGATGGGACGCCGCTGCTGCTGGAGCCGCTGGACGACGGCACCCTGGCCCGCGCCGACCTGCCTGTACCGGTTGCTCCAGGCGATTCTGTGATCGTCGAGCTTGATTTCCGCGCCCAACTGCCCCGTGTCTTTGCCCGCACCGGCTTTGCCGGCGATTTCTTCATGGTCGGGCAGTGGTTCCCCAAGCTGGGGGTGTGGCAGGACGGGGCGTGGAACGCCCATCCCTTCCACGCCAACGCCGAGTTCTATGCCGATTTCGGCCGCTATGACGTGCGCATCACCCTGCCCGCCGACTATGTAACCGGGGCGACGGGGCTTCCCATTGCCCGGGTGGACAATGGCGACGGCAGCCAGACGGCGCACTATTTCGCCAAAGATGTGATCGACTTTGCCTGGACCGCCTCGCCGTACTTTTCCCAGGCCACGAGAAGGGTCGGCGAGGTCGAAATTCTCTACCTCTACCTGCCGGAACACGAGTGGTCGGTGGAGCGGGCATTGGATGCGGCAGAGACGGCGGTGAGTCACTACAGCCAGTGGTACGGCCCGTATCCCTACCCGCGCCTCACCGTGGTCGACGTGCCCGACGAAGGGCAGGGGGCGGGGGGGATGGAATATCCCACCCTGATCGCTGCGGGGACGATGAGCATGTTCGGCGTCGGCGGGCTGGGACGCGTCGGAATCGACCGGTCGCTGGAGATGGTCATTAGCCACGAGATCGGCCACCAGTGGTGGCAGTCGATGGTCGCTTTCAACGAGGCGGAGGAGCCCTGGTTGGACGAGGGCTTGACCGACTATTCTACGATGCGGCTGCTGACAACCGCCTACGATCCCGATACGTCCGCTTTCGACGTTGGCAATATCGAGATGGGCTATCTCGACCTGCAGCGGGTCGAGTACTTGTCTGAACCGGCCTTACCGATGTACGGTCGGGCCTGGGATTTCGACAACATCCTGGACTATAGCATCGCGGTCTATGCCAAGCCGTCGCTCTCGCTGGGCACGCTGGAACGGATCGTGGGTGAGGAAAGGATGCTGGCGGTCATGAGCACCTTTTTCCAGCGCTACCAGTTTGCCCATCCCACCACGGAGGATTTCCGCGCCGTGGCGGAAGAGGTCTTGGGCGAGGGCCTGGCCTGGTTCTTTGATGGGTTGGTCTATGACGATGGTGTGCTCAACTATGCCGTCACCGCTGTCGAGGCGGACAGCGTCACGGTGGTCCGCCAGGGCGACCTGGTGATTCCCACCGAGGTCGAGGTTGTTTTCGCCGACGGGAGTACAGTGATCGAGCAGTGGGACGGTGCCGGTGGAGAAATCACGCTCAATTATCCCGACCGCCCGCCGGTGCGGCGGGCCGAGGTCGATCCGGCGCGGCGCATCCTGCTCGATCTGAACTGGGTCGATAACGGCCTCTCGCGGCGGCTCGAGTTCTCGGGCTGGCTGGCGCTGGTCGTGTGCTTGTTGTACCGCCTGCAGAGCGGGCTGCTGGTGTTGGGGGGATGGTGAGATGGCGGGCTGGCTTGTTTTTCGCGCCGGGCTGGCTCGCGCGCTGCGCTACCGCCGGCTCGTCCTGGTCGCCTACGGCGCCAATCTCCTCGGTGGGCTGGCGCTGTTGCTCCTGCCGGCAGCGGCCCTGGCCGGGGGGCTGGGCCACCGGCCGGCCGTTCGCTACGCTGCCGACGGCGTCGACGCCTGGTTGGTTTTCGAGACCGTGATGTCCCCGCTCGTCCAGGCAGCACTGGGGCCGGACGGCGGCGAGCCGACGCTCTCGCGGGGGATCCAGCAGGGCCTGTTGTTGACCCTGTTGGTTGGCGGGACGTTGCCTTTGCTGGCCTGGCTTGCCAACTCTTTTCTTGCCGGTGGGGTCTTGCTCGTCTATGCCGAGGCGCCGAGCCCCTTCCGCTGGCGACGGTTCCTATGGGGCTGCTGGCATTGGTTGGGCGCTTTTCTGCTACTGGGGCTGTTGCAAGCCGCTGCGGGCGTGGCGCTCGTCAGCCTGGGGGTTTTCTTGCTCGCGCTGGCTGCCAGCGCGGGCGGCTGGTTGGTGGCGGTCATCCTCCTGGCAGTCATCGTGCTGGGATTGGCCTGCCTGGTGCTGGTCGAGATGACGCGGGCGGTCGCCGTGGTGGAGGGCGTGCAGAACGTCGCCCGCGCCCTGGCTCTTGCCGTACGGCTTTCTGTCCGCCGCATGCCCGCGCTGGCGGGGCTGTATGGATTGTCCCTGCTCCTCCTCGCCGGGGTACATGGGATATATCGCTGGCTGCTGGCCCCACTTTTGCCGCTCGAGTGGTGGCTTTTGGCGCTGGTCGTGCTGCAGTTGTTCGTTTTGGCTCGCCTGCTGGCGCGTTTGATTCGCCTGGCAGGGGGGATAGCTTTGTTGAGCAAGGAGGAAAGAGATGTTGAAACCGACACTGACGACTCGGTTACGGCGGTTTTGGCGGCAGTTGGATAAGCGCATCAAGATCGGCGCCGCGGCGGTATTGGCGCTGCTGGTCTTGGCCGGCTGCATTTGGGCTGGCGTGGCGATGGCGTCACGCCTGGTGACGACGATCCGCGACCGGGCCGCGGCGGAACCGACGCTCACGTCGACTGCGGCGGCTCCGACGGAGGCGGTCGAGACTGCCGAACCGCCGACTCCCACGCCTCTGCCCACGTTGCCGCCGACGGAAACCCCGGCACCGTCGACAGAGGAGCCGCCGCCGGAGCCGACCCCCGTGCCGGTCTCTGATGGCCGCGGCGATGTGGGGACGTATGGCGGCGGGGCGCCGGTCGGCGAGGTCCCGGGCGGCATCGACATCCGCACCGCCAGTGTTGGCCCGGGCCGGCAGGTCGACGTGGAGAGTGTGGCGGGCGCTCCGTCGGCACTGGCTGGCTGGGTTCAGGAGGGAGAGACCCTGTTGTGGATCGAGCTGTACGAGCCGATTCCCGACCCGCCGACGTTTTACGTGGAGTGGCTCTTTGCGCTCGACGTCGACGGCAATGCCGAGACCGGGCGGCCGGTAGGCTCGGCGCGTATCAATCCCGACATCGGCATGGAGGCGGCGGTCGGCTTTTACTATGACCCTGCCGGCGGCGCGTACAACGCCTACTTTTTGGTGTGGGATCCGGCGCAGGGCGGACTGGTGCGGCGGACGGCCCCGCGCTTTGTCGTCGATGAATCGCGGACCGTGATCGGATTGGCCCTGCCGTTGGCGGACCTGGTCCAGGCGATCAGCGAGACCACCGGCGTGACCCTCGTGCCCGAGGCGGTGCAGGGGCGGGCGGCGGCGCTGGCCCGGGTGGGCAACGAACAGGTGATCGACTTTTATCCCGACCGACCGGACTGATGGCGGAGAACACGACGCGGGGGATTTTTCCCCTCGGGTAGGTGTTCTTGGGGATACTTGCCAATTTTGGTGTTCTGAATGCCTGCCAGTTGGCCTCTGATCCTTCAAGATCGGAGGCCGGTTTCTATTCCGGATGCACCGTTGTCCCTTCTCCCACTGCGGTAGAGCATCCAATGTTGAAATATGCCATTGTCAAGGCAGTTACTGCCCTTGCATATTACTGGCGAGAGTGATAGAATATGGTTGCCGGCGTTGGTAGCGGTTGGTGTTGGTCGGGGTGCCACGAGATATGGATCGGGTATTTGATGATAGGCTGAGATGTTCGTATGATGGCATTCACGCTCACCGACCGTCAGCTGGAGTTGGTCAACTGCCCTGTTGAGCGCCGCATCTTTTTGGAAGGCCCCGCCGGCGCCGGAAAGACGACCGCCGGGGTGGGGCGCCTGCTCCACTTGCTCCGCAGCGGGGTTGCCGGCTGCTCGATCCTGGTCTTTGTGCCGCAGCGCACCCTGGCCGCGCCGTATCACGAGGTGCTGCGCCGTCCCACCGTCGGCGCTGGCGAACAGGTGACGATCTCGACCGTCGGCGGCCTGGCCCAGCGCATGGTCGACCTCTTTTGGCCGCTGGTCGCCCAGGATGCTGATTTTGCCCATCCGGACCTCCCGCCGGTTTTTCTCACGCTGGAAACCGCCCAGTATTACATGGCCCGCCTGGTCCGCCCGCTGCTCGAAGAAGGCTACTTTGAGACGGTGACCATCGATCGCAACCGGCTCTACAGCCAGATTCTCGACAACCTCAACAAGGCGGCGGTGGTTGGTTTTCCCTATACCGAGATCGGTGCGCGGCTCAAGTCTGCCTGGGGCGGCGAGCAGAGCCAGCAGCGCGTCTACGACGAGGTGCAAGAGTGTGCCACGCTTTTCCGACGACACTGCCTGGCCCATAACTTGCTCGATTTTTCCTTGCAAATCGAATTGTTCTTGAAGCGTCTCTGGTCCCTTTCCCTCTGCCGCGATTACCTGCTCGAGACCTATACGCATATCTTGGTCGACAACGTGGAGGAAGACACCCCGGTTGCGCACGACGTGTTGGCGGATTGGCTGTCCCAATGCCGGTCGGCGCTGTTGATATACGACCGGGATGCCGGTTATCGCCGCTTCCTGGGCGCCGACCCGGAGAGCGGCTACGAGTTGCGCGCCTCGTGTGACCATCGCGTCACTTTTCCCACCTCTCGCGTCACCTCGGACGCGGTGGCCGATTTTGGCCGTCAATTGGGCCGCAGCGTGAACCGGCTCGGTCCAGCGCCGGGCGGCGACGTGCGGGCGGCGCTGGTGTACGCCTACCATCGCTACTATCCGCAGTTGCTCGATTGGGTCGCCGACGAAACCGCCGCCCTGGTGGCGCAGGGAACGGCGCCAGGTGAGATCGTCGTCCTCTCGCCCTTTCTGCCGGACGTGCTCCGCTTCTCGCTGATGCACCGGCTGGAGCAGCGCGGGGTGCCGGCCCGCTCTCACCGCCCCTCGCGGGCGCTGCGGGACGAACCGGCGACCCGTTGCCTGCTGACGCTGGCGGCGATCGCCCATCCCTGCTGGGGCATCCATCCCAGCCGCTTTGACCTCGCCTACGCGATGGTGCAAGCGATCGACGGCATGGACCTGGTGCGGGCGCAGATTCTGGCCGAGATTGTCTACCGGGTCCGCGATGACACGCTCGTCTTGGGTTCTTTTGACCAGATCAACCTGGAGATGCAAGAGCGCCTCACCTTTACGCTGGGCGAGCGGTACGAGCGGCTGCGGGCGTGGCTCGAGGCCTATGCCGCTGACCCGTTGCCAGAGCTCGACCATTTCCTGAGCCACCTCTTTGGCGAACTGCTCTCTCAACCGGGCTATCTCTTTCACCGCGACTATGACGCAGCGCGGGTGACGGCGGACCTGATCGAGTCCGTGCAAAAGTTCCGCTGGGCAGTGGGCGAGATTTCCCTGGACGAAGAAAAATCCCTGGGGCAGGAATACGTCGAAATGGTGCGCGATGGCGTGGTGGCAGCCCAGTACGTGCGCGGCTGGCAGCTCCAGGCCGAGGACGCCGTGCTGCTTGCCCCGGCCTATACTTTTTTGATGCGCAACCGCCCCGTCGACGTCCAGTTCTGGTTGGACATTGGCGGGCGCGGGTGGTGGGAGCGGTTGAACCAACCCCTGACCCATCCCTACGTCCTCAGCCGTCGTTGGAGCGGGGAGGGGGTGTGGACCGAGGCGGACGAATTCGCGGCGGAGCAAGAGGCGCTGTACCGGCTGACCCAGGGCCTGATCCGCCGCTGCCGCCGTTTTGTCTACCTGGGCTTTAGCGAGTTGAACGAGCAGGGGATCGAGCAAAAGGGGCGGCTGCTGCACGCTATCCAGCGCGTGCTGCGCGATTGTGAAAAGGAGGAATAGCATGAAACAACGGCATCTGTACTGGCAGTGGATTTTGGTTGTCGCGGCGATATTACTGCTCGCCGCGGCCTGCGGCCGCAGGGCCAGCGAGCCTGCCCCGCCGTTCGCCGCTGGCGTGACGGAAGAGTCCGCCCCGCCCGTGGACAACTTGCCGGGTGGGGAAGAGACGGCAGAGGGAGAGCGCATCCTGCCGACCGACGTTCCGCTTCCCTCGGGCGAGCCGGGCGTCACCACTTCGCCGATCGCGCCGGCGGTGCCGGTCGTTCTCTTCCAGGACGATTTTTCCGATTCGGAGAGTGGCTGGGAGCATTACCGCCAGGCGGATGGCACCCTCGATTACGAGGGCGGAGGGTACCTGATGCAGGTGCAGGCGCCCGGCGCCCTATTCTGGGTCAATGCCGGCCTGGACCTCGCCGACGCCGTCGTCGAGGTCGACGTGACGCAGCGGGGTGGGGTGGACAGCCGCTTTGGCGTGATGTGCCGCCTCGATGGGACGACGTCCAGCTACTATGCCTTTCTCATCGACGGCGACGGCCGGTATGGCATCGCCCGGGTGGTTGGCAACCGGGTCGAGTTCGTCGGCAGCGAGGGCATGCTGCGCTACCAGGGAGCCGAGTGGGCGGGGACCAACCGCATCCGGGCGACCTGTGAGGGCGAAAATCTGAGCTTGAGCGTCAACGGCTTGTTGCTGCTGACGGTTCGAGACAGCGCGCTGCGACGAGGGGACGTCGGCCTGGTTGCCGGAAACGGCGAGGAGGCGGGCGTCGACGTTTTGTTCGACGATTTTGTGGTGCTGGAACCGTAATGTTCGAGCCGCGGCCCAAGCAGCAGCAGGTCCTCGCCTATACCGGCGGTCGTATGGGCGTCTCGGCGGTGCCGGGCAGCGGCAAGACCTATACCCTCTCACTGTTGGCGGCCAACCTGGTCGCCAGCAGTGTGCTGGAGGACGATCAAGAAGTCTTGGTGGTGACGCTGGTCAATTCGGCCGTCGACAACTTTGCGGCGCGGGTGGCGGCTTTTGTCCAGCAGCGGGGGTTGCTGCCCAACCTGGGCTACCGCGTGCGCACGCTGCACGGCCTGGCGCACGACATTGTGCGGGAGCGCCCAGCGCTGGTTGGGCTCGCCGACGGCTTTCAAATCGTCGACGAGCGGACGGTGGACGAGATCCGCCAGAGCGCAGCCGAGGCCTGGCTGCGCCACCACCCCGATGTGGTGGAAAATTTTCTCGCCCTGGACATAGAAGAGAGGCGGCGGGAGTGGGCGAAACGCACCCAGTGGCCGCAGCTGGTGGGCCAGATCGCACTCAGCTTTATCCGCCTGGCCAAGGACGTCCAGCTCAGCCCGGCCGAGATCCGCGACCAGCTCGACCGCTTTCCCCTCTCGGCCCCGCTGCTCGAGATGGGCTGGGCGATCTATGCCGACTATCAACGCGCCCTGGCCTACCGCGGCGCGGTCGACTTTGACGACCTGATCCGGCTGGCGCTGCAGCTGCTGCGCATGGAACCGGACTATTTGCAGCGGCTGCGGGAACGGTGGCCCTTTGTGCTGGAGGACGAGGCCCAGGACAGCAGCCGGCTGCAGGAAGAGATTCTACGCCTCCTGGTCGGCGAGGATGGCAACTGGGTGCGCGTGGGAGACCCAAACCAGGCGATTTACGAGACGTTTACCACCGCCAGCCCGTACTTTTTGCGCAACTTTTTGCAGGAGGATGGCGTCGTGCGCAAGGAGCTGCCCGACTCGGGCCGCTCGACGCTCAGCATCATCCGCCTGGCTAACCGGCTGATCGATTGGACGCAGCAGGAACATCCGCTGCCGGAGGTGCGGGGGGCGCTGGCACCGCCCAAGATCCGGCCCACTCCCCCGGGTGACCCGCAGCCCAACCCGGAGGACCGCCCCGACCAGGTCTATCTCATTGGCCGTCGCTTCACCCCGGCCGATGAGCTGGAGGCGGTGGTGAAATCGCTGGCCCGCTGGCTGCCAGAGCACCCGCAAGAGACGGTCGCGGTGTTGGTGCCGCGCAACCAGCGCGGCTTTGCCCTGGTCGGCGAGCTCAAGAAACGGGATTTGGAAGTGGTCGAGTTGCTGCGCAGCACCCGCTCCACCCGCGAGACGGCGGGGGCCCTGGGCAACGTCGTGCGCTACCTGGCCGACCCGGCCTCGCCGGGCAAGCTGGCGACGGTCTACCGCGTCTGGCGGCGGGAGGACCGGGAGGACGAGGCGTCCCGGCCTCGCCTGGATGCCGTCGTCAAGGCGCTGCGCCGCTGCCGCCATGTGGAAGATTTTCTCTGGCCGCGCGCCGACGGTGAGTGGTCGGATGGGCTGGAGCTGGCCGGTGAGTGGCCCGAGGCGCCCGGGCAGATGCACGCTTTCCGCGACCTGGTCCGCCGCTGGCAGGGGGCGACGCTGCTTCCCGTCGACCAGCTGGTCCTCACCCTGGCCCAGGACCTGTTTCAGGAGCCGGCCGACCTGGCGATCGCCCACAAGCTGGCCGGGCTGTTGCGGCGGGTTGGCGAGGGCCACCCTGAATGGCAGCTTCCCGAGCTGGCCGAAGAACTGGCCGTCATCGCCCGGAACGAACGCCGTTTCCTCGGCCTCAGCGACGACGACCGTGGTTTTGACCCGCAGCGGCACCGGGGCAAGGTGGTGGTGGCGACGATCCACAAGGCAAAGGGATTGGAGTGGGATCGCGTCTATTTGATGTCCGCTAACAACTATAATTTCCCATCCGCCCTGGCGCACGATTCTTTTATCGCCGAAAAGTGGTTTGTGCACGACCAGTTGAACCTGGAGGCAGAGACGCTGGCACAGCTGCAGGCGCTTTGTGCCGGATGGCTGGAGATGTACGAGGAGGGGCTGGCGACCGAGCAGGCCCGCCTCGATTACGTTGCCGAGCGGCTGCGGTTGTTGTACGTCGGCATCACCCGCGCCAAGAAGGAACTGGTCATCTCCTGGAACTCGGGCCGCGATGGCGAGTTGCAGCAGGCTGTGCCGTTCATCGCCCTGCAGGCGTTTTGGGAGCAGCAAGATGGCATTACCCGCTAGTTTTCAATTCAGCCAGGCCAGCCTGCAGGATTATACCGACTGCCCGCGGCGATTCCAGCTGCGCTACCTGGAGCGGGTCGTCTGGCCCGCCGTGGAGGCGGAACCGGCCCTGGAGAACGAGCGCTATGCGCGGCAGGGGGTGGCCTTCCACCGCCTGGTCCACCAGCACGCGTTGGGGGTGCCGATAGCGCGCTTGTCGCAGACGGTGGTGGACCCCGACCTGCGCCGCTGGTGGCGCAATTACCTGGAGGCCGGGCCGGCCGACCTGCCGGCAGCGCGCTATCCCGAGGTCGTGCTCTCCGCCCCGCTGGCCGGTCACCGCCTGGTGGCCAAGATGGACCTCGTGGCCGTCGATCCGGGGCAGCAGGCGGTGGTCGTGGACTGGAAGACCTCCCGCCGGCGGACAGAGCGCCAGCAGCTGGCCCGGCGCTGGCAGACCCGGCTCTATACCTACCTGCTGGTCTGTGCGGGTCACCACCTCAACGACGGCCGCTCCCTGCTGCCACAACAGGTCGCGATGGTCTATTGGTTCGCCGACTTCCCGGCCGATCCGGAGCGGTTTGTCTACACCGTGGAACAGTACCGCCAGGACGAGGCGGACCTGGCGGCGCTGATTGGTGAGATCGAGCGGTTGGGCGGGAGCGATTTTCCGCTCACCGCCCAGGAACGTCACTGCTGCTATTGTCCCTATCGCTCTCTCTGCCGCCGCGGCGTCGAGGCGGGGGAGTCGGCTAGATGGGAGCAGGATGAAGGGATGGATGACCTGGCTTTCGACCTGGAGCAAGTTGCCGAGATTGCATATGAGTAGTAGAATGGGTTACTGCCAGTGGGGGAAGGCGATATGAACTATGACGAATGGGAGCAGCAGGTCCCGCAAGACATGAAGGGGGACCCGTTATGGCAGGTAGAAGTCTACCGCCTGGGCTTGTTCATCGCTGACCTGGGCTGGCACGACGTGACCAAGCTGATCAACGACAAGCGGACGCGGGGATTTGCTACCCTTCTCAGCCGGGCTTTGGGCAACATCAGCGCCCACATCGCCGCCAGTTATTCGAGCCGGATGAGAGAAGAACGCGCCCGCCTGTATGACATGGCCCTCAGCGCAATCCGCGAGGCGCGGGATTGGTACTATAAAGGGCGGCACGTGCTGGGAGAGGCGGTGACCTGGCACCGTGTGACCCTGTTGACCCAGATGATTCACTTGCTCCAGGCGGGAGTGCGCGGGCCGCAGTCGGCGGTCAACCGGGAAACGCTGGAGGCATTGCTGCGCAACGTCATTATGGGCTGATGGGAAGAGAGTGGGTTGAACCTCCCGCGGCTGATGTTCCCGGGGATTTGCTGGCTGTCGTGGGAGGAGATTCGTTGCTGGCCCAGCTCCTGGCCCGGCGCGGCGTGACGAACCCCCAGTCGGTGCGGGCATTTCTCGACCCCGATCATTATCGACCGGCCGCGCCGTTTGAGCTGCCGGACCTGCCGGAAGCGGTGGAGCGGCTGGAGCAGGCCAGGCAGCGAGGGGAGACGGTCTGCGTCTGGGGCGACTTTGACGTGGACGGCCAAACGGCGACGACGCTGCTGGTCTCTACGCTGCAAGAATTGGGCATCACTGCTCGTTATTACATCCCCCAGCGTGTCGAATCCCACGGCGTGAACTTGCCGGTGTTGCAGCGGCTCGTCGACGAGGGGATCGATCTCTTGCTGACCTGTGACACGGGCGTTACCGCTCACCAGGCGGTCGATTACGCGCACGCGCGCGGCGTCGACGTGATCGTCACCGACCATCACGATTTACCGCCCGAATTGCCCCCCGCTCTCGCCGTGGTCAACCCTAAACGGCTGCCCAAAGACCATCCCCTGCGCGAGTTGCCGGGAGTGGGCTGCGCCTACAAGCTGGCGGAGGCGCTCTACGAGCGGATGGGGCGGACGGGGGGAGAAACCCGCCACATGGACCTGGTGGCCTTGGGCATTGTCGCCGACGTCGCCGTGCAGACCGGGGATACGCGCTACTTGCTTCAGCGAGGGTTGAGGGCGCTGCGCAGCACCGGCCGCCTGGGTCTCCAGGAGATGATGACCTTGGCCAGGCTGAACCCCGAACGGCTGACCGCGGAACACATCGGCTTTGTGCTCGGGCCGCGCCTCAACGCGCTGGGCCGCCTGGCCGACGCCCGCACGGCGGTCGAGTTGTTGACGACCACGGATGCCGTCCGCGCGCGTACGCTGGCAAGCGAGTTGGAAGGGCTCAATGCGCAGCGGCGGTTCTTGTGCGACCAGGTCGCGCAGGGGGCGGAGGCGCAGTTGGCGAGCGACCCTGCGCTGCTGGAAGAAGGGGCCCTGGTGTTGAGCAACCCCTCCTGGCCGGCGGGGGTGATCGGCATCGTGGCCGGCCGCCTGGCGGAGCGCTACAACCGGCCGGTGGTCCTCATCGCCGCGCCGCCGGGCGAACTGGGCCGCGGTTCCGCCCGCTCGGTCGAAGGCTGTAACATCACGGCGGCCATTGCGGCTCACCAGGAGATGCTGGTTCGTTTCGGCGGCCATCCAATGGCTGGCGGGCTGGCCATCGAACCGGAGCGCATTCCCGAGTTTCGCCGGGCTCTGTCTCGCACCGTGCGGCGGATGTGCGGAGAGGTACGAGCGCGCCCGCCGCTTTGCCTGGACAGCTATATCCCGCTGGCCGGCCTGTCCCCCGAACTGGTGGAACGGTTGGAGCGGCTGGCCCCCTTTGGGCCGGGCAACCCGGCGCCGGTTTTGGCCAGTCGTGACCTGGCGCTGGTTAGCCACCGCACGATGGGCCAGGGAGGCGCGCATCGGCTGTTGACGGTGCAAGACGAGGTGGGAGCGATGCAGCGGGTGGTGTGGTGGCAGGGAGCCAGCCAGCCGCTGCCGGAGGGCCGGTTCGACATGGCCTATATCGTCCGCGCCAGCGATTACCGGGGAGAACCGGAGGTACAGGTCGAATGGGTCGACGCCCGCCGCGTGCAAGAGCCTGTCGCGGTGCCGCGCTTCAAGCCGCGGGCCGTCGAGGTGGTCGACTGTCGCCAGGCCGACAACCCCCGTGACCTGCTGGGCCGTCTGCAGGGCCGTGAAGGGCTCCAGGTGTGGAGCGAGGCGGCGGCCAGGGCGGATGTCGGGGGGCGGGATCGCCGCGAGCTGGAGCCGGGGGGTGCTTTGGCGATCTGGACGACGCCGCCCGGCGCCGGGGAGCTGCGGGCAGTGTTGGCCCGCGTCGCCCCGCAGCAGGTCTATGTGTTCGCGGTCGATCCCGGCGTGGACCGCCCGCGGTCCTTTTTGCAGCGGCTGGCGGGCCTGGTCAAGCGGGCGCTGCAGGCCGATGAGGGGCGGGTCGCCCTGGCCACGTTGGCGGCGGCGACGGCGCAGCGGGAGACGGTGGTGCGCGCTGGCCTGGAGTGGCTGGCCGCCAGGGGCCAGGTCGTGCTGTTGACGGAGCGGGAGGGACGAATCTACCTGGCCGCTGGCGGGCAGACCGACGACGCGGCGCGGGCCGCGGCCGAAGCGCGCTTGCAAGAGCTGCTGGCAGAGACGGCGGCATACCGGGACTATTTTGGCCGCGCTGCTGTCGAGGTCTTGTTGTTTCTGCCGGATAACTGATCGGCCTGGTAATCACTGGTGTTTTCGAGGTGGAAGGGGAAGATATGGACTTGGCGGCCAAGATACTTGTTGTCGACGATGACCCGGCGATCCGTTTTTACCTGGAAGAAGTTTTGGAACGCGATGGCCATCGAGTCGTCGCCGTCGACAGCGGCGAAGCGGCGTTGGAAAAAATCGGGCGCCAAGAGTTCGACCTGGCGCTCATCGACCTCAAGATGGGAAAAGTCGGCGGCCTCGATGTGTTGCAAGCCCTCGCCCAGCAGGCGCCGGAGACGGTGGTGATCATCTTGACCGGCCACGCCTCGCTGGAGACGGCGGTCCACGTGCTGCGCCATGGTGCGCACGATTACTTGTTCAAACCCTGCCGGACGGTCGAGCTGCGGGGGAGCGTTCAGCGCGGGCTGCTCAAGCGGCGGCGCTTGCTGCAACAGCGGGCGTTGCTGGAGCATTTGGGGGGCGGCGCGCAGGAATACGGTACGGCAGCGGGACATGTCTCGGCAATGCTGGATGCACCGCCGGTGACAGAAGCCCAGGCGCGCTTTATCCAGCAGGGTTCATTGATCGTCGATTTGATGCGGCACGTGGCGACTTTGGAGGGGCAGCTGCTCGATCTCAGCCCGACCGAGTTCGACCTGCTGTCTTACATGGCTGGCGAAGCTCCCCGCGTTCTCTCCCCTCAAGAGCTGGTGCGCGAGGTCCAGGGATATGAGAGCGACCCCCGTGAAGCGGGCGACCTGGTCCGTTATCACATCTACCGCCTGCGACGCAAGATCAAAAAGATCACTGGTCGTGCCGACATTATCCGCACCGTGCGGAGAGTGGGGTATACCCTGGAGGAGTAATCTGAGGTGGCATATCAAGATCATCCGCGGCCCGCGGTCACAGTCGACGTGATCATTTTTGCCCTGCGCGACCAGGACTTGCAGGTGCTGCTTATCAAGCGGAAACACCCGCCGTTCCAGGCCATGTGGGCCATACCCGGCGGGTTTGTCGACGTCGACGAGCCGCTGGAAGAGGCGGCGCTGCGGGAGCTGGAAGAAGAGACCGGTGTCCGTGACGTCTACCTGGAGCAGCTCTATACCTTTGGCGCGCCCCAGCGGGACCCCCGCGGGCGTACGATTACCATTGCCTACTTTGCCGTCGTATCGCCCGATGCGATCCACCCCCACGCTGGCGACGATGCCACCGAGGCCCGCTGGTGGTCCATCTACAACCTGCCCCCGCTCGCGTTCGACCACGCCGCCATCCTGGCCTACGCCCTGCAGCGGCTGCGCTACAAGCTCGAGTACACGGCGGTCGGTTTTGAGCTGCTGCCCGAGACCTTTACCCTCAGCGAGCTGCAGGCGGCCTACGAGATCGTCCTGGGGGAGCAGTTGGACAAGCGAAACTTTCGCCGCAAAATCCTATCCGCCGACGTGCTCGAAGAGACGGGAGACTACCAGGCTGGCGAGGGGCGCCCGGCCAAGCTGTACCGTTTCCGCGCCGATGCCGTGGCCGAGGTCAAGGCCCGGCGCCTGTTTCCCTGACCGGCTATTGTCCGACAATCTCGGTCAACTGCTGCGCCAGGTCGGCCAGGCCCTGGGCGATATCCTCCGCCCGGCGGGTGCTGGCCAGGCTCTGGTCTGTTGCCTGCTCGATGTTTTCCATCGCCACGGCGATTTGCTCGATCCCTTCGGCTTGCTGCTGGCCGCTTGTCATTACCTGTTTAGCGGCCTGGGTGGAATCGCCGATCGTGCGGGCCAGATCCTCGATCGCCTCGCCGGTCCGCTGCGCCGACCGCGCGCCGTGCGCCATGGCTTCAGCCGCCTCCTGGGTGGTGACCTGGACGGTCAAGATGCCGTGCTGGATTTCGAGCAAGATCGACCGCACGTGCTCTGTTGCTTGCCAGGACTGTTCGGCCAGGCTGCGCATCTCGGCAGCCACGACGCCAAATCCCAGCCCTTGTTCGCCGGCGCGGGCCGCCTCGACGGCGGCGTTGACCGCCAGCACGTCGGAGCGGGAGGCAACCTCGCTGACCGTAGCAATGGTCCGCCCGATCCGTCGCATCTGCCCCGACAGGCCGGTCACGTTTTGGGTGATGGCCTCGATTTGCCGCTGGATCTCGCCCATGCTGGCGATGGTTTCCTGCACGGTTTCCTGTCCGGACTGGGCGATCTGGACGCCCTGCTGAGCTGCGCGGGTCATGACCTGTGCCTGTTTGACGGCCTGTTCCGAGGTGGCGCGGACCTCGGCGGTCGTGACGGTGGTCTGCGAAATGGCGGCAGACTGCTCACTGGCTCCACTCGCCTGCTGCGTCGTGGCGGCCAGGATTTCCGCTGTCGCCTGGTGCAGCTTGCCCGCTGCCTGGCGAATTCGCTCGTGCAGGGTGGTCAGTTCGGAAATCTTGTCTTGCAAGTCGATGTTTGTCGCCTGCAGGTCGCCATAGGCGGATTGAATCTGGTCGTACTGGGCTTCGGCAGTCTCTTGTTGTTCGAGGATCAGCTGGCTGTTTTGCTCGATCTCGTATTCCAGCCGCTGGATGTACGGCAGCAGCCAGCTCAGCAGCAGGGGGGCCAGGACGAGCCAGGCGACAAAGCGGGCGCCGGGCAGGGAGGAGAGCGAATAGACGAGGAGCGCCGCCGTGCCCGCGATCCCCAGCCCCAGCCAGCGCCGCCGGCTGGGTTGTGGGTTCTGCCAGGTAAATTCCCAGGTGCAGCATTCGTCCCCTTCCAGCTGGCATGTCAGCTCCCGCACCTGGGCCGGGGGGAGCCCGGCGTGGACGAGGGGCGGGATGGTGATGTAGGCGCCCTGGTAGCCGCGGCAGCCCAGCTCGATGTATCCGGCCCGCGACGGCTCGGGGACCTTGGCTATCTGGCTTCCCGCTCGCCATTCGATCAGGGCCGAGTTGTTGGTTACGTGCTTGACGCGGATGTCGCTGTCGACCAGCTTGGCGGTGAAGCGGGGTAACAGACTATAGATCTGCTGCAGGCTGAACGGTCGGCCGATCCAGGCCAGGGAAGGCGGGATCGACTTTTTCGCGCGGTGGAAAAAAAAGTCAGGGTCGCCCGAGATGGTGCGGGCCAAGTCGCAGAGAAAGAACTCGAACTCGTAGGAGTAATAGTTCCCCTCGTTCAGCAGGTACTCGCGGGAGACGTGGTAGCGGGGGTCGTCGATGGCGGCGTTGAGCATGTCGACCAGTTTGTCGAAGGCACGCTCCTGGGCTGCTTGGACCTGCTGCGCGCGTTCCGCTTCCGTTGCGCCGGTCACTGTCGCCGCGGTCTGTTCAGCGACGAACTCGAGCATGTATTCGATTGCGCCGCGGATGAGCTGTCCGGTGACGTGACGAATCTTGTTCCCCTCGGGATCGATTCCAAAGGGGCGGCCCTGCATCCGGCGCGGTTCGGCGGTCAGTTCTTGTTCGTCCATCTCGATCTGTTTGGATCCATTTGTGGCGATAGGCAGAATTATACTCCAATCTGAAAGAAGGGGAAGGAGACCCGGGCAATTGCATTTAGCGTTCCAAGCCAATGTGCTCCTGCCGGATTCCCACGTACACGGGACAGGCTGACAGATCCGGCAGAGAAATAGACCAAGTAATCGTTCTTTTTGGCCTGGATCTGGCGATCCAGGCCGAGCAGCACGAGAATAGGTTCCAAATGCGATCGCCCTGGGAAAGAGACCCGGAAAAGATGCCCGCCACTTGGCAGATGGGCCAGAGTCCAACTCTGACCCCTTGTCTTACGGCCAGTATTCCCGGAACAGCGCCGGCAAATAGACCCGCCACACTGACTCCTCGACCGTGGTGAACTGCCAGGTCGGTCCCTGCGTCTGCCGCCTGCCGTCCGAGGCGCCGATCGTCCAGTAGTAGGTTGTCGCGTGGGCGAGCGGACCGGGGTCGTAGGCCGGGGTCGTGAGCCCGGCGGCCACGATGGGCGGCGGGTCGCTGTCGCCAAAGGAGACGGTGTAGGTGACGGCGTCGCCGTCGGGGTCGCCGCCCTGCCAGCTCAGCGTGGTGGTGATGGGTACGTCGGGGTCGTGGTCGGCGGGGTGGGGGCTGTGGGGTGCGTAAGGCGCCTGGTTGGGCGGCCCCAGCACCGTCGTGGCATCGACGACGCTGGCCCAGGCGCTCCCGTCGGCGCGGGAGGTGGCGGTGATGGCGGTCAGGTCGACGGTGCCGCTGAGGGCGTCACCGGGTACGGTGAGGGTGACCACCACCGTCGCCGCCGCGCCTGCGTCGAGCGTGTAGGGGGTGCGGTATTCCACCGCCCAGCCTTCGCTGCTGTGGTGGGAGAGGGCCAGGACGTCGGGCCGGTTGCCGCTGTTGGTCAGGGCGTGGGTGTAGGTGACGGCTTGGCCTGGGGTAGCTGCGCTGCTGCGGTTCGGCGCCAGGAGCACCCCGGTGGTGGGCGGCGGCAGGAGGTAGTCGGCGGCCAGGCAGATCAGGCTTTCCCGCACTGCGGGATCGATCACCGTCTCCAGCGGGAAGCCGACGTTGACCACGGCAAAGTCGCCGCTGTAGGCGATCGCGGCCCCGTCGCCGGTCCCGCCGCTGTAACCGATCACCATCGTCGACCCGCCGCTTGTCCCCATCCGGTCCGGGTAGTCGACGTCGTAATAGCCGTGGCTGCTGTCGTCGAAACTGCCGCTGAGGCCGTCAAACGGCCCGCCGCTCGAGCCGACGAAGGCGTAGGTCTCGGCGTCGTCCCCGACGTAGGCTGCCTTGAGGTAGTTGCTGTAAAAATCTGGATCGACCCCGCCGCTGGGGCGGGCCAGGTGCCAGCCGATCTCGGCGCCCGAGATGAGCAGCCGCCCGCCGCCATCAAGGTAGACTGCCAGCCGGGCGCGCTCGGCCTCGCTGAGCGCCGCGTCGGCGGTCGAGTCCTCGCCGACGATCCAATCGAGGGCCAGGTAGTCGCCCAACAGCACGTCGTCATTTTCCACCGCCTCGTTTGTCGCGCCGTCGAAGGGGAGCTGGCAGGCGTGCAGCGCCGCGCCGTGCTCGACGGCATAGTCGTAGCGGTTCATGCGCCCCAGGAACATGCGCCGGCTGGTGCCCAACTGGTCGTTCTCCCACTGCGGGATCATGGCGTAACGGTCGAGGCGGTCAAAGCCGTCGACGACCAGGAAGGGGACCCAGGCGCCGAGCTGCGGCGTGCGCGCGGCGACGACGGGGGTGGAGAAGGACTCGCCGCCGGCGTTGCGGGCGGTGACGCGGAAAAAGTGGAGCGAGCCCGGCGCCAGGCCGGCGACGGTCAGGGTGGGCTCGACCACCTCGACGCCGTTGTCGAAACCGCGCCCGTCGTCGCTGTGGTAGACCTTGTAGGCGGTCGCCGCGTCGCCCACCACGCCGTCGCCGTAGGGGGGCGGTTCCCAGGTCAGGGTCACTTGGCCGGGGCCGCTGTTGCGGGCGACCAGGCGCGTCGGCGGCTCGGGCAGCAGGTGGACCGTCTCTCCATCCCGGTCGGCAAAGTATCTGACGATGCCCTGGTAGACGGCGCGGGCGGCGATCTGGCGAAAGAGCGGCTGCTTCAGGTCGTCGGCGTCGCCGGGGTCCTCGGTGTCGTGGAAAGCGACCTCGAGCAGCACGCCGGGCATGGTGATCAACTCTCGCAGTTCGCCAAAGTTGGCCGTCTTTTGGCCGCGGTCGACCCAGTCGGGGTCCCAGCCGCCGCGGAGGTCATTGATCAGCTCGGCGTGAACCCAGTCCTGCAGCAGGTCGCTGCCGGGGGTGGGCTCGCTGTCGTGGATAAAGCTCTCGGAGCCGGTGGCGTTGCAGCAGTTGGTGTGCCAGGAGACAAAGACCGCGTCCTCGCCGCTATAGCCCTTGGCCAGCTCCCACTCGGCGTAGAGGGGGCGGACGATGACGTCGTTGAGACCGTCGACGTCCATGCCCTGGAACTGGGCATAGTAGAGGGCCTGCTCTTCCCAGCGCGGCTCGCCGCTGGTGCCGCCGCCGGGGTCGATGCTGCCCAGCCCGCCGCCGAAGCGGACGGCGTCGGCGATGACGAACTGGCCCGGGTCGTCCGACTCGTTGATCAGCGTGACGCCGCCGCCCGTCCCGGCCTCGAAGTAATAGTCGCCCAGGTAGCGCCAGGCGAGGCCGTGCACCTCCTGGGAGATGCTCACCGTCGTGACGCCGCCGGCGTGGCGGACCTGGTAGCGTGTGTCGACAGGGCGGTTCTCGCCCGGCCGGTACCAGGCCCAGACGGCGTACCAACCTGCCGCGGGGATGGTCGGGGTCCAGGCAGCGCTGGCGCTGAGAGTGGAATCGGTCTCGGCGTAGCGGTAGGTGCCGCCCTCGTAGCCCTGCATAGTACTGGTGATCCACGCGCCGCTTTCGACATAATGGGGCGGCCCGTCGTCGTTGTCGACCACGACCTCGTTGTCGTTGGGGCAGCGTTCGCGGACCAGCCAGACGTCGGCCCCGGCATTCCAGAGGTAGTAGGCCAGGTACATGTCGACCGCCTCGGCGTTGGAGAAATCCTCGATCACGCCGTAAGTGTTGGGCCGCTGCGTCTCCCACTGGCTGCCGTCCCAGCGCCAGCCGTGCCCGGGGCTGAGCCAGACAGTGTGGCCGGAAAGGGCGCCCTGGGGCCGGCCCTGGCCGGGCAGCGGCGGCTGACCGACGTGGTCGGGGGAAGGGATGGACGAGGGCTGGATGTCGAGGTCAGGCAGGGCGGGGAGAAAGTCGGAGAGGGGGAGAAAGCGCCCCTGTTCGTCCGCAGCGCGGACGTGGATGCGGCGCAGGCCCGGCGGGTGTAGGCAATCGACGGCCCACTCGACGATCGCGTCGCTGCGGGCGGCGTCCAGTTCGCGGCGCAGGAAGTGAAAGGGCAGGCGCAAATCGACGGTCGCCGCGTCGCCGGCGACGGTCACCGCAGCCAGTTCGCTGCCAGGAGGGAGGATGGGGTCGTCCAGGGCGGCGGCGAGCAGGGCTGCAGCACTGGCCTGGGGGGTGGGGGGCGTCGACGGTCGCTGGGCGGCGGCGGGGGCGATCAGTAGGAAAAAGATCGTCGGGAGGGCGATGATGCGCAATTTCTTCATTGCCGGCCTCCTATGGTTCCAACACCCACAGGGCGACGTCGGTAGCCGGCTGCACGCCGATGATGCCCACCTGCCACCCGGCGATCCAGACCTGCCCCGCGCAATCCGTGGCGGCGGCCTGCACGACGATCAATGCGATCGACGGCTCTACCGGCCGGTTCTCCTCGATCCGGTATATTCCCCCGCTCATCAGCCAGGGTGTCCCTGCGCCGTCAAAGACGAGGATGGGGTTTGTGTTGTAGCTGATCTCGCCCACCTGGGCCCAGGCGTCGTTATGCAGCCGGTAGCGCACCTCTGCTCCCCCGCAACTGGCCCCGCTGCAGAGGGGAAAGAGCAGCCACGGCTCGTCGGCGGGGTCGATGACCAGGTTGGTAAGGTAGAGAAAGCGCGCCCCCTCCGGCGGCTGCGGCGGCGCGAATTGCGTCCATTCATCGGCGGCCGGGTCGTAGCGCCACAGGTTGCTGCCGATCCCCAGCCAGACCCGTCCCTGGCTGTCCTCTTGGATTCCCGTGACACAGCCCTCGGCGGCCGGGGAATCGGCGCCGTGCCAGGATTCGCCGTCGAACCAGCGCGCCCCGCTCCCGCCCATCGGGCCTGGCCCGCCATAATGGCACTCGCCGATCCAGACCAGGCTTCCCCCCCCTGTCAATCTCGGCACGAATGATGTAAAGAGCTCGGGGTCTTCTGGCGGGGTCATTCCCAGATCTTGGAAGGTAAAGACCGCCCATCTCGTCCCGTCGAAAAAGCGCACGTCTTGGCCGGTCGTCAACCAGATTCGGCCTGCGTTATCGGTGAGGAGGTCCCGCCTCACCAGTCGGGCCGGATCGGCTACGGGCAGCCAGCCGGCGTCAGCCGGGGTGTATTCGTCTGCCGCGCCGTCCCAGGTATAGATGCTGCTCCCATCCTCTCCGGCAAACAGCCACATTCGCCCGCTGTCGTCTACATCGACCAGGATATCGTCCCGGTCTATGACGTAGGTGGTCCAGTCCCCATCGCGCAGCACGCCGTAGCCGTAGGTAGCATACACCCACGCGCTGCCATCCGGTTCTATCCGGAACTCTTTGACCTCTCCGAGTAGCGCCGGTGGCACGAGACTGACCATTCGGAGCGAGCCGCCGCTTGCCGGCCCGCCTTCTGGTGGCGCTTCGATCTGTAGCGAGGTCACCAGGGCGTCCAGTGCGTCGAGGCTGGGCGAGAAATCCGCCGCGGTGAGCAGGTCGAGCTGCTGCACGACGTTCTGATTGTACTCGGCCATCACGTCAGCAAGTTCGTCATAGTTTCCCGGCAACGGGGTGGGGACGGGGATTGCCGCCTCGTTCACGTTCTCTTCTGGCTCGGCGCTGCTGAGCAGGATGGGAGCGTCGATGGGCAGGGTGACGAGGACATGGTACGCTTCATCGCTGGTGTACCCTTCGAAAACGTACACAATGTCCTCGTTATTGACCCAGTACACATCATGTCCATACATTTTGATTGCCCGGCTGCCGCTTCCATTTTGGAACTCGAGCTGCCGGGTCTGCGCGCGGACGATGGTGGCGGCGCCGAGCGGCGGCATCGGCCGGTCGGGAAATGCCTCCCGGTATTCTTGCACGGAAAAGACCTCCACACATCCTGCTTCCCGGCAAAGTCCATCCGGCGCAAAAGAGAGACGGACATAGTCGATCTCCGCCCACGGCACCATCTGGGCGTATACGGTCTCTCCGAGGGTCGGGTCGACGTTGAAGGTGACGCCGTGATAAGAGATGGCGGGGCCGGTGAGGGCGAGCAGGGCGGCCGTGGGTTCGGAGGTAGGCGTTGAGGTTGGGGCAGGCTGTGGCGTCGCCGTTGCCGTGGGCGTCGGTGTTTCGGTTGGCGGGGGGGGGCGACGGGTCGGGGTTGCGCTGGCGGGGGGTGGAGAGGGCGAAGGGGTCGGGGGCTCTGTCAAGCGAGGAGATGGATTGCAGGCGAACAACCCTATGCTCAGCAGGAAAAACAGCGCGAGAATGTCTCTTTTATTGCTCATGGTCAGGCTCTCGGCCCTACGGGGCCTGTTTTCAGAATAGAGATTGCAGCGCGGCGACCAGCCTGTCCACGTCATCCTGGCTGTTATAGCCTTGAATCGAGACCCGGACGAACCGCTGCTCGTTCCAGCGGGTGATGGGGACCTGGATGTGGAACTGGTCGTACAACTGTTTTTCCAGCGCCTCGCCGTCACAGGGCGGCAGCGGAAAGGCGGCCATCTGGGCGTACCACTCGGGCGTGTCGGGGGTGATGGGGGGCAGCCCGGTGAGGGCCGTGATCTCTTGCCGGGCGGCGCGCAGCAGTTCGTGGCACTCTTGCTGCACCTGGGGCCAGTGGTGCTCGGCGCAAAAGCGGATCGCCGCCGGGACGGCGAGAAAGGGCGCCGCGTCCCGCGTTCCCTGCCATTCGTGGTGATCGACGAACCGGGAGGGGCCGGGGCGGTCGCTCTCCCAGCCCCAACTGACGACCAACGGTTCGAGCAGCGGCTGCACCTCGCGCCGGGCGTGGAGAAAGGCGGTCCCCTTGGGCGCCATCAGCCACTTGTGGCAGTTGCCGCTGTAGAAATCCGCTCCCAGCTCGTCCAGGTCGAGCGGGATCTGCCCCGGCGCGTGGGCGCCGTCGACGACGGTGCGGATACCCGCGGCGCGCGCGCGGCGGACCAGCGGCTCGACCGGGAGGGCGACTGCCGTGGGCGAAGTGATGTGGCTCAGGAACAGCACCCGTGTTCGCTCTGTCACGCCGGCCCAGATTGCATCGGCCGCGTCCTCTGCCGTGGTCACAGGCAGGGGCAGGTGTTGCTGCACCAGGTGCGCGCCGCGTTTCTGGCAGATAAAACGCCAGGTGCGGTAGAGGGCGCCGTACTCGTGATCTGTCGTCAGTACCTCGTCGCCGGGCTGCAGCGGCAGCGAGCGGGCGACGATGTTCAACCCGGTGGTGGCGTTGGGCACATAGACCAGGTCGTCGGCGGCCGCGCCGACGTATTGCGCCAGCTCGGCTCGCGCCTGGCGCATCAGCCCGGTCAGGCGGCGGCCCAGGAACTCGACCGGCTGCTGTTCCAGCTCGCGCTGCCAGTCCTGGTAGGCGGCAAAGACGGGGCGGGGGCAGGCGCCAAAGGAGCCGTGGTTTAGAAAAACCACGTCGCTGCGGAGGAGAAAAAGGTCGTGTAGCTGGTTCGTCATGGGGGAAGTCGGCAGGGGCGACGCGCGTCGCCCCTGCCGGGTCAGATTGACGTTAATCGTGCTGCAACAAGATCTCGACTTCCAGCGGCGACGACTCGTCGCCGACCAGCAGGCCGTCGGCCCAGGCCGGGAGATAATCCTCGGCCAGCACGATGATGCTATAAGTTTCCCCGCGCAGCAGCGGGTCGGGCAGTTCAAAGTAGCCGGAGGAACCGCTCTCAGCCCAGGTATAGATTTGCCGGTCGCTGCCGTCCCATGTATCGGTGGTGACGCCGGGCTGCAGGACGATATAGTAGGCGCCGACGATGCCCTGGTTATTGTCGGCGTCGAGGATGTAACCGGTGATGTAGAGCCCTTCCGCCGGCGGCGGGGGCGGGGGCGGCGGCGAGCCTGTGCCGATGACCGCCGTGGCATATTGTACCAGCTGTCCTTCGATGTACAGCTCGATGGTGTATTCCCCGTCCCACAGCGGCTCGCCGGAGGTGAGATAGATCAGGTCGTGAAAATAGCCGCTCTCACCCCATTCCCAGTAGCCGTCAAAGACGACCAGCTCCTCGCCGTTCAGCAGCCATCGTTCCTCATAGTAGAGGCCGTTCTGCAGGCCGGCATAGTCGCAGAAAAAGTAGAGCTCGGTCGTGCCGCTGGGGAACGAGTTGCCAGGGTTGACGGGCTGACCCACTGCGTCGATGCCGGGGGCAAACGTGATGGCGCCAAAAGCGCTCTCGGCAGAGGTGCCGGCTACGGTAAAGTTGGCGGCGGCGAGCAGCGTTCCTTCGACATAGAGCTCCAGGCGGTAGCTGCCGGGATCGAGGGGAGAATCGGCGCTGAGGCCGGCCCAGGTCGAACCGCTGGGGCCCTCGTCCCACGTGTCGGCGCCGGTGGCAATGTTCTCCCCTTCATAGTACCAGCGCCGCTCCCAGCCCATCCCGTCCCGCATATTCGCATAGTCAAAAAAAGCATAGACGTCGGTGATGCCGGAGGGGAGCAGGTAGGTCGGATTGCTGGGCTGGTTGGCGGCGGTGACGCCGTCGGAAAAGACCAGGTTGTTGAAGGTGGGGGCGTCGCTTGCGCTGCCGCCGACCGTGATCGCGCTTTGCGCCAGCAGTTCCTCCTCCACGTACAGCTCAACCCGGTAGGTGCCGTCGGTGATCCCCGAGTCGTTGACGATGCCGATCCACCAGCTGCCCTGTTCGCCCCCTTGCCAGGGAGCGGGGGGCCAGCTGACGTCGCTCATATACTCCCCGTCGTGGTACCAGCGCGCCTCCCAGGTGACCCCATCGGCCATGCCGTTGTATTCCCAAAAGGCATAGAGGCCGGTCGCGCCGGACGGCAGCTGGCTGACGATTTGGGTTGGCTGGTCGTTATCGGTCACGCCGGGGGCAAAGACCAGGCCGTAGAACTCGGGATTGTCCGCCGTGGACGGGGTTGTCGGGCCGCTGCCCTTGTCCCGCCCGGGGACGACCCCGCCCATGCGCGCGGCCTCGATCAGGGGCGCCGCCAGGTTGACCGGGCGCAGGGCGTTGATAAAGCCGCCGACGGGGATGCAGTTGTCGTTCTCGTCGATCCGTCCGTCCCCGTTTGTGTCTGCCAGGTAGCGGCAGTCGGCAAAGCGCTCAGCGCCGCCGTAGCCGACCTGGGTCGGCACGCCGATGATCTGGCCGCTGGCGTTGGCGCCCAGCCCGCCGCTGTTGCCGCCGGCGATGGTGGCGTCGGTCTTGATGAAGGCGCGCCCGTCGACCCCGCGCTCGCGGGTAAAGCCGCTGACCACCCCCTCGGTAAAGGTGATCGTTTCGCCGCCGATGCCGGGGTAGCCCAGGATCTGGATCAGGTCGCCCAGGTCCATCGCGTCCGAGTTGCCCACCTCGACATAGTTCAAGCTCAACGCCTCCACGTTCACGGGCCGACCGTCCAGGTCGGTGGCGATCCGGATCACTGCCAGGTCGAGTTGTGTGTCGACCGCCAGTATCTCGCCCAGGTAGCGCAGTTCGGGCAGGTCGTCGGAGCAGACGGTAATCGAGATACCCAAGGCGTCGGGTTGGTAGTTGGGGTCAGGGTCGGTAACGACGTGGGCATTGGTGAGGATCAGCCCGTCGGGGCTGATGATGGTGCCCGAACCGGTCCAGATCGGTTGGAGCTGCCCGCCATACTCGATCAGAGCTAGGATTTGCACCGTGGAGCGGAGCAGGTTCTGGCGCACCTGGCGGTCGTCGGGCAGCGGCTCTGGCGTCGGGATGCCGTCGGGCTCTGCGGTTGGCGGGGCGGTCGTGGGGGGAGCGCTGGTCGTGGGAATGGGGGTCACGGTGGGCAGCGTTTCCCCATCTGGGCCACAGGCCAGTCCGGCAATCAGCACAAAGAGGATGGCGATGATCAATGCACGATATTTCTTCATCGTTCACACCTCCTAAAACTCGAGCGACTGGACAAAGTCCAGGAAACGGCCTTGTTGGGCGTCGAACTCGTCGGCCTCAGCCAGGAGTGTGGCGACGATGACGCGCCCGCCGTCACGCAGCGCCAGGTCCATCCCCTGCACCACCACCGGCAGGCGGTCGACGAAGGGGTTGGGATCGACATAGACGTAGGTAAAGAGGCGGCGGGTGGCGGTGTTGCCGTCAAGAGCGACCTGGTCGGTTTCGAGGGTGCGATAATTCGACACCTGCCCGACTCGCTCCATCGCCAGGGCGTCTAGTACCATCGCCACCTCGGCCTCGGCCGCCAGGGGGCGGCTGTAGAGCTCCAGCACGGTATTGAACTCTCCGCCGCGGGGGTCGTGCACCCGCAGCAGGTGGTTTTCGCTGCTCTCGCGAATCCAGTCGACCGGGTAGGCGCCAGTGATGGTGTCGGCGGTGAAGGCGACGGTGCGGGAGAGGACGCCGTTGCGCAGCAGCAGGCCGACGGCGAGGGCGACGATGACGAGGCCGATAACGGCGGCGTCGGCCCAACGATCGCGGCGTTGAATGGTTTTCACAGTTGTCATGTCGGACCTCCTTATCCCGTCTTGCCCGCGTCGATGCCGGAGAGGGTGATGCGGTTGGCGAGGCGAATCAGGTAAAAGACGGCGCCAAAAGTAGCCCCGGCGACGATGGTGGCGAGGATCAGGCCGATCCAGGGGTTAAAGCCGCCGCCGGAGAGGCTGAGCTGCGTGGTGGTCAGCTCGCCGCGCAGGTAGGTAAACAGTCCGTTGAGCACCGCTGCCAGGGCAATGCCGCTGGGAAGCCACCAGACCGGCTCGTCCTCGAACTTGGCCCGCCCCAGGAAATAGCCGGTCAGGCCGGCAAAGCTGGCCTGGGCCAGCGCCGTGACGACGATGCGGATCACCCCTACCTGCAGGTCGACCCCGCCTTTGGCGATGACATAGTGGACGTTGAGCATCGTCGCGTATCCCAGCCCGGCGGCGGTGGCATAGATGACGCCGTCGACCCGCTCGTCGAACTCGGCCAGGGGATAGACCGAGTAGCGCACGGCGGCGTATTTGAGGAACTCTTGGGTGAAGCCGATGACCAGGATCGAGCCCAAGATGTTGGTCCAGGGGGTCAGGGGCAGCCAGCTGCGCACGTCGAACAGGTCTTGCACTACGGGGATGCCCACTGCCTGGGCCAGTAGCGCGCCGAGCAGAAAAACGCTCAGGACGTACCCCTTGGGCTCTGGCTCCAACCGGTCCTGCTGGTAGAAAAAGGCCAGCCAGATGATGGCGGGGATGAGGGACAGGACGATTCCGGCTGCGGTGAGCTGCCAGCCTGTCCAGACGGGCTTGAACAGGGCGACGAGCCCGGAGACGACGAGCACAAAGACGAGCAGGGCGATGATCTGGACCAGCCCGGTGCGCCAGATGCTGCGCCGGTCCTGGGTCACCCGGGCAAAGTGCAGCTCGCAATAGGTGCGCCCGCCCAATTGCCTGGCGTCTTGGACCGGTTTGTGACAGACACAGCAAATGATCTCGTCCATAATCTCCTCCTTTCGTGGTCGGAATGTGGTTTGCGGTACAATGGATATTATACCCTGTCGATTGTGAAAGTCAACGCATGCGCGGCCTAGTGGTGTTGCAGGTAGAGCGGGCACCCGCCGCCGCAGAGCGGCAGTTCCGGGCAGGTGCGGCATTTCTCAGGGACGTATCGCCGCTCTCGCAGGCTGAGGGCCAGATCGTGGTTCCAAATCGCATCCCAGGGATCGCGGAGGATGTGGCCCAGCGGCTGGTAATAGCTCTGGCAGGGAATGACGGCCCCATCCGGCTCGACGCACATGTTGTAGAGGGCGGCGGTACAGGCCTTGACGCCCAGCTCCATCTGCAGCGGGGAAAAGGCACAGTATTGGGTTGGGGTATACCAGATCAGCCGCAGCTGGTGTTGATGCGCTGTCTCCCGTACCCGCTCCAGGATCGGCTCCAGTTCTCCTTCGCGGAACCCGGTGCCCACGGTGGCGCCCCGCCCGGCATAGATCAGGCTGTTGCAAGCAAAAGTGGGCACGCCCAGCGCGGCGATCAGGGCGATTGTTTGCTCAATGTCGTAGACGTTCTGGCGCGTCAGCGTCGTGTTGGTGGTGGTGTACAGGCCCGCCGCCACGCTGTTGCAGATCCCTTGCACGGTCTCTTGCCACGCGCCGGGCGCGGCGACCATGCGGTCGTGCGTCGCCGCGGCGTGGGATTCCAGCGTAATCTGGACGTGGTCGAGGCCGGCGTCGACTAGCGCCTGGAGGTAGGCTGCGTCGGAGAGGCGGCGGCCGTTGGTCAGCAGCCCGGTCACCAATCCCTTTCCCTCGGCGTAGGCGACCAGGTCGCTCAGGTCGTCGCGCAGCGTCGCTTCTCCGCCGGTGAAACAGGCGTGGGGGATGCCGGCGTCCCACACCCGGTCGATCACTGCCCGCCAGGTGGCAGTATCGAGCTCGGGATAGTCGGACGGGCGGGCAACGTAGCAGTGCGGGCAGTCGTTGTTGCAGCGGTAGGTGAGGGCCAGGTCCATGCGGTAGGGGGCGGTAAGGGGGATCGAGAAGGGGTCGACGCGCTCCAGGTCGAGGTTGACGATGGGGCAGGTGGACGCGTCGCCGCGGACAAGCTGGTCCAGCTGCCGCTGCAGGCGGCGGTGGTCGGCGCGCGCGGTCGCCTGGTCGACCTGGTAGTGGCGGCGCACGGTGCGGATCACCCGTTCCTCGGGAATGTCGGCCAGGATCAGGCCGGCGTACTCGGCCGCGGTCGGATTGAGGTGCAGCATCCGTGCGGCGTTGATGACCAACAGCCCGCGCCCATCCGGTTCCAGGCGCAGGTGCAGCCGCACCCGCCCGCCGTCCTCGTCCCGCCGCTCGTAGGCGTGCAGGCCGGGGGCCAGGGGGCGGGGCGGGGTCAGGGCACGGCGCAGGCGGGCCAGGAAAGACACCCGCTACCGCCCTCCTCCGGCGCAGGCGCATGCGCACCCGGCGCATGCGCAGGCACAGGCGCAGGCGCAACTGCTGCCGCCACCGCTGCTTTTGAAACTGCGCCCGCTGGAAGAGGTCTTGGGCAGGGGATTGGTCACCGAGGTGATCTTGCTGGTGAAATCGGTTACGCTGCGGACGATGCCGCCGGCGGTGCTTTCGATCCCGCGCGCCATCTTGGCGGCAAAGTCGGCCCCAGGCAGGGTGGGCAGCTGTACTGCCCCGGGCGCTGCGGCAGGGCCGGGCTGGCTGAGGGCGGGTATGGCGCGCGCCCAGGGACGGTGGTAGCCCCACCACATCGGCACCCAGACCGGGCCGCGCTGAAAGACGCGTTCGGTGCGGTCGTCGAAATCCTTGTCCAGCATCAGGTACTCGAGACCTTCGTCGTAGCGCCGGCTGCGCAGTTCGGGCGTCTCCGCCGCCTCTACCTGCGCCCAGGCGCGGCGGACAATGTCGCGGTAGTAGGCGACCGATTCTTGGCGGCTAAAGCTCTTCATCTTGGTGTTGACCGCCCGGACCAGGTTGACCATCATCTCGCGCAACCCTTTTTCGCTGAGCGTCTGGCTCTTGGTGATTGCCGCCAGGAACTGTTCCTCGTAGTAATGGAGCTTGTCGGGCTTGGGTTCGTTGGCTTTGATCTTGAAGGGCTGGTCGTCCAATACCGTCACCGCTCCCTTTTTCAGCAGGCCAAAGAGGATCATGGTCAGGACCTTGTTCAGGGGGGTTTCCAGCAGGATGGCGGCTTCGACTGCCGTCAGGCCGCGCTTGATGCCGACTCCTTCGACCTTGATCGAGGGGGGCAGGTACTGCATCTTGCGGCGGCGCTGCGACCAGTTGCCCAGGAAGGCCAGGCTGGTGAAAACAATGATCATGATGGATGCCGGGTTGCAGAGGACGACGCCGACGGTCCTGGCAATGGCAGATATCCTGGAGAACAATTGCTCAATGGCCGACGGCCCGCGCTGGATCGCTCCTTCGCTGACGACGCGGGCGGGGAAGGATGCGCCAAAGATGTACTGGCGGTCCGGCTCGGCGGCGGGGTTGGACCACTCGTAGACGATCCGCCCGTTGCCGTCGTGGTAGGCGGCCGGGTCCGACCAGCCGGCAGGGGCGTCGTGCCAGCGCGGCTCCTCCGCTTCCACCCCGGCCGGCAGGTGGAAGCGGACGGTCATGGCAGTGCTGCCGTGGGTAAAGCGGCTGTCGAACCAGACTGGCGAGAACTGGATGCTGGCATAGTCCGCGTCGCTGGTGTCTTGGTAGAGCATGCGCCCGACCCGGGCGACCGTGATGTGTACCGTGCCCCTTCTGCCGGGGAGGATTTGGGCGTTGCCCAGCCAGACGGCTACGCCGTAGCCTCCCTCGCCCTGATAGTCCGAGTCGACGCGGCTGACCGATTTGCCGTCGACGTCGGCCTGGATGTCCGAGTAGCCAAAGTCGTTGTTCGGCAGGCCCAGGTCGATCACGTCGATGGGAGAAGCTCCCGAATCGCAGGTGAACGTCAGCCAGTACTCCAGGCGGACTGATCCATCGCTGTTGATGTCGACGTCCACGATCTCCTGATCCAGCGAAAACGAATAGTCTTGGGCGTACGAGGGACTGGACGTGTGGAGAAGGGTGATGGCGAGGACGATGATGGCAACCCAAACTGCCCCTTTTTTCCGACGCACCGTTGGCCTCCTTTGCGTGCTGTTCCCGCTCACCACTTGGGCTCCTCGACGACCTGGTAGGTCGAACCGCAGTAGGGGCAGGAGATAAAGATGGCTCCTTCCTTTACGCTGACACTCTCCTTGGCCAGTTCGGCCCCGCACTCGCGGCACTTGAGCTTTTCCATCCCGATGTCACCGCTCAGATCGATCTGTTGAACGATTTGCTGCGGCTGCCCGGCAGTCGCCCCGGCGCGCCTGGAGCGGAGATAGACCAGGGCGCCGACGGCAAAGGCGATCAAGGCCAGCCCGATGCCAACGGTGACGACGCCGACGCCGATCCACCGCGGCTCGCCCTCGGCGCTAAAGGCGCCCCAGATAAAGAGGACCCCAAACAACAGGCAGATAAAGGCGGCAATGATTGCGACGACAGCCAGGATGGTGACGAGGGTGCGACCAGCAAAGTTTTCTTCGGACATATCACTCCTTGTTTCTATTGCCGGCGGCGCTTTTGCGCCCGATGCCATAAAAAGTGGGCACAAAGAGCAGCCGTCGACCGGACAACATTGCTTGCCGGTCGATGGCCTGGGCTGTTTCCAGCTCTCGTTCAGAGACGAGGCCTGCCAGGTCGTGCTTGCGCATCTGCCATTCCGCCTCGAATTCCCCGTCGACAGGCGCGCCCAAGTCCCAACGACCAGCCATCACTCCCACCGTTGCCTGGAGGCCAGCCCCTGCCAGGAGACCGCCCACTCGTCGCCCGGTGTTCGGATTCGCTCCCTGGCGGCGCAGCGCCTCCACCTGGAGCTGTCCCAGGGGGACCAGCTCGGCGGGGTGGTCGATGCGCCCGCCGTAATCGGGCTCGGCGCAGACCAGGACGGCGCCTCCCGGCCGGGTCACCCGCGCCATCTCCCGCACGGCCCCCAGCGGGTCGGCCAGCCACAGGAGCAGGTAGTGGCAGGCGACAATGTCAAAAGAGTCGCTGGCAAAGGGCAGGACATAAGCATCTCCCTGGACGTACGCTTCCCGCTCTGCTTGCTGCCGGGCGAACGTCAGGCGGGCAAAGTCGATGTCCAATCCCGTGACAGCGCCATGGCTGAGATGGGCCAGTTCGGCCGTGATGACCCCCGTTCCGCAGCCGACCTCGAGGATCGCTCCCGCCCGGGCCAGCCCAATCTGCTGGTAGAGCCACGTTCGCGTCGGATGGGTCCAGTTGGCCTGGACGGAAAACCAGTTGTGCCATTCTTCAACTGTGACCCGGTGGTCGGGAGACACGGCAACCAGGCGAGGATTCCCCTTGTCCCCTTGTCCCCTCGTCACCCGGTCTCCCCCAGCTTTTCGCGCTCTGGGTGATGCCAGATGCTCTCCCAGGGGTCCCGCAGCAGGTTGCCCAGCACCACGTTGTATCCCTGGGCCGGCAGCGCGTCTCCGTCCGGTTCGACGTAGAGGTGCTGGCGGATGACCTGTTCTGGATCGAGCTCGCTTTCCACCTCCACCGGGTTGAAGTGGGAGTAGGGCGCCGCCAGGTCCATGACCACGGTCAGGCCGCGGGCGTAAGCGGCGTTCTGGGCATCTTCCAGCGCCTGTTCCAGGAGGCTCCGTTCTGTCTCCGATGCGCTGCGCAGCGGGCTGCTCAGGGCCAGGGCGTGGACACCCACCTGGGCCAGGTACGAGACGGTCTCGACCACGTCCGCCGCGTTTTCAGGCCGGACGAGCAGGTGGGCGACGACATAGATGTCCGCTTCGACGGCGTTGTGCAGTCCTGCGTCGATCATCCGCCAGGCGCCTTCCTGTCCGACCAGCGCGTCGTGTTGTTCCGGCTGGTGGGATGTCAGCGTGACCTGGACGTGGTCTAATCCCGCCAGCAGCAGTTGATCGAAAAGGTTCCAGTCTTGCAGTCCGTGCCCGTTGGTCAACAAGCCGCTGACCATGCCCTGTTTTTCAGCCTGCAGCACCAGCTCGACCAGGTCCGGCCGCAGGAGCGGCTCGCCGCCGGTAAAGCAGACGTGGGGTACGCCGGCGTCCCAGAGCGTTTGCAGGATCTGCTTCCACTCTGTGGTGTCGAGCTCGCGGTCTACCCGCCGCCGCGCGTTGGGGTCCTGGGCGCCGGACGGGTCGATGCGGTAGGTGAGGGCGAGGTCGGCGCGGTAGGGGGCCGAGGTTGCGGCAGAGAAGGGCGTCGCCCGCTCCATGTCGAGGTAGGTCACCGGGCACAGGTCAGGGGTCGTTGCCAGGGTGAGGACGTGCTCGCGCAACCGGGCGTAATCCTCGCCGGCCAGGTCGCGGCTGACGTGGTATCGTCGGGCCACGCTGTGGGCGGCCTGGTCTTTGCTGGCTCCCTGGATCATCAGGCGGGCGTACTCGGCGGCGACCTGGTTCAGGTGCAGCACGGTCGACGCGTTGACGATGAGCAGCCCGCGCCCGTCGTCTTCGATCCGCAGGTGAATCCGGTACTGCTGGGGCGCGTCGGGAGGGGTCTGGTAGTGCAGCATTTCCGGCGGCAGCGGCTTGTGCGGCGCGAACCACGATTTGACCTTTTCTGCCATAGACATGGGCCGATTCTCCTTCCTGGATGCTGGTTCCCCATTGGCAGGGTGAGCGCTAGTGTAGCATAGATTAATCGCTCGTGCAAGAGGTTGCCCAGAAGATGCGGCGGAGTACAACCCTGCTGCATCTTGAGCTGCCGTTTCTCAACTTTCCGAATCATGGTATAATCTACCCGTTGCGCGAGTGCATAATCTGATCACTGTTCTGTCGGTGGCCCTTGGACGCCCCTCCCGGTACAGGGGGGGAGAAAGGGGTTACGGGCGCTGATAGGAGATATCCTTGTTCAATCCAATCGATCTGCTCTTGGGGATTTTCTCTCTCGACGTCGGCATCGACCTGGGGACGGCAAACACCCTGGTTGCAGTGCGGAATCGGGGGATCATTATCAACGAACCCTCGTGGGTCGCCATCGAGCGGCATACCAAGCGGGTGTTGGCAATCGGTGCGGAGGCCAAGGAGATGGTGGGGCGTACCCCGGCCAACATCGTCGCTATTCGGCCGTTGCGGGACGGTGTGATTTCCGAGTTTGAGGTCACGCAGGCGATGCTTGATTATTTTATTAAAAAAGCTCACGCGCGCCGCTTTACGCCCTTCCCGCGGCCCCGCGTGGTCGTCGGCATCCCCAGCGGTGTGACCGAGGTGGAGAAGCGGGCGGTGTACGACGCGGCGATGGCCGCTGGCGCGCGGGAGACGTACCTGATCGAGCAGCCGATGGCGGCGGCGATTGGCGCGGGCTTGCCGGTGATGGAGGCGCGCGGCAGCATGGTGCTGGACATTGGGGGGGGGACGACCGAGGTCGCCGTCTTTTGCCTGGGCGGCATCGTCGTTAGCCGCTCGATCCGCGTGGCGGGCGACGAGATGGACGAGGACATTATCCAGTATGCCCGGCAAAAGTATAACCTTCTCGTCGGCGAGCGGACGGCGGAGCGGCTCAAGATCGCGATCGGTTCCGCTTACCCGCTGCCAGAGGAGCGCACGATGCTGCTGCGCGGGCGCAACGTGGTCACCGGGTTGCCGGAGGCAGTCGAGGTCAGCAGCATCGAGATCCGCGATGCGCTCTCCGGATCAGTGTCGATCATCGTCGACCTGGTGCGCGAGACGTTGGACCACACGCCGCCCGAGTTGATTGCTGACCTGATGGAGACCGGTATCTGCCTGGCGGGAGGGGGATGCCAACTCAAGGGACTGGCGGATCGGATTACCGACGAGACGCACATGCAGTCCTGGGTGGCGGCGGACTCGATGACCTGCGTCGCCAGGGGCGCGGGCATGGTCTTGGAGGAACTGGGCGTCATGCGCCAGGTGCTGGTCAGTCCTGACCGCCGTGGCAGCACCAGCGCGCCGCCCCCGTAGCATTGGGCGGCCTTGGGCGTTGATCGATTGTACTGGGAGGTGCGGTGAGACGCAGCTTGTGGCGTTCCTGGCTCCCGTTTCTGCTCCTGACACTGGCGGTACTCTTCCTCGTCTTTCACGAAACCAGAATCCTGGCCCCCGTCGAGAGCGCTCTACAGGTGGTTGTCGCGCCCTTGCAGCGGGGTGGGTCTCGCCTGGTTGAGAACATCGGCGATCTGTTCCAGACGGTGCGGGAGCTGCGGGAGCTGCGGACCGAGGTCGAACTCTTGCGCGAACAGGTCGATACCCTGACCATCGAAAATGTCCGCCTGCGCGAGTTTGAGGCGGAGGCAATCCAACTGCGAGAGTTGAACCATTTTGTGTCCGCCAACCCCACCTGGGGGTTTGTTGGGGTGGACGTGATCGGTCAATCGGCCTGCATCGCCTCGCCGTGCGGCAAAGTGCTGGGGGAGGAGCCGAACCCCTACTTGCGCTATCTGTCGATCAATACGGGCGCAGAGGAGGGGGTGATGGTCGGAATGCCTGCAGTGGCGCGGGGGGCAGTGCTGGTTGGCCGCGTCGCCGAGGTGGGCCTGCACACCAGCCGCGTGCAATTGCTCAACGACTCGGGCAGCGGGGTCGCGGTGCTGCTCCAAAATTCCCGTGCCACCGGCCTCGTCGTCGGGCAGCCCGACGGCTCGCTGCGCATGACCTACGTCCCGCACGGCGAAGTGGTGCAGGTGGGCGACATTGTCCTCACCTCTGGCCTGGGGGGAGTACTCCCCCGCGGCCTCATCGTGGGCCAGGTGGCGGACGTGCTGCAGCAGGATTTCGCACTGTTTCAGGAGGCGGTGATCCGCCCGGCCCTGGACTATCGCCAGGTCGAGATGCTGCTCGTTGTCTCTTCCTTCCAGCCGCTGGTGCAAGAAGAACCCGATCCAGTAGGGGAGCCGTGAGGTGTTGAGCCTTTACGTCGTTCTGCCGCTGCTGACCCTGGTCGTCTTGCTTCAGAGCACGGTCCTGGCTCCGATTTCCATCCTCGGGGGGCGGCCCGACCTGGTTCTCCTGGTCGTGGTCGGGTGGGCCTTTATCCGCGGCCCGGAGGAAGGGGTAGTTTGGGCTTTTATCAGCGGCTTGCTGCTCGATCTCTTTTCGGGCGGGCCGCTGGGGGGGGTCACCCTGGCCTTGTTGGTGGTCGCGCTGTTCGTCGGGCAAAAGTGGGGCCAGGAGTTGGGAGCAACTTTTCTACAGCTGTTTCTCCTGGTATTGATCGCTGCATTTGTCTACCACATCCTGATACTGCTGGCTTTGGGCTGGACGGGATATGCGACGGACTGGCGCTATGGTCTGGCCAGGATTGCGGCGCCCTCGGCCATCTTGAACGCTGTTCTGGCGCCTTTTGTCCACTATCCGCTGGCCTGGTTGGACCGCCGCACCCGGCCGGAAGGGCTGACGTTCGATGGATTTTGATCCTCTCGATCAGCCGGACGAGGAACCACTTCTCGTCTCGGACGTTCGCCCGCTCCCACCGCGCGGGATCGCCCGGCAGTGGGCGTTGTTGATCGCCTCCCCACGCCTGATTGGGTTGATGCTCGCCTTGCTGGTCACGCTGGGAGTTTTTGCCCTACGCCTCTATCGGCTGCAAATCGTCGAAGCGGTTTATTGGGAGACCCAGGCCCAGGAGCAGCGGGCCTGGCTGGTGCGGCTGCCCGCCCCACGCGGCCTGATCTATAGCCGTGATGGCGAGCCATTGGTGCGCAACGTCGGCTCCTTTCAGGTCGCGGTCGTTCCGGCGTTGTTGCCGGAAGAGGACGCGGAAAGAGAGGCGGTGCTGCAGCGGTTGGCGGCGCTCCTCGGTCTCGAATACGACGACGTGGACGAGTTGGTGGGGCTGAACGAGGCCGTCGCCCCCTACGAGCCGGCGGTCCTGGCGACGGGGGTGGAACGGAACGTGGCGCTCACGATTGCCCAGGGTGAGGGCCTGACCCTGCCTGGGGTGCGGGTGACGACAGTCTCGCGCCGCCTCTATCCCTATGGCTCGCTGGTCTCTCAGCTGGTGGGGTACCTGGGGGCGATACCGGCAGAGGAGACGGAGGTGTACGAGGCGGCGGGATACGATCCGTCTGTCGACCGGATTGGATATGCCGGGGTCGAGGCGGCCTTTGAAGATTGGCTGCGGGGCGAGGTGGGGGAGCGCTACCAGGAGGAGGACGTGTTGGGGCGGGTGGTGCGCGTGATAGGAGAGGAGCGGTCTCCCGTGCCCGGCTACAACGTCTACCTGACCATCGACATGGAGCTGCAGCAGGTGGCGCAGGACGCCCTCTGGCACGCCATGACCCAGCCCAGCATCAACTCCCGGCGCGGGGTGGTCATTGCCATGGACCCGCGCAGCGGCGAGATTCTGGCCATGGTCAGCCTGCCGACGTACGACAACAATCTCTTTGCCGAGGGCATCTCGGCGGAAGAGCTGCAGCGCCTGTATCAAGACCCCCACCGGCCGCTGATCAACCACGCCATCAACGACCAATTGCCGCCGGGCTCAATTTTCAAGATCGTTCCCGCTGCCGGCGCGCTTCAGGAGGGGGTGCTGGATCAATATACGCGGATCGAATGTCCGGGCACCATTGTGCTGCCCAACAAGTACTATCCCAACGATCCGGGGCGCGCGCAGCCCTTTTACTGCTGGCGGCTCTCTGGGCACGGCTGGTTGAACGTGGTCGATGGACTGACGCACTCTTGTGACATTTTTTTCTACCAGGTGGGCGGCGGGTTCGAAGAGACGGGGTTCGAGGGGCTGGGGTTGGAGCGGATGGTCGACTATGCGCACTTGTTTGGCCTGGGCCACCTCACCGGGATCGAGCTGCCCCAGGAAGCGGCCGGCCTGGTGCCCACGGCGACGTGGAAGCGGCGCACGTATGGCGAGAACTGGTCGACGGGCGATACCTACATCATGGCCATTGGCCAGGGATTCTTGCTGGCGACGCCGCTGCAGATGGTCAACGTCATGGCGACCACGGCCAACGGCGGCACGCTCTACCAGCCGCAAATCGTGCACCACATCACCGACGCGGAAGGCAACTTGGTGCAGCCCTTTGAACCGGTCATCAGTCACACCCTGCCCATCTCGGCCGAGAACTGGGCCTTGATCCACCAGGGCCTCGAAGGGGCGGTCGATCACGGCACGGCGCCGCTGGCGCGGGTCGAGGGAGTGCGAGTGGCCGGCAAGACCGGCACTGCCCAGTTCTGCGACGACATTGCGATCCAGATCGGCATCTGCGGCGAGGGGCTGGAGCAGCCGACCCACGCCTGGTTTCTGGCCTTTGCGCCAGTCGAGGCGCCCGAGATTGCGCTGGTCGTCTTTATCTACAACGGCGGGGAAGGTTCGGCGGTGGCGGCGCCGGTGGCCGGAGAGATCCTGAACTGGTATTTCCACCAGCGGGGAACGGCGCCGTCGAGCCCACGGTAGCTGCCGCGTCCCGGTTGCGTTTCGGTGTCCCTCTTGTTTCCTGGTGGCGCGCCTATACCGTGCTGCTGTCGCGCTTGGTCATGTAGTGAATGCCAGGATAATCGACGTATCCTGCTTTTTGGAACAGGTTGAAGGAGGCGGCGTTGTCGCCTTCGACGAGCACGGCGATGATCTGGATGCCTTGCTGGCGCAGAACCTGCTCCGCCGCCTCGACCAGCTGCAGCCCATAGCCGCGGCGCCGGAATTGAGGGTCAATGGCGAGGCGGTTGATCCAGCCCTTGCGGCCGTCGTGCGTAGCCATGACGGCGCCCACGAGCTGCCCATCGTTCTCCAGTCCCAGGATGGTCTGCAGGCCGCTTTGGAGCTGGCGGGCAATCGCGGCGCGGCTGTCCCGCCCGTCGGTCTTGGCGGAGCGCAGGCCGGCCTGCTGCCAGAGGGCGATCAACTGGTCGTAATCCTGCACCTGCAGCGCGCGGATGTCGTCCAAGTTGCGGCTACCCGTCCATGTCCGGCACGCTGCGCCGGAGGATGTCGAATTGCTCCAGTCCTTTGGCGGCCCCGGTGGCGACGCAGGCCATGGGGGCCTCGGCGATCCAGGCCGGGACGCCGGTTTCCTGGGTGATTAATTCGTCCATCCGGCGCAGGAGGGCCGTGCCGCCCAGCAGTGTGATCCCCCGCTCGATGATGTCGGACGAGAGCTCGGGTGGGGTGCGTTCCAGTACCGACTTGACGACGTTGACCATCGCCGCCAGCGGCTCCTCCAACGCCTCGGTGATTTCTTCCGTGTTCAACTCGATCGTGCGGGGCAGGCCGGCCACCTGGTCGCGGCCCTGGATTTCCATGCTGAGGGGCTCGTCGAGGGGCAGGGCGCTGCCGATCTGAATCTTGGCCTGCTCTGCAGTCGGTTGACCGATGATCAGGTTGTATTTGCGGCGCACGTAGGCGACGATGGCCTCGTCCAGCCGGAGGCCGCCGACGCGGACGGAGCTGGCGACGACGATGCCATTCATGGCAATGACGGCTGCTTCGCTGGCCCCGCCGCCCAGGTCCACGACCATGTTGCCGGACGGGGATGCGGTGGGAAGCCCGGCGCCAATGGCAGCGGCCAGGGGCTCGGGGATCAAGTAGGCGCGGCTGGCGCCGGCATCCAGTGCCGCTTTGCGCACGGCCCGCCGTTCCACGCTGGTGACGCCGTAGGGGACGCTGATCATCACGCGCGGGCGGAAGAAGGGGGACATGCCCCCCGCCTTGCGCAGAAAATAGTGCAGCATCCGTTCCGTGACCATGTAATCGGCGATCACGCCATCGCGCAGCGGGCGCACCACTTCGAAAGCGCCAGGGGTGCGGCCGAGCATCGCCCGCGCCTCTTCTCCCACAGCGACGATCTTGTCTTCCTCCACCGATATCGCTACGACAGAGGGTTCTTGCAGGACGATCCCTTTTCCTACCACGTAGACGAGCACGTTCACCGTGCCCAGGTCGATTCCAATTTCTTTCCCTAACAAGTAACCCTCCAGCTACGACTCGGGTTCGCGTTCGGGGCGGTACGGCCGCTGCCGGCGAGCCACCCGCAGGCGAACCAGGGACCGCTGCAGGGCGGCCATGGCCGCCCGCTGTTCCTCCGGCGGCGGCTGCTTTTTCAACAGTTCTTCCGCCCGGCGGCGTGCTTCCTCGGCCCGTTCGACGTCGATCTCTTCGGCCTGCTCTGCCACGTCCGCCAGCACGATCACGTGGTCGGATAGCACCTGCATGTAGCCGCCGTGGATGGCAAAGGCCAGGCTTTCTGCCCCTCGGCGGGCGGTCAATACCCCCTCGTCCAGCACGGTGATCAGGGGCGCGTGCTGGGGCAGAATTCCCAGCTGCCCTTCGGCGCCGGGAACGAGCACCGTGTCCACCTCGCCGGTGAACAACTCGCGCTCAGGGGTCACAATATCCAGCCGTAAACCCATCTCTCCTCCAATTGGGCCCGCTTAGAGGTTCTTGGCCCGTTCCCTGGCGTCCTCGATAGGGCCGATCATGTAGAAGGCGTCTTCGGGCAGGTCGTCGTACTGGCCCTCGAGGATGCCGCGAAAGCCGCGGATGGTCTCCTGGATGGGCACGTAGGCTCCCGACCAGCCGGTGAACCGCTCCGCCACGTGCATCGGCTGGGTGAGGAACCGCTGCACCTTGCGCGCGCGCGACACGGTCAGCTTGTCCTCCTCGGAGAGCTCTTCGACGCCGAGGATGGCGATAATGTCCTGCAGGTCCTGGTATCGCTGGAGCACGCGCTGCACTTCGCGGGCGGTCTGGTAGTGCTCCTGGCCGACGATGCGCGGTTCGAGGATGCGCGAGCTGGAGGTGAGGGGATCGACCGCCGGGTAGAGCCCCTGGGAGGCGAGCCGTCGTTCGAGGGTGATCGTGGCATCCAGGTGGGCAAAGGTGGTCACCGGGCCGGGGTCGGAGTAGTCGTCGGCCGGCACATAGACCGCTTGCATCGAGGTGATAGAGCCCTGGCGCGTGCTGGTGATGCGCTCTTGCAGCTCGCCCATGTCGGTGCCCAGGGTGGGCTGGTAGCCGACCGCGCTGGGCATGCGGCCCAGCAGGGCTGAAACCTCCATGCCCGCCATCACAAAGCGGTAGATGTTGTCGATAAAGAGCAGGACGTCGGTCCCCTGGTCGCGGAAGTATTCGGCCATGGTCAGGGCGGTCAACCCGACGCGGAAGCGGACCCCTGGCGGCTCGTTCATCTGGCCAAAGATCATGACCGCGCGGTCCATCACCCCCATCTCGGTCAGGCTCTGGAAAAACTCGGTACCTTCGCGGCTCCGCTCGCCCACGCCGCCAAAGACCGAGACGCCGCCGTGGTACTTGGCGATGGTGTACATCAGCTCGGCGATGACGACCGTCTTGCCGACGCCTGCGCCGCCAAAGATACCGGTCTTGCCGCCGCGAGTGAAGGGGGCGATCAGGTCGATCACTTTCATCCCCGTCTCAAAGAACTCGCTGAAGGCGGCCTGTTCTTCGTAGGGGGGGGCCAGGCGATGGATGGGGTAGAACTCGGCCGCTTCCACCGGCCCTCTTTTGTCGATCGGTTCTCCCAGCACGTTGAAAATCCGTCCCAGGGTGGCAGGCCCAACGGGCACGCTGATGGGGGTGTTTGACGTATAGGCGGGCATGCCGCGCTGCAGGCCGTCCGTGGTGTCCATTGCCACGCAACGCACCCAGTTGCCTGGCAGTTGCTGCTCGACCTCCAGCACCAGCGGCTTGCCGTCCATGGGGATCTCGACCGCGCTGTAAATCTCGGGAAGGTCTTGTGGCGCGAACTCGATGTCCACCACCGCGCCCTTTACCTGTACAACTTTACCGACTGCCCGCTGGGCCATGGGTACCTCCTTCTGAAAAGATCGGCCGCATCATCTGGCCGCTTGTAGTGCTTGCTCCAATGCCTCCGCACCGCCGGCAATGTCCAGCAGTTCCGACGTGATCGCCTGCTGCCGGGCCTTGTTGCGCATCAGGGTCAGGTCGCGCAGCAGTTCTTCTGCGTTATCGGTGGCGTTGCGCATCGCCATTCGCCGCGCGGCGTGTTCGCTGGCCGAGGCTTCCAGCGTGGCCTGGTAAACTTGCAGCTCGGTAAAACGCGGCAGCACCGCGTTCATGATCTCGGCTTTGCCCGGTTCGTAGATGTATTCTGCCACGCCGAGCGGCTGCATGTCCACCACGTACTCGCTCACCGCCTGTTCCTCCAGGCGGGAGGGGGTGAGGGGGAGGAGCCGCTTGATGACCGGCTGCTGGCGCATCAGGTTGATAAAGTCGGTATAGGCCAAAAAGATTGCGTCAGCCCTCTCCTGCAAGAATTCCTCGATGGCGGTGCGAGCGATGGCCGAGACGTCAACAAAGCTGGGGACGGCGGGCAGGCCGTGGAACTCGGCGACGAGGTCAGCCTGCATCCGCCAGATGACGTCGCGCCCGCGTCGCCCAACGGCAATGTAGCTGACGGGCACCCCCAGCTGCTCGACATAGTCGGTGGTGGCGCGAATAATGTTCTGGTTATACGCGCCGCAGAGTCCCCGGTCGCTGGTAAAGAGCACGATCAGCACCGAGTGCACCGGCTCGCGGTGGGTGAGCAGGGAGTGGAACTTTTCGCCGCGGACGCAGGCGATGTTGACGATCAATTCCCACGCCCGGTGGGCGTAGGGGCGAGTGGCCAGCACCGCTGCCTGGGCTTTTTGCACCTTGGAGGCCGAAACCGCCTCCAGCGCCTTGGTCACCTGGGACAGGTTGCCGATACTGCGGATGTGCCGTCGAATCTCGCGCAGGGTTTCCACGTTGCTACCTCGCGGCCCATTGTTCGCTGAAAGCTGCCAGGGCGGCTTTCAATGCTGCTTCTGTTTCCTCGGTCAGTTTTTTGCGGCCGGCAATGTCCTCGCAGATCGCCGGGTGCTCGATGTGCAGGAATTCCAGCAGCCGGGTCTCGTACTCCCGCATCTGGGCCACCGGTACGTGATCTGCATACCCGTGGGTGCCGGCATAGATGATCGCCACCTCGTCCTCCAGTTGGACCGGTTCGTATTGCGGCTGCTTGAGGATCTCGGTCAGCCGCTGGCCGCGGCCCAACCGCCGCTGCGTGGTTTCGTCCAGGTCGGACCCGAACTGGGCAAAGGCGGCCAGTTCCTGGTAGCTGGCCATGTCGAGGCGCAGCCGGCCGGCGACCTGGTTCATGGCCTCCGTGCGGGCGTCGCCGCCCACGCGCGAGACCGAGATGCCGATGTTGATCGCCGGGCGGATACCGGCGTTGAACAGGTCGGATTCCAAATAGATCTGCCCGTCGGTGATCGAGATGACGTTGGTGGGGATGTAGGCGGTCACGTCGCCGAGCAGGGTCTCGACGATGGGCAGGGCGGTGACGCTGCCTCCGGTGCCGGCTACCTGGCGGACCTCGTATTCGCCCTCCAATGTGGCGGTTTTTTCCTCCGCCGCGTTGCGCCCCAGCGGGCCGATGTACGTCTGGTCGTCTACACCCCGGTCAACGCCGGCTGACGCACCTTTGGGCACGATCACGTGATGCTTGGCCATCCGGGCGGCGCGTTCCAACAGGCGGGAGTGGAGGTAAAAGATGTCGCCGGGGTAGGCTTCGCGGCCCGGCGGCCGGCGCAGGAGGAGGCTGACCTGCCGGTAGGCCCAGGCGTGCTTGGAGAGGTCGTCATAGATCACCAACGCATCCCGCCCGGTGTCCATAAAATACTCGCTGATGGCGCACCCGGCGTAGGGCGCGATGTACTGCAGGGCAGCCGGTTCGGAGGCGGTGGCGGCGACGACGACGGTGTGTTCCAGCGCGCCGTACTGCTCCAGCGTCGCCACGACCTGCCGCACCTGCGCCCGCTTTTGACCGATTGCCACATAGATGCAGAACAGGTCTTTGCCTTTCTGATTGATGATGGTGTCGATGGCGATGGCGGTTTTGCCCGTCTGCCGGTCGCCGATGATCAGCTCGCGCTGCCCGCGCCCGATGGGGATGATCGAGTCGATCGCCTTGATGCCGGTCTGTACCGGCGTATCGACGTTCTGGCGTTCGATCACGCCGGGGGCGATGCGCTCGATGGGCCGGTACTCTTCGGTGCTGATGGCGCCTTTGCCGTCGATGGGGCGTCCCAGCGCGTCCACCACCCGGCCCAGCAGGGGGTCGCCCACGGGCACGGAGACGATGCGGTGGGTTCGTTGGACCAGGTCGCCTTCCTCGATGTCGGTATAGGCGCCCATAATAATGACCCCGACGTTGTCTGCTTCCAGGTTAAAGGCCATTCCCAGCACGCCGGAAGGGAACCTGACCAGCTCGCTGAGCTGGACGTTCGACAGGCCAGAGACGCGGGCGATGCCGTCGCCGACCTCGATGGCGGTCCCAACGTCCTTGGTTTCGGTTACCGGTTGGAACTGCTCGATGCGTTCCTGCATCATTGCCGCAAGCTGTGCCATGTGCTCGTTGGGGGGATTACCTGTCATTGCTCTCTCCTGTTTGCATACGCCTATCGTCGAACGACGTGTTGCCGGCTGGCGGTTCGCGCTGCTGGTCAGGGCGCCAGTCCGGCGACGGTCTCGGCATCCAGCTTTTCGATCACGGCGATCAACAGCCGGAGTGCGCGGTCATAGTCCTCGCGGTGGATGATCGCCGAGTGGCTGTGGATGTGGCGGGCAGGGACGTTCAGGACGACGGTCGGCACCCCGCTGCGGTGGAGGTGAATCTGGCTGCCGTCGGTGGCGCCGCCGATCATGGTGGAAAACTGCAGCGGGATATCCAGCTCTTGTGCGGTATCGATCAACAGATCGCGCAGTTTGAGATTGGGGATCATTCGCGCGTCGAGCAGCAGCATCGACGGTCCGCCGCCCAGCTTGACGGCCGACTCTTCCGGCTTGAAGCCGGGCACGTCGCCGCAGATGTCTGATTCGAGGACAATGGCGACGTCGGGGTTGACGACCTCGGCGCTGGTCTTGGCGCCGCGGGTACCGACCTCTTCCATCACCGTGGCGACGCCGTAGAGGGTGTTGTCGTGGGGGGCTGTGGAAAAATGCTGCAGGGCTTCGATCATCAGCGCCACGCCGACGCGGTCGTCAAAGGCCTTGCTCATGTAGGTCTTGCCGCTGGCCAGGACCGTAAAGGCCGCGTCCGGCACGACGGGATCGCCCAGCCGCACGCCTGCTTCCTCGACCTCCTCCTTCGTGGTGGCGCCGATGTCAATGTACATGTCCTTTTTCTCGAACACCTTCTTGCGCTCGTCGGGCGGGACCATGTGGGGGGGCTTGGCGCCGATGACGCCGGGCAGGTCGCCCTGCCGGGTCTTGACGATCACGCGCTGGCCGAGCAGCACCTGGTCCCACCACCCACCCAGGGGATGGAAGCGCAGAAAGCCATCGTCGCTGATGTGGTGAACCATAAAGCCGATCTCGTCCATGTGGCCGGCCAGCATCACCCGTGGCCCATTCGTTCCCTGTTGGCAGATCAGGCTGCCAATTTTGTCTGCTTCGACGGTGCCCAGGGGCTCTAGGTAGCTGAGAACCAGGGCGCGGACCGGGGTTTCGTACCCCGGGACGCCGTGTGCCTCGGTCAACTGTTTGAGCAACTCTTGTGATTTATCCATTTTTTCCTTTCGCTGGCAGTCCCTGTCCTTTGGGGCTGTCCAGCCAGCGGAATGATACACGATTTCCACCGATTTGTCCAGTATCAGTACTTGACGAAAAGCTCGTGGCGGATTCCCGCCTTTGCGGGACAAGTTGCCAAATCCGCCATATTCCGCTGGGTCTGGCAGCCTGCCCCGCATCGGGAATCCAGCGGGAGCTTTTTACTGAGTATGAAAAAGTGGCGCTGGACAGCAAGGTCATTCCCCGCTATAATCACTGCTGTGAAAAATTTGCGACTCCTTGGCATATTGCTCGCTGCTCTTTTGCTTTCCACCTGCCAGGGGAATCAATCTCCTGTCCCTGATACGATTTCGGCTACCTCGACCCCACTGCCTGCTTCACCGCCGCCCCTCCACACTCCCGAGGCGACGGCGGCGGCTTTCCTGGCGGCGTGGGAGCAGGGACTCCCGGCAGAGATGTATGTGCTGCTTTCGCCAGCCAGCCGGGCCGCGCTTACGGCGGACAGTTTTTCCGCCCGCTACCAGACCGCGCTGCGGACCGGCACGGTCCTCACCGCCTCCGCCACGCTCCAGGCGCTGCTCGTAGAAGGGGAGCGGGCGCAGGCGGCGTGCCGCCTGGCCTGGGGAACCGCGCTGGTGGGGACGGTGGTGACCGACACGGTCCTGCCGCTGGTATTGGAGGGGGAGCGGTGGTGGGTGGAGGGGATGGAGGAGCTGATTTGGCCCGGGCTGGGGGCAGGGAATTACCTCTACATGGAACATTCTGTCCCCCTGCGGGCCAACATCTATGATCGAAACAGCCTGGCCCTGGCGGCGCCGGGCACCATCGTCACCGTGGGCGTCGTGCCCGGCCAGGTTCAAGACGAGCAAACCCTCTTGTCGGCTTTGAACTGGGTGACCGGGCTGCCGGCCGAAGAGATCCGGGAACGCTACGCCGGCCGCCCGGCGGATTGGTGGACGCCCATCGCCGACATCCCCGCCGAGGTCGGCGTCCAGTATGCCGACCTGCTGCTCAACACGCCGGGGATCGAGGCGCGGGAGAAGGAGGGGCGCACCTACCTGGAGGGGGGCGCGGCGGCCCACGTCGTCGGCTGGGTCTCGCCGGTTCCCGCTGAAGAACTGGAGGCCTACCGCGCCCAGGGGTACCGCGGGGACGAGTGGGTTGGCGTTTCGGGCCTGGAGGGGTGGGGCGAAGCCTACCTGGCCGGGCGGCATGGGGGCAACCTTTATCTGATGGGACCGTCGGGGGAGGTTCTCTCGCTCATTGCGCACCGGGAGCGGGTTCCCAGCCGGGCGATCTATACGACGATCGACCGCGACTTGCAGCTTCAGGTGCAGCAAATCCTGGGCGACCGCCGCGGGGCGATCGTCGTCCTCGACGTGCACAGCGGTGCCATTCTTGCCCTTGCCAGCGGCCCGTCCTTTAATCCCAACATCTTTGTCGGGCCGGGCAGTATCGCCGAGATCAGCGCCGTTCTTGCCAATCCCGACCAGCCGCTCTTTAACCGGGCGACACAGGGGGCGTATCCCTGCGGCTCGATTTTCAAGATCGTGACGATCGCCGCCGCCCTTGAAGTGGGCGGCCTGACGGCGGACACTCCCTTTTGGTGCCCCGGGTACTGGGACGGGCTGGGGTCGAACTATCGCAAGTTTTGCTGGAAGGAGGACGGGCACGGCGACATCATCCTCCGTGATGCGTTGAGCGCCTCTTGCAACGTCACCTTTTACACTGTCGGGCAGATGCTGGACGGAATCGACCCCAACGCGCTGCCTGAATTTGGCCGCGGCTTTGGCTTGGGAGTGCCACTGAATGTCGTCGGGCTGGTGGAGGAGGCGCCGCCGATGCCCGACCCGGAGTGGAAGATGGAGAACGGGCAGGTCTGGTACGTGGGGGACTCGGTCAACCTGGCGATTGGACAAGGCGACCTGCGCGTGACCCCCTTGCAGGTGGCGCGGATGGTCGCCGCGGTGGCCAATGGCGGTCTGCTGTACCGGCCCTACGTGGTCGAGCGGATTGGGTCGGCGGGGGAGGCGTATCCAGAGGTTGTTTTCGAGCCCGAGGTGGTGGGGACGCTGCCCATTTCCGCCGAAAACCTGGCTGTGATCCAGGCGGGGATGCTGGGTACGACGACGTCGCCGGTCGGCACCGCGACCACCCGTTTCTGGGGCATGAGCATTCCGGTGGCGGGCAAGACGGGCAGCGCCGAGGCCGGCGGCGAGGATACCGAGCCCCACTCCTGGTTTGCCGCCTATGTCCCGGCGGACGATCCCGAGATCGCGTTGGTGGTGATGGTGGAGAACGGCGGCGAAGGGTCGCGTGTTGCTGCGCCGATGGGCCGCCAGGTGATCGAGGCCTTCTACGGCCTGCCGCTGACTCCTTTGCCGCCAGAGCCTGGGCCAACCCCAACGCCGGCGGGGCCAGGCCCACAATAAGTGACGGAAACAGGCGCCACGGCATGGAAAGGCTGATTCGCGGCGCGCGGGACCTGGGGGTCCCGCTGCAACAGGAACACCTGGACAGCTTTCGTGTTTACTTTGACGAGCTGGTGGCCTGGAATCGGCGCTTTAACCTGACCGCTATCACCGACTATGACGGGGTGCAGGTGCGTCACTTTGTCGATTCCCTCTCCTGCCTGCTGGCGCTGCCGCGGGCCGGCTTGCAGGCCGGTGCGCGAGTGATCGACGTCGGAACCGGGGCGGGGTTTCCCGGCTTGCCGCTCAAGATTCTCTGCCCCGAGATGCGGCTGACGTTGCTGGAGGCGACGGGGAAAAAGGCCCAGTTCCTGGAGCACCTTGTTGTGCGATTGGGGCTGCGCGACGTCGAAGTGATCCACTGCCGGGCGGAAGAGCTGGGCCAGCGCGTCGACCGGCGCGAGCGGTACGACTGGGCGTTGGCGCGGGCGGTGGCCGAGATGCCGACGTTGCTCGAGTACCTGCTGCCGTTGGTGCGGGTGGGTGGGGCGGCGCTGGCGCAAAAAGGAGAAGGGGCGCCGGCGGAGGTTCACGCCGCCGAGATGGCTGCCCGTGTCCTGGGGGGGCGCGTGCGAAAGCTGATGGCGGTCGATCTGCACGGCCTGGCCGAAACCCGCTACCTGGTCGTGGTCGACAAGGTGGCACCGACACCGGAGAAATACCCCCGCCGGCCGGGGATGCCGGCGAAGCGGCCGTTGGGATAACCGGCCGGGCAGGTTAATTTGACAATGGCACATTTCAGTAGATTGCTCTGCCAAGCACGGGGAAGGGGGAAAAGGGGGTTTCGCAGGCGGCTTCGCCGCCT
>JAFGEI010000150.1 GCA_016931695.1 Anaerolineae bacterium | reverse complement strand
GGCTGGTGCTGACCGACTCGTTCTTCCCCGGATGGAAGGCGTTCGTGCGCCCGCAAGGGGCCGGCGAGGAGGCGGAGCAGGAGGTCGAGATCGCCCGCGTCGACGGCAATTTCCGCGGCGTGTTCCTTGAAGCGGGCGCGTGGACCGTCCGCTTCAAGTACAGCCCCAACAGCGTCAAGATCGGCGCCTTTGTCAGCTTTATCGCCGGGATGCTGCTCGTCTTTCTGACCGGCCTCTACCTGTGGCGATTCTTCTACCGCGAGGAGGACGACGCCAGCACGGTGCGGCGGGTGGCCAAGAACTCGCTCGCTCCCATCGCCCTCAACCTCTTTAACCGACTGATCGACTTTGCCCTCGCCGCGCTGACCGCGCGCATCCTGGGGCCGGTGGGGACCGGTCGCTTTGCCACGGCGGCCAACATCTATCTCTGGTTCGACATCGTCGCCAATTTCGGCCTGGACATGTACCTGATGCGCGAGGTGGCGCGCGACCGGGAGCGGGCGCGGCGGCTGTTCCTCAACACGACCCTGCTGCGGCTGCTGCTCTTTGCGGGAGCGATCCCCCTGTTGGGCGGTTTCCTGGCCGGCTGGCAGGCAATGGGCACCCCGCTGACAACCGACACCGTCTGGACGATCCTGCTGCTCTACGCCGGGCTGCTGCCGGGCAGCATCGCCTACGGCCTGGCCGGCCTCTTTCGCGGCTGCGAGAAGCACGAGATCCCCGCCGCGGTGCAGACCGTGACCACGGTGGTCAAGGCCACGCTAGGCGTGCTGGCGCTGGTCGGCGGGCTGGGCATCGTCGGCCTGGGCGGGGCGGCGGCGCTGACCAACGTCGCGACGCTGGCGATCCTGGTTGCAGTGGCGCGGCGGACGATCTGGGCCGACCTGCCGCCCCGGAAAGCGGGGATCGCCTGGCCCCTGCAGCGAGCGATGCTGGTCGAAAGCTGGCCGCTGATGCTCTCGCTGCTGCTGCAGGCGCTCTTTCCCGGCCTCAACGTGCTGCTGCTGCAGACGCTGCAGGGCGACGCGGCGGTGGGCTGGTACGACGCCGCCCGCAAGTGGGTGGACGCGCTGGTGATCATCCCCTCCTTTTTCACCATCGCCGTCTTTCCGGTCATGTCGCGCCAGGCGGCGGAGGACCGGGCGCAGTTGCGCCGCTCGTACTGCCTGTCGGTCAAGCTGCTGACAATGATCGCCCTGCCGGCGGCGGTGCTGGTGACCCTGCTGGCAGAGCCGCTGGTGGGGCTGCTGAGCGGCGCCGCGTTCCTCCCCCACGGTGCGGTCGCGCTGCGCCTGCTGATCTGGTCGATCCTCTTTGGCTGGCTCAACAGCCTGACCAATTACGTGCTCATCGCCCTGAACCGGCAGCGCTACGTGCTCGTCGCCTCCGGCGGGCGGGTGGTCTTTACCATCGCCGCCAACCTGCTCCTGGTACGCTCCTTCAGCTACGTCGCTTCGGCGTGGATCATGATCGCGGGCGAACTGCTGCTGGCGCTCCTCTTTTACGCCGGCCTGCGCCGCCAGCTGGGGAAAATCGGCTGGGGACGGATGTTGGGGGGGACGCTGCTGGCCGGCGCGGCGATGGGCGCGGCCACCTGGGCGACGGCGCTGGCCAGCCCGCTGCTGGCCCTGGCTGCCGGGCCGGCGGTCTACCTGGCGGCACTGGCGCTGCTGCGGGTGCTGACGCCGGAGGAACAGGCCATGCTGGCGCCGCTCCTCCCTGCCCCCCTGCGGCGCACAAAGACAAAAGCCTAGCGTCGGTACAGCCGGTGCCGCTGGATGTATTCCTCCACCGCCGGGGGGACCATGCCGTGGAGCGGCAGGCCCTGGCGGGCGCGGCGGCGCAACCCGGTGCCAGAAAGGGCGAGGCGGGGTGCGTCCAGCCAGACCAGCCGCTGTGCGATCCCCGGCAGGGCCTCTTCCAGCGCCGCCAGGCTGGCCTTCCAGCCCGGGCGGCGCATCACGGCCAGCCGCGCCTGCCGGATGATGCCGGCCGGGTCGCGCCAGTGCAGGAATTGGGCCAGGCTGTCGCCGCCCAACAGAAAGAACAGCTCTGCCTGGGGATGTTCCTGGCGCAGCAGGGCCAGCATGTCGACCGTATAGTGCGGGCCGGGCCGCTCCAGGTCGACGCGGGAAAGGGCAAAGGCGGGATTCGCGGCAATCGCCGCTTCGACCATCGCCTCCCGATGACCGGCCGCGGTAAGCGGGCGCTGCGGCTTGTGGGGCGGCTCGCCGGCCGGGACAAAGAGCACCCGCTCCAGCCCCAGTTGAACGTGGGCGGCCTCGGCCAGCGCCAGGTGCCCGTAGTGGGGCGGGTCAAAGGTCCCACCAAGGACGCCGAGCCGGCTCATTCCTCCCAAACCAGCTCCGCATCGCCGACGCGGACCGTGTCCCCAACCTCGACCCCGGCCTCGCGCAGGGCGTCCAGCACGCCCATGGCGTCGAGCGCGCGGTGAAAGCGCTGCAGCGCCTCGTCCAGCGCAAAGGGCGTCATCGCCGCCAACCGCTCGACTCGCCGGCCGGACACCCGCCAGCCGTCCTTTTCCCGTTCGACCAAAAAGACCCGCTCGTCGTCCTGCAGGCCCAAGACCGGCACGTCCTGGGTTGGGGCAGTGGAGGGAGGAAGCTCCGCCAGCCGCTGCGCGGCCCGCCGGAGCAGCTCGCGCACGCCTTCGCGGGTCACTCCCGAAATCGCCCAGGCCTCGTATCCCTGCTCGCGCAGGGCCTTTTGCACCGCCGGCCAGCGCTGGCGGGCTGGCTCCAGGTCTATCTTGTTAAAAGCGATCAACTGGGTTTTTTCGTCCAGGCGGCGGCCAAAAGCCGTCAACTCGGCGTTAATGTCCGCCAGGTCCGCCAGCGGGTCCGGGGACGTGCCATCCAGCAGGTGGATCAGCAGCCGCGTTCGTTCGACGTGGCGCAGGAACTCGTGTCCCAGCCCCTTGCCCTCGCTGGCCCCCTCGATCAGGCCGGGGATGTCGGCGACGACAAAGTCGGTCTGCACGTCCAGCACGACGACGCCGAGGTGGGGGTGCAGGGTCGTGAAGGGGTAGGGGGCGATCTTGGGATGGGCGGCCGTGATCGCTGCCAGGAGGGTCGATTTGCCGGCGTTGGGCTTGCCGATCAGGCCGATATCGGCCAGCACCTTGAGCTCCAGCTTGAGCGTCCGCTCCTCACCCGGCTCGCCGTTCTCGGCCATGCGCGGGGCCTGGTTGGTCGAACTGGTGAAGCGGGAGTTGCCGCGGCCGCCGCGTCCGCCGCGCGCTACGACGACCTGCTGCCCTGTTTCGGTCAGGTCGGCCAGCACCTGCCCGGTCGCCGCGTCGCGCACGACCGTCCCCGGCGGCACGGGCACGTGCTGGTCGTCTCCGCCCGCGCCGTGCTGGTTCTTGCCCCGCCCGTGCTCGCCGCGCTGGGCGCGAAAATGGCGCTGGCGGGTAAAGCGGAACAGGGTGTTGAGGTGCGGGTCGACGACGATGATCACGTCGCCGCCCTTGCCGCCATCGCCGCCCGCCGGCCCGCCAAAGGGGACGTACTTTTCGCGGCGGAAGGCGACGCAGCCCGCCCCGCCATCCCCCGCTTTGACCTCAATCGTCGCTTCGTCGATAAACATTTTCTTGCACTTTACGCCCAGCCGCCAGCCAGGCGACGCGCCCCTAGACGGATGCTCTCAACCCCTCGCTTCAGGCAAGTTGGTCATTGATTCCAAGAATGAGCACGGGGATGTCGATGTCTGAGATGCCACGCCGTTCTAAATCCCACACAAACTGCTCGAAATACGAAACACCTGTCGACATCTGATCAGCAAATTCTTTGATTGGTACAACCTCGATCCCGACATCAATCACGTCGAATTTGTGGGATATCGTCATCATGGCACAGACATTGTAGACGGGCGCATTTATTAGTTGGGGGAGCCCTAGATGATCTCGGAATTTCTGCCACGAATTAACACGAATTTCACGAATTTTCTACTTT
>JAFGEI010000149.1 GCA_016931695.1 Anaerolineae bacterium | reverse complement strand
TGCTCGGAGGGGATCGTCAGATCCCCGTCGGAAACGCCGACTTGGCCGCTTACCGAGGCCTGTGGCCCGGATTCCCGCAAATCCCCGGTTTCTCATTGCTTGACATCGCGCCGTTCTGCGGTAGAATGTACGATAGATAGCTGAATACCGAACGGCACAGAACAGGAGTAGTAGGTCATCCCCCCAGCGAGTCGGGAACAACCCGGTGCAAGCCCGGCAACCGGTGCCCAGGGGGAGCGCCCCGCAAGACCGAACTCGCCTGGGAGCTGCGCCGGTGAAGCAGAGTAACCGGCGACGATTGGCCCCCGTTAGCGGGCTTGGAGCGGGAGGCAGTCCCGAGGATTGTCTCCAAGCAGGGTGGTACCGCGGAGCGCCCCTTCGTCCCTGAGACGAAGGGGGTTTTTGTTATCACAATCGGAGGATCAGCACATGGCCGAGATATACAAACCCCAGGGAATCGAAGCGAAATGGCAGGCACAATGGGAGGAGGACCAACTGTATCGTGCTCTTGTCGATCCCAACCGGCCCAAGCAATACTGCTTGACGATGCTGCCTTACCCCAGCGGCGACCTGCACATCGGTCACTGGTACGCGATGTGCCCCTCCGACGTCCGCGCCCGCTACCTGCGCATGCGCGGCTACAACGTCCTGATGCCCATGGGGTTCGACGCCTTTGGCCTGCCGGCGGAGAACGCCGCCATCAAGCGCGGCATCCACCCCCACAAGTGGACCCTGTCCAACATCGAAAAGATGCGCTACCAGCTGCGCGCGATGGGCAGCATGTTCGACTGGCAACGCGAGGCGATCACCTGCCTGCCGGGCTACTACCGCTGGACCCAATGGTTCTTTCGCAAGTTCTACGACATGGGCCTGGCTTACCGCAAGAACGCCGCGGTCGATTTCTGCCCGCAATGCAACACCACCCTGGCCCGCGAGCAGGTCCAAGGGGAGGACCGCCACTGCGAGCGGTGCAAGACCCCCGTCGTCAAGAAAGAACTGGAGCAGTGGTTCTGGCGCATCACCGAGTATGTGGAAGAACTGCTCGACTTTTCCCAGATCGAGTGGCCCGAGCGGGTCGTGGCGATGCAGACCAACTGGATCGGCCGCAGCGAGGGGGCCGACGTGATCTTTGTCACTGAGCAGCAAGAGCCGTTGACGGTCTTTACCACGCGCCCGGACACGCTGTGGGGAGCGACGTTCATGGTGCTGGCGCCGGAGCACCCACTGGTCGACAAGCTGACCACACCCCAATACCGCCAGGAGGTCACGGCATACCAACACCAGGCCGCTCGCCAGAGCGAGATCGAGCGGTTGTCGACGGAAAAGGAAAAGACGGGCGTCTTTATCGGCGCCTATGCGATCAACCCGGTCAACGACGAACGCATCCCAATCTGGATCGCCGATTACGTGCTGATGACCTATGGCACCGGGGCGATCATGGCCGTGCCCGCCCACGACGAGCGCGACTTTGCCTTCGCCCTCAAATTCGGCCTGCCGATCATCCCGGTCATCGAGCGGGCTGACGGAACGGTCAAATCGCAGGTGCGCCCCGGCGCGGCGCGGGAGGGTCTCGCCGCCGCGCTGAACGCGGCCGGCATTCCCTTCGCGGCGCACGACGGCGCGCTCGAGGTGACGGTGGACCGGGCGCAGGTCGATCCGTACGTCGCGCTGGTCCAGGCGCACCTCCAACCGGCAGGCTGGGTCGCCCTCGCCGGCGCGCGATGGGCCTTTATCTTTGCCGACGAGGTCGTCACCTTTGACGGCCTGCAAGCGGAGCAGCGCATCCTCGCCCGCTGCGGGACGGGGCAGCGCAGCGTGATGGAACTGCTGTGGGACACGCCTTTCTACCGCGACGTGCTCTTCCACGCCGACTATGGCACCATGATCAACTCCGGCCCCTTTAGCGGCACGCCAGGCGACGCGGCGGTGCAGAAGGTAACCGGCTGGCTGGAGGAGCGCGGCGTGGGCCAATTTGCCATCAACTACCGCATGCGGGACTGGCTCATCAGCCGCCAGCGCTACTGGGGCGCCCCCATCCCCATCGTCTACTGCGACGACTGCGGCATCGTCCCCGTCCCCTACGACGAGCTGCCGGTGCTGCTCCCGGAAGACGCCAAGTTCCTGCCCACCGGCGAAAGCCCGCTGGTCCATCACGAAGAGTTCCTGCACACCACCTGCCCCAACTGCGGCCGGGCCGCGGTTCGCGAGACGGATACGATGGATACCTTTGTCTGCTCCTCCTGGTACCAGTACGCCTACCTGAGCCCCTACTACCGGGAGGGCGAACCGGCGCACGCTGACTCGGTTCCTTTCGATCCGGCGGAGATGGAATACTGGATGCCCGTCGACGTCTACACCGGCGGCATCGAGCACGCCACGATGCACCTGATCTATACCCGCTTCTTCACCAAGGCGATGCGGGACATGGGGCTGGTCGATTTCGACGAGCCGATGCGGGTACTGCACAACCAGGGCATCATCCTCGCCGAGGACAATGAAAAAATGTCCAAGAGCCGCGGCAACGTCATCGCCCCCGACGAACTGGTGGCGCAGTACGGCGCCGACACCGTGCGCGGCTACCTGATGTTCGGCTGGCGCTGGGAACAGGGCGGGCCGTGGGACCCCCACGGCATCGAAGGCGTCTACCGCTGGCTGCACCGGGTCTGGAACCTGGTGCTGGAGCCGGGGGAAACGACCCCAGCCCCCTCCGCACGAGAGGTCGCCGACCTGCGCCGGTGGACCCACAAGACCATCGGCCGCGTCACCGACGACATGGAGGCTTTTTCTTTCAACACCATCATCGCCGGGCTGATGGAGTTTACCAATGCGCTGCAAAAGGCCAAGGAGACGGCGCTCTATGGCAGCGCGGCGTGGAACGAGGCGATCGAGACGCTGCTGCTGCTGCTGGCTCCCGCCTGTCCCCACGTCGCAGAGGAGCTGTGGCAGCACACCGGTCGTCCCTACAGCGTTCACCTGCAGCCGTGGCCCGAATACGACCCTGACCTGGCTGCCGAACAAGTCATCACGTTGGTGGTGCAGATCAACGGCAAAGTGCGGGCACGATTGGCGGTGCCGGCGAGCATTGGCGAGCGAGACGCGCGTGCCGCCGCCCTCGCCGACGAGAGCATCCAGCGCCACCTGGGCAGCCAGGAACCGCGCCAGGTCGTCTACGTACCGGGGCGGCTGGTCAACATCGTGGTGTAAGCCGACGGGGCGACCTGCTGCGGTCGCCCCGTCACACTTCAGGGCAGGTTTCTTGCCTGCCTGTCAGCGGCAGCTCTTGATGGGGCAGAGTTGCACTCTGCCCCATCAAGGGTACTCTCCCGCGCCAAGCTGCACGAGCCCCCTACTCCTCCACCGGCTCCTCTTCACCCGCTGCCACGTCCTCCAACTCGATCTCCACTTCCACCACGTCCGCCAGCAGCGGCGGCTGTTCATCCGCGATCACCGGCGGCGGTGCGGGAGACGCGGGGGAAGGGCCCGGATAGTCGACGGTGCCCAGGCGCGTGAGAATCGCCGCTCCCAGCCCCAGGCAGATGACCAGAAAGGCGCCGATCCAACCGACACAGGGAATCAGGTCCAGCAAGCCGCCGAGGAACGTCAGCAGCGCTGTGCCCAGCACCGCTACCCAAAAGGGATGGGCCGCTCGCCCAGCAAACAGCCGCTCGCCGACGAGCACGCCGAGGGAAATCCAGCCGAACACGGCCGCCACCCCAGCCACGATCAGGGCGATGATTCCCAGCGGCGTCAGGCAAAAGCTGGCCAGCAAAGCCGCGACGACGACAGCCGTCAGCAGGCCAACGCCAAAAGCGGGCCAGGGACTCTGTAACGCCACCCCCCCGGTCCGGCTGACCGGCCGCGGCCACAGCAGGGAGATCACGCCGGCCAGGCCGGCCATGACGATCACCACGCCGATCACCCGCAACACCGCCAGCACAGCCCCAATGCCGGGATGGCTGTAGAAAACCGGGCCGGAGAACCCCCGCCGGCCAACGGCCGGGAAGGGCCTTACAACAGGGCCGTCCCATTCCCAGTTGCCGGGATTCACGGTCTGCTGGCCATAGACGACGGCGCCCTCTTCCCGTTCCACCTCCCCACCAAAGACAGCCAGGTCGCCCTCAACGACGGCGCTTTCCGCCAGATAGATGTCGCCGCCAAAGACCACGACGTCCCCATCGGCGGTTCCGGCAATCTCGACGTCGCCGCCCCAGGCCACCACCTGGCCGTCGACCTCGCTCTCCGCCTCCAGCTCCACGTTGCCGCCAAAGACGATCAGGTCACCATCCACCCGCTCCCCCGATTCGAGCGTAAAATCGCGGCCAAAATAGACCTGGGGCGGATCGCCGTCATCCGCCAGCACCGGCACGGCCGGCGCAAGAAAAAGTACTGCCAACAGCGCTCCCACGATCCATAAACGACGCATCACGATACCTCCTTTTTGAACCACTTGCTGAATGAACAAACCGGCTACTCGCCGGCCAGCTCCAACTCGACGTTGCCGACGCCGACGGTGAGCTCGATCAACAGCTCGATCTCGGTGTCGCCGTAGGCTTCGTTGACGTACCCGCCTTCGGAGAGGCTCAACCCCTCGCCGAGTTCGACGTTGCCCAAGCCGCCCTCCACTTCCACCCGCACGCCGATCTCGCGGGGCAGGTAGATGGTAAAAGAACCCGCTCCCACGACGACCGTCATGTCGGACGAGTTCGCCCAGTCGCCGCCAAGGTCCAGGATCATGTTGCCGACGCCGCCCTCAATCCGCACCTGTTCCGGGCTGGCATTCCCCACCCCGTCCAGGCGGATGCTGGCAGCGCCGCTGCGGATTTCCAGCCGCTCCATGCCAACGGAGACGGGCTCGTCGAAATGGATCATCAGGTCAGATGCCCCGATATCCAAGGCCAGGCTCTCTACCGACAACCCCGTGAAATCCAGGTCCCCTTCGCCAGCGCCGATATCAATGTCCATATCCAGGCTGACATCGGGGGAAAACTCGAGGTGCCACTGGTTATCCGCTCCCGGGTCGGGGATTCCCTGCCCTCCTCCCTGCTCGATCCACAGCTCGCCATCCTCCCAGTCGACCTCCGGAGCCCACTCGGCGACATTGGTGCGAAACTGCCCGGCAAAGAACGACTCTTCGTCGTTTGCGGCAAGGGCAATCTCGCCAACGCCAAAGCGAATCCGCACCTGCGCCTCGGTCACGCCATCCGCGGGGATCATTTCGTCATACTCCTGCATCTCCCCCACTTCGAGGCGCGGCAGTTCGATGTCGGGGAGCTCGATATCCGGGATCTCGACGTCGGGAAGAGAGGGGATGGTCAGCTGGCAGGAAAGACTGCCCAGCAAGAACAATATGCCAATCAACAGTGTCTTTCTTTTCACTTCTACCTCCTGATCAACTGGATGGCTGTGGGCTGCCAGCGCTGGACGAGGCCCACCCACAACACGCTACTCACAAGGGCCATAAACAAGCTGCAGAGCGCGAGAGAGCCAAGCGGGACAATCAGGACGCCGGCGGTGAGAAAGAACGAGTTGAGCACCGTCACCGCGGCATCCGCCACGCGGGCCAGAACGATCTCGCCGGTCGGCCAAAAAGCCAGCCACGAACCGACCCAACCGGGCAGGGCCCAGATCTCGGGCAGCAGCAGCAGGACTATGCTGAGCGCCGCGCCCGTCGCCAGCATCAACCCGCCCAGCGTGGCGCGCCGCCGCTGCCGGCGCCGGTCGATGCGGGCCATGACGCGGCCGGCGAATCCCAGCGGGGGATGCACCATCGGCACCGCCCGTAGCAGCTCTTCCAGCTCTTCCAGCTCTTGCAACTGTTCATTCTCCGACATCATCCTGCCTCCCTCATTTCCTGCGCCATTGCCCGCCGCGCCCGGTGCAGGCGGGATTTCACCGCGCTCACCGTCAGGCCCAACATCTCGGCAATCTCGACGTAGGAACAGTCGTACCAATAGCGCAGCGTCACCGCCGCCCGGTCGGTGGGCGGGAGGCGCATCAACAGCCGCTGCACCCGCTCGCGGACCTCTGTCCGCACCGCTGCCAGCTCCGGGTCGCGGCCCGCCGTGCCCCAGCGCACCTCGTCCAGGGGCAGCGTGGGGCGGCGGCGGCGCAGCCGGTCGACGCAGTGGTGCGAAGCGATGGAAAGGAGCCAAGTTCGAAAGGGCCGGCCCAGATCGTAGCGGTCCAGGTGCTTGAAGGCGCGCAGGAAAGCTTCCTGGGCCGCGTCCTCTGCCTCCATGCGGTTCCCCAGCATGCGGTAGGCCAGGTTGTAAACGTGGGCCTGATGCATCTGCACCAGGAGGCCAAATGCCTCGACATCGCCCGCTCGTGCCTGTTCGATCCAGGCGGTTTCATCCATTGAGTGCACTGCTCCTGCTATCCAATAGTATATTACGCAATTCCCCCGCGCAGGGTTGCAGCAATAACGACAAGAATTCGCCACAAATTCTCACGAATTGAGGCAAAAATTCGTGTGAATTCGTGTTAATTCGTGGCCGATTTTCTGCCGCTCGGTTAGACCAACACTCAAGAGGAAGACTATCCGGCCGTAAAAACCGAGAAATTCGTGGCTAGAATGATGCTTGCCAAGAAACGCCAGACTCCAGTCCATGAGATTGCTTCCCCGAGGCAAGCTCGGGGCAGGCTGCCGCCTGCGGCGGCTCGCAATGACTCGGCCAGGTAGAGATACCCCTGGCAATACTTGCCAATTGGGGGCTTTTACACCCCCGTAGGGAAATCAGTGTAACAACAACATGCAACAGGGAGACTCAGCAGATCAAATTTGTCACCCTGAGCGACGCCCAGAGGGCGGAGCGAAGGGTCTCGTTCCTTGCAGAACGAGATTTCGCTTCTCCAGAACGGGATTCTTC
>JAFGEI010000148.1 GCA_016931695.1 Anaerolineae bacterium | reverse complement strand
GGTCGCGCCGCTGGAGCCGGCCGAGATTCCCGACTGGCTGCAGGAGCGGGCGCCGGTAGAGGAACTGCCTGCTGCACCCGAGGAAGCAAAGGAATTGCCGGCGGAAGACCTGGTCCCGCCCGAGGTTCCACGGGCTCAGGTCCCGCCGACCGAACCCGAGATCTTTGGCTGGACCGCTTTTGGCGCCGAGGAAGAGGTTTCTTTTCCCGAGCATCATGCAGAGCCGCCGCCGGAGTCATTTGCTGCCGAGGCAGCGCCTGCTGTGGAAGGGTTCGGTTGGACGGGCTTTGACATGGAGCCTCCTGCCGCTGTCGAGGAAGCGCCGCCGGCTGCAGACACGACATTTGGCTGGTCAGGTTTTGATCACCCCGAGCCGCCCCCGCCGATTGCCGGACCTCCTGTGTACCGCCCCCCGAAAGAGACGGAAGAGGCCGTCCGCGTTGAGGAGCCGGAGGAGCTGGAGCGGGAAGTGGCTGAGGCACCCCCATCTCTTCCTGCGGCTGCTGCGCCCGCGGAACCGGAGCCGCCTGCCGAGCCCGAGGCTCCCCTAGCGCGGGAGATCCCTCGTGCATTGCAAGAAGAGATCGAGAGGTTGCAAGGGTTGCTGCAGGCCAAGCCTCGCGACAAGCAGACCCTCCTCGAGTTGGCCCAGCGGCTGCAGAGTGTCGGGCTCTACGACGCGGCCCTGGAAGCCTATTCTCCGCTGGTCCGCTCCCGGAAATGGGCCGAGGCGGCGCTTCCCAGCGTCCAGTCCTTTGCCCGGGAGTGCTCAAAAGACCCGCGGGTTCATCAGCTTTTGGGCGATGCCTACATGCGAGTTGGAGAACTGGACGAGGCCCTGGCCGTGTATCGGGTTGCTCTTGAGCACGTCTAGTGCGACTGTCTGTTTGTAGGCGCGGGCGGGGACCAGCCCCGCCCGCGCTGGCGTGATCGATATTTTTGTCAGGAGGCCCCAGTATGGAGCGAACCTTGGTCATCGTCAAGCCCGACGCAGTACAGCGCGGACTGGTGGGCGAAGTGATTGTCCGACTCGAGCGCCGGGGACTGCGCATCGTCGCCCTCAAGCTGATCCAAATGACTGCCCGGCTCGCCGAACGCCACTATGCTATTCACAAAGGCAAGCCTTTTTACGAGGGACTGGTGCAGTACATTACTTCTGGGCCTGTCGTGGTGATGGCGTTGGAAGGAGCCCGGGCGATTGAGGTGGTTCGCAAGACGATGGGGGCAACGAACCCGGCCGAAGCCGCTCCAGGCACAATCCGGGCCGATTTCGGCTTGGAAATCGGACGCAATCTGGTGCATGGCTCTGACGGGCCGGATACGGCGGCGTTTGAGCTGGCGCTGTTTTTTGCCGAGGAAGAGATTCTCGGTTATTCCCGGGACACTGACCGCTGGATTTTCGAGTAAGAGGGCCTCACTGCCCAGCCTGGCCTGCCGGACGTTCTCTCGAGCATGAGACAAGGGGTCTTGGCTCGCTCGACCTTCTGGCGGGTTTTTGCAAGAGGGAAGATGATGCGACAGGTATCGCTTGTTCTGAGTGCGGGCCTGATCTTTGTCCTGCTTTTGATGGGCGTGCTGGCGGTTGATTGGGGCCGTGAAAGCGTGCGTGCCAGCGAATATCCGGCTATCTCTTCTACCGTGCAGCGGGTCGCTTACTTTCCGGTAGCCCCTAACTCGTCTTATTACTATACGTATACCGTTGTCCACGTTTACCCCCACGATCCGGACGCGTTTACGCAAGGGCTGGTCTTTGAAGATGACCGCCTGTTTGAAGGAACGGGGCTTTACGGCCAGTCCTCCTTGCGCGAGGTCGATCTCGAGAGTGGGGCAGTGCTGAGATCTCTTTCCCTCCCCCCTCAATACTTTGGCGAAGGCATCACAATCCATGATAATCGGATCGTCCAATTAACCTGGCGCTCCAACATCGGCTTTGTTTACGACCGGGATAGCTTTGAGCTGCTGGAAGATTTCGAATATCCAACGGAAGGGTGGGGGATCACGCATGATGGTCGCCAGCTGATTGTGAGTGATGGAACGGCAACTCTCTACTTTTGGGACCCCGCGACGCTGAGCGAAGTGGGCCGGATCGAGGTGCGCGACCAGTACGGCCCTGTGAACCGGCTGAACGAACTGGAATACGTACGAGGAGAGGTGTTCGCCAACGTCTGGTACACGGACCTCATTGCAAGAATCGATCCGCACACTGGCCAAGTTTTGGGGTGGATTAACCTGGAAGGGTTATTGGACTCGGGAGGGGGAGAGCGGGCGGCGGATGTCCTCAACGGGATTGCGTACGATGCCGAGAATGACCGCCTGTTTGTAACCGGAAAGCTATGGCCGTGGCTTTTCGAGATCGAGCTGGTACCGGCCAAATAGTCGTCAGGAGCGAAGCCAATGTCACCTGAAAAAGCCCGTTGTAAGGGGATCACCTGTAGGGGGACGCCTTGTGCCCTGCCGCCCAAGGCCGGTTGGGACTATTGCCGTTTCCATCTACCAGAAAGAGGGCGGATCGAGGATTTTTTTACCCGGCACGTGGACGGGATATTGGAATTTTTGGCTGAGGCGCGCAACGAGCCGGTTGTACGGGCGATCTATGAAGAACTGGTGGGAACAAAATCCGGGCGGCCGGGCGACATTGCGGCGGCGCCCGTTTCGCGGGAGCAGGCCCTTGTTCTGAACCTGGAACGGGACAAGAGCTTTGGCAGCCTTTTGGCGCTGATCTCGTGGTTGTTGGAAACTGGCGCGGCGAGAGAAAAAGTGCATCAGCTGTTGGGCGACCCCTTGTGGAGTGGCGTTGCCCGATGCGACCGCTTCGAGATCGAATTGCCCCGTGACGAGGTTGCATTTGTCGAGTTCCGCTACGAGGTAGAGTCAACTGTTGAACGTAGGCCCGATGATCCGGTCATTGGGCTGTGGGTGTCGAATCAAGCCCCAGGATAGGGCAGCGTGTGTACCCATCGGTTATCTGCGAACTTGAAGAGTCTTGGAGGCTCGGCGGCAAAGAGCCGGTTTTTTTGCTGGCGCCCTGCCTTTTTCCTTTCGCTTAGCCTGACAGTTGCAGTCTTTTTCGGCCTGCAGGTGCTGAACCGCCCCTTGACGACCGGCGCCGCGCCATTGGGCATTGTCTCGTTCGAGTTTGCCGGGAGCCTGCCGCGTGCGCAAGAGATGCTCGCGTCGTGGGGTGAGAGAGGCGCGCTCTATGCGGCCCTTAGCCTTGGCGTTGACTATCTTTTCATGGCCTCTTATTCGACCGCTATTGCTCTCGGCTGTTTCGGAATCGCACGGCGCCTCTCGGTGCGCACACCCGTTGTCGCAGGCGTGGGTGTGATCCTCGCCTGGGCCCAATTTGCTGCCGCGGCGTTGGATGCGCTGGAGAATTACGCGTTGATCCGGATTGTGCTGGGATCGCTGCAGCAGGCATGGGCGTCAGTGGCCTGCTGGTGCGCTGCACTCAAGTTCTTACTCATTGCGATGGGGCTCGGCTTTGCCGTCGTTGCAGCCATCTTGGCAAAAAAGCGCCGGTGAACAGGGTTCATTGGCGAAAAGGCTCTGTTCAGGTGAGAACGTCCGACTTTGATTACCAACTCCCCCCCGAACTGATCGCCCAAACGCCGATCGAGCCACGCGATGCTTCCCGCCTGATGGTCGTGGACCGCGCTCGGGAATCGCTAACCCATCACTATTTTCAGCACCTGTCACAGTTTTTGCGTGCAGGCGACTTGCTCGTTCACAACAGAACGCGCGTCATACCGGCGCGGCTTTATGCGCACAAGCCGACCGGCGGCCGCGCCGAAATCCTCCTGCTGCGCCCGCGTTCAGAGACGGTCTGGGAGGCATTGGTGCGCGGGCGGGGGGTTAGGCGGGGAATGTGCCTGGACGTGTCGGGCGGGGCGGAGGGGGATCAGGTGTTGGCCCGGGCAGAGGTCTTGGCGGAGGGAGAGCGCGGCCTGCGCGTCTTGTCGTTTGACCGGTCGGCTCTGCTTCTCGCCGAGCAGGTGGGGCAGACTCCCCTCCCGCCATACATTCACGAGCCTCTCCGCGACCCCGGCCGCTACCAGACGGTCTATGCCCAGGTGCCGGGCTCGGCAGCGGCACCTACCGCCGGGCTCCATTTTACCCCCGATCTCTTGCGCCAATTGCAGGAGGCGGGCGTGCAGTGTGCCTTTGTGACGCTTCACATCGGTCTCGATACCTTTCAACCCGTCCGCGTAGAATGTCCATCTGATCACCGGATGCACACCGAGTACTGCTCCCTGCCACCCGATGCCGCCGAGCAAGTTAACCAGGCCAAGCTGGAGGGGCGGCGAGTGATTGCGGTCGGGACGACGTCGGTGCGGGTGCTGGAAACCGCGGCGTTGCAAGCGACAGCGGAGGATAGAGACGGTCAGGCTTGTCTTGGGCAGGTGGTTGTGCCTTTTGAAGGGGACACGAATCTGTTCATCTATCCCGGGTTTTCTTTCCGTGTTGTCGATGCGCTGATTACCAATTTTCACCTGCCGCGTTCGACCTTGTTGATGCTGGTGGCTGCCTTTTGCAGCAAGCGGCTGATGGATGCTGCTTACGCCGAGGCGGTCCGGCAGCGGTACCGCTTTTATAGTTTTGGCGACGCAATGTTGATCGCCTGAGTCGTCTGATTGTCTGCTGGCTGTCTGCCTTTTGTTTGGCGCAGGAAAGCATTATGCAGTACAATGGCAGCTGCCCGGGATGTCAGGACGCGTGCCCAGGTGCTTGCCGGCAGTGGGGGATAGCGAGAGATGAAGGGGCGGTAGGCCCGGCGCGAAAAAGGAGAGGATCATGTGGGAGTGGTCGATCACTGAAACGTTGAATTGCATCTATTTTTCGATGTTTGCTCTGGGCGTGGGATATGCTCTAATCACTGCGATTATGGGCAAGCTGGCCAGCTTTGATCTTCCCGGTATGGACATTGACATTCCAGGCGTCGATCTCCATCCCGGCGGGCCGGATATTCATCTCGAACTGCCGTTCGCTCATGAAATCGCTCACGATATCGATCATCCTGATGTTGGCCTGTCCCCGCTGAGCCCTATCACCCTGGCGACATTTGTCACCGTTTTTGGTGGCAGCGGAGTGCTCCTCAACAACTTTACTGCTGTTTCCCCTTTACTCAGCCTGTTGATTTCTACTGTCAATGGGCTTGCCGTTGCTGGCGTCATGTTTCTCCTGTACGCCCGCTTGCTGGCCGGGTTGCAAGCATCCAGCGAGGTGGAGGTCGGCGAGTTGGTGGGCAAGGTGGGTGAGGTGATTGCACCCATCCCGGCTGGCAAGGTGGGGGAGATAGCGCTTGTTGTGCGGGGCAGCCGCATGACGGCCACGGCCCGGTCGGCGGAGGAAGGCAGGGCGATTGCGCGGGGGGCAGTTGTCGTCGTCACGCAGGTCGTCGGCAATGTTGTAGAAGTTAAACCAAGGGAGGTGCAGCCGGAGAGCCACTGAATCGACTGTTGTAGCAAGAGGAATGGTGCCGTTCGTAAACCACGATTGGAGGGAGGATAACACCATGATAATATCATCGACTTGGATTGGGGCGGCGGTTGTCGTCGTCGCAGGAGGTTTGTTCGTTCTGTTCGTGCTGATGGGCTTTATCGCCTCGCGGTACAAAAAAGTGGGCCCGAACCAGGTGCTGGTCATTTCGGGTCGCAAGCATTATCTAACCAACCCGGTGACGGGGGAGAAGGAGCGGATTGGGTTTCGCATTGTCAAGGGCGGCGGCGCAATTATCTGGCCTGTCGTCGAGCGGGTCGACGTGCTGTCGCTCGAGATCATGACCATCGACGTCGAGACGCCCGAGGTGTATACCGAGATGGGCGTGCCGGTGACGGTCGACGGAGTGGCCCAGATCAAGATCAAGGGTGACGATATCTCGATCCGTACTGCAGCCGAGCAATTTCTCTCCAAGACTGCGCTAGAGGTCAAGGGAGTGGCGCACGAAACGTTGGCCGGCCACCTGCGCGCTATCCTGGGCACGATGACGGTGGAAGAGATTTACAAGGACCGGGACGCCTTTGCTCAGCGGGTTCAAGAGGTGTCGGCGGTCGATATGGCGAACATGGGGTTGGGAATCGTCTCGTTTACCATCAAGGACATTCGTGACGACCAGGGCTATCTCGACGCACTGGGCCAGGCCCGTACTGCTGAGGTGAAGCGGGATGCAGCCATCGGCCAGGCGCTGGCGGCGCGGGACGCGACCATCAAATCAGCCGAGGCGCGGCAAGAAGGAGAGACGGCCAAGTTCATGGCCGAGACCAAGATTGCCGAGGCAAACAAGAACTATTCGGTGCAAAAAGCCCGCTACGATACCGAGTCGAATCGCGAGCGCGCCGAGGCGGAGATGGCCTTTACCTTGCAGCAGAATATCGTCAATCAAAAGATCAAAGCTGAAGAGGTGCAGATCCAGGTCGTCGAGAAGCAGAAGCAGATCCAAGTTCAGGAACAGGAGGCAAAGCGAAGGGAGCGCGAGCTGGAAGCAACGGTTCGCAAACCGGCCGAAGCAGAGCAGTTCCGCATCACGACCCTCGCCAGTGCGGAGCGGACCCGCACCGAAACCGAGGCGGCAGGACAGGCGATGGCGACCCGAGCGATGGGAGAGGCGGAGGCGGATGCCACGCGCGCGCGCGGCATCGCCCAGGCGGACGTCATCAAGGCCCAGGGCCTTTCTGAGGCGCAGGCGATGCAAAAGAAGGCCGAAGCCTGGCAGCAGTACAGCCAGGCAGCGATCATCCAGCAGTTGATCGACAGCTTGCCCAGGGTTGCCGAGGCAATTGCCCAGCCTTTGGCTCAGACCGACCGTATCGTCATCATCAACAGCGGCGGTTCGGGGGGTGGGGCTTCCCGGATCACTCAGGACATAACCGAAATCATCGCCCAGGTGCCGGAGACAGTTGAGGCGTTGACCGGGATGGACGTGATTGAGGCGATCAAGAACTTGGCGCCGGTAAAAGACGCCCGGCAGAAGGATGCGGCGGGCGAGGAGTAGTTACAACAGGCGATAGCGGCCCGGGCCGCCGCCCTCGGATGCGCTCCGGCAACAGGAGAGTGTCCAGGGGATGGCGGCCTGTGCCATTATAGGGGGCGCTCATAGATCCGGTGCCGCTTGTAGGGCTTGACCCCCAGTGTCTCGAGCTCGTTGAGCATGCGGTAGTTTGTCTCTTGGACCTGTACCCAATCCGCGTGCTGGTATTGCGGCCGTTCCGTCAGGGTGCGGTACATCTCGGCGTATAGAATGGCGTTGCCGCCCAGGCCGCGGTAGGGCGGGAGGATGCCGGCACCGTTAAAGTTCAGCCAGCGGGTGCGCTTGAACTCGCGCTTCAGGTGGTACCACCCCAGGGGCCACAACCTTCCCCGGCAGCGCTGGACGGCGGCGGAGAGGTCGGGATAGGCGAGGATGAAGCCAACAATCTCGTCCTGCTTCATGACGAGCTTGACCAGCGCTGGGTCTGCGATGGCGAGGATGCGTTCGCCGACCGCGTAGGCCTCGGATTCCGTAAGCGGGACGTACCCCTGGACTTGTACAAAGGCCTCGTTGTAGACAGCGGCGATGCGTGGGATCATGGCACGCAGTTCGGCTTTGCTGCGAAAGTTGATCGCCTGAAAGCCGCGCCGCTGTCTGGCCTTGTCTGCTACCTGAAGGAATCGCTCTGAAAGCTTGAGCTGCCGGTCGGCATAGCTGGAGATAAACTCGAGATGCTTTGTGAATCCGGCATCCTCAAACAGTTCGATGTAGTAGGCGGGATTGTAAGGGATGCCCAACGCGGGCCGGTGCGCAAAACCCTCGACGAGAAGCCCCTGTCCGTCCGCGGCGATAAAGCCCTTGGGGCCCCACAGCCGATCCAATCCCTGTTTGCGCGCCCAATCAAAGCCGGCGTCAAAGAGGGCCCGGGAAACAGCGCGGTCGTTCACGGCTTCAAAGTGGTAAAAGAAGGCGGTTCGACGGTCGTGATGCTGGTTGTAACGCCGGTTGTTCAGCACGGCGAGCCGCCCGACCGCTTCGTCGCCTTCCAGCGCCAGGAAAAAGGCAGCCTGAGAGTGTTGGTAGAACGGATGGCGTTGCGGGTCGAGTTGGCTCTTGACTTCGTGGACGAACGGAGGCACCCACTGCGGAGTGTCGCGGTAGAGGCGGTAGGGTAGGGCGATATACCGCTGCACGTCGCGGAAACTGGTCGGATCCAGGCATTGAAGACGCATCTTGTTGCTGCTCCTTGTTCTACTCCCCCTTGCTTTCGGCAATGCGGCGAACGATGGCAGCGAAGGAGAAAGGATTGCGCCCCTGGCGGCTGGTCCCCAGGCCGTCCACGTTGGGATTGGCCAGCAGGTCTTGGGCATGTTGGGGGGGTACGCTTCCGCCGTAGATGATGCGCGCCTGAGCGGTTGCCTCTTGACCGTATTGTGAGACGAGCCAATGGCGGATGGCTTGGCATCCGTCGGCGGCGTGCTGTGGCGAGACCGGTTCGGTGTGCCCGATGGCCCCTTCCGGCTCGTAGGCCAAGATCATTTGCTCGACCTGTTCCCCGCTGCATCCGTCGAGCAGCAGGGCCAGGCGGGAAGGATCGAATATATCGTCGTATTCCTCACCGATTAATATGATGGGGCGGAGTCCTGTTGCCAATGCGGCGTGGATCTGTTGGTTGACGACAAAGTCCCCGTAGCCCAACCATTTACGCAGCCCCAACCGTCGGCGGACTTCCCAATGGCCGACCATTACCCAGGCGGCGCCTGCGTCGGCCAAAAGCGGCCCGGAAATGGCGCCGGTATGCGCTTCTCCTGGGCCAACCCACAGATCCTGTCCGGCGACGGTGATGCCGCTGCCAGACAGCGCAGCAGCAAGATCGCGGACAGCGGTGTACGGGGGGCAGATGACAATCTCGACTTGGTCACACATATCCTCGACCAGCGGCAAGAAATCACGCACAAACTGGCCGGTCTGTTCGATCGTCATGGCCATTTTCCAGTTAGCGAGTGCAAAGGGTCTTTTCTCCATGGCGGCAGGTCAATAGTATACCACAAAAAACTCAGGTGGCGAGGCGAGCTGCTTCGCATAGTCATAAAGATAAGAGAAGTTAGTGTTTCCGGTGTTCCATAAGATAAAACTGACTATGCGAAACGGCGGCCACCGTAAGATGCGGCGAGGAAAACCAATGGTGGGGAAGGGTTAGGGGACTTGGCCCGTTTTCCCGATTCAGCGCGTCACTTGCTGCTCGTGCAAAAAAACGTGGCCGAACGAAATGCTGTTGATCGTCTGTTTTGTCTCGGAATAGCTGCTGACGTCCCCCGCATACCAGGGGTCACGGCTGCCGCTGCGAAACAACCGCACGGCGCGGTCCATATAGTCGGCCTCACCGCTGAGATGCCAGGCATAAGCCATCACGTCAGCCCCCAGCAGCGACCAGTTGGCAACAACCGGGACGTTGTTGCCGGCTGACCATTCATCATCAGGATTACCCTGCCGCTCGTCGAACCACCACTCGTAGGGATAGGCCGCCCGCGGCCCGCTCTCGTCCGGTTCCAGGTCGATCCATGCGTAGCTGCGCAGCCAATCGGCATAAACCAGGTAGGCGCCGCGCGCGTTGTAGGTGTCGGGCAGGCCAAACTCGTCGCGCAGCTCGATGTAGTCAATCAGCGCACGCAGGTACAGGTTGAGCATCCACGGGCGCATCTCCTGATCCTCGCCGGTAGGCCCGTCGATGTAGGGCTGATCCTCCGGGCGTGCCCAATCGACCACGGCGTCGGCCACAGCCAGGTAGCGGGGATCGGCTGTGGCCCGGTAAGCCGCCACCGCAATAGAGAGGCCGTTGGCAGCCGGTCGGCTTCCAGCGGCATACATCCCCTCGTCCAGCGCCCAGCCCTCGCCGTTGCAGTCGGCAAAGTGATCGCACAGGTGTCCATCGTTGTGCAACCGGTACTCGATACAGTCGGCCAGTTCCAGGGCAGATTCGTAGGCCTTTTCGTAACCGGTCAGGTAGTAGGTGAGCAACATCCCCGCCGTCCCAAAAGCGACATCGGGATGCGCACCACCATAGTTGCGATGCGGGTTGACAAACCCCTCCTCATCGTGATAGCTGTGGCCAAAGGTAATTCCATCCCCCCAGTGACGCGGGGAGTGCAGGTTATGAAGAATATCAATGTCGGCCGCGTGGCGGTTGAGCGCATCAGCTAACTGAAACCAGCGGGGATCGCCGGAGCGCGCCCACTGCAACCAGGCACCGAGGTTGCTGTCGTACTTGACGTTGAGCGGCGCCACGCCGTACCCCTCATAGTCGATTGGCCAGTCGCCATAGTCGAATATCCCGTAAAAATCGGTCCCAACGATGGCAGCAAGCAGATCGGGGTACCAATCCATCCACTCCTCGTACTCGGGAGAGGTATACAACTGGTGCTGGATGTAGGCCTCGTGCTCGGGCCAGTTGGCCCAGTCCGGTAAGGCAGTCAGGCCGAGGGCGCCGCTGCTGACGTACCACTCGGCTGGGGTGCTGGCCTGCAGCGGAAGCAAGGGGACGGGCCCAGCAGGAGAGAGGATAATTTCATGGGTCTTGTGCTCGCCGGGGCGGAGGGTAAAGCGATAGTCGGGCGGGCCAAACTCGTTGGGAAAGAGACCGATCTCGAGCGTGCCGACGTAGCGGGCGCGCAGGGCCTTGGGAAAGTTTTGCCAGAAATCGCGCACGCCGACGGCCCACGCGCCGCCCTCCCCACTGATGCTGAGCCATCCGGCAGCCTGATCACCGCTGTCGATCAACTCTTCGCCCTGCCACAACTGATAGCCTCGAAAAGAGACGTAGGACTGCATGCGCGGCCGGGTATCGAGCGCATTCCCATCCCAATCGGTAAAAGTGACATAACGGTCCCAAAAATCGGTGCCGCTCGAATCCTGGTACAGCGTGGCGTTGCCTGCATCATCCCGAAAGAGATCGCCTTCGACCATCTCGCCTGCACCACCAGCCTGGAAGCTGAGATCGCCGCCCAGATCGGTAGGAACGATCAGGGAAAGATCTTCCAGCTCGACGCTTCCCACAGCGCCGATATCGTAGCAATCGATTTGCCCATCAGCAACGATCGGGCAAAGGTTGTTGTTCTCCACGGTGTAAAAGAGGCGAACCGTGGACTGTCCGGCATAGAACCAGTAGCGGGCAGTGTAATCGAGTAAATGGTCACCCATAGAGCCCCGATACTGCCCCGCGACGTGAACCGAGACGCGCATCGGCCCTGCCAGGGCTATGCGGACGTCGACCGGGCCGCCGCTCTCGTACGTCCCGCCTGCCACTGCCTGGCCAAAAATCGGGCCGCCCAGCCCTGGCCCGACGAGGCCGCCGCTCTCCTTGTCGATGCTGAACCGGGCCGTGCCGGTGTCGACGGTCAGCACCGCCGCTTCGTCGGTGACGACCAGGGGCTGCACCGGGGACGGGCCCGGACCGCCCTCCTGCAAAAAGTAGTAGCTGGTCGATCGGGCCGCAACGGTGGCCTGAAAGTCGACCAACAGCCAGCGAATTGGGGCGGACGGGTCATCCGGGGCGCCTCCCCAGCGGGCCAGGGGGGTGAACTGGGCTGCGACCGGCGTGCCGGCAGCGTCGACCAACTGCAGTTGCTGCGGGTCGGCAAGCCTCAATTCGTGCGGCAGCGGGATGCCAGAGGTAACCGGTTCCTCAATCCGCTCTACATCAAGGAGATTGTCGACCTGCAGGGGAACGTTGAGCGCGGTAGGAGCTTCAGGGGCGTTGGAAAGGGCCGTTGGGGTGGGGGGCGGGGCCTCGAGCGTAACGCTTTCCGTCGGCCACGGTGCCCGCGTCTCCTCCGGCGCCGGCAGGTTACAGGCGATCAAGGATAACAGGATCAACAAGCTGGTCGCTGTCAGAGCACGGCTGCGGCTCATATCCTTCTTCTCCTGCAGATGGCAAGCAGGATCACTGTCCCCAAGGGCAGGAAAGAAGCGGAAGCACACAAACCGCCGCCTGGTTCTTCCTCTTCTCCATTGCCATCTTCCACGTCGAGCGACTCGGGCACGGGGACTGGTTCCGCATCGCCGCTGTCTGCCGGCGGCGGGGCGCCGACCACGCCGTCCAGGGCAACGTCGTCGATCCAGACCGTCCCCTCGCGGGCAGCGTCCTGGGCCGCAAAGTCAATGCCATAGCCCGTCATCCGCACCGGGTCGATCTCGTCGATGCCTCCCGCGTCGGCCCACTCGGCGCGAGCGAATTCTTCCCAGGGAAAGAAAAAATATTGCCATCCCGTCGTACTTTCGCCTGTCGTCTCGACATAGACCTCGAACGGGGTGGGTGCTTCGGGAGCGCCGGAAAAGAGCATCAGGGTCAGCGGCTCGCCAGCCCGGTCGGCGCGCAGCCAGAAAGAAAAGCCCTGCCCGCCGCTCCAATCCTGGAGTTCGTCAAAGTGCCGGCCGCAGTCAGCCCAGCCGTACGGCTCGACGAGGTAGTAGATGTGGAGGGACGTGGTACCGCCGTGGGCCACGCCTGAATCGGCGTTGCATTCGACGGCGGAACCCTCCCCGGCAGCAGCTTCCCAGTATCCCATCGTCTCAAAGTCGTCGACGACACCCGCCCCGACCGGGGGCTCGACGGCGGGAGGAGCGACGTCCCCGCCGTTCTCCTCGTCTGGAGGAGCCGGGGGCGGTGGGAGCGGCGTTGGGCGTGGCTGCCCGGTGTCATAGCTGCGCACCACCCGGTCAATCCAGTCGACAAAAAGCGGCCCAATGTCACGATTGGCCCGCTCGTTGGGATGGGCATCATAATTGTCATAGCGGTACTCGGGCCGCAGAAAATTATCCTCCCCTGCCAGGTAGCCAAAAAAGTCAAAGGTAAAAACATTGGGATGGCCACCCAGGTACTCGTCCGATTGGAGCCAGTCGGCCAGCGCACGCGCGCGCCGGGCCTCGGCATCGTCGCTGCTGCCAGGCACCTGGGGCGGCTGGGTGACGACGATAAAGACCTTGTCCGGATACTGGTCCATCCGCTCGCGGATGGCAAGGTAGTAGGATTGATATTCGGCCAACTGGTAATCGTCGGCAATGTTGCTGACGGGGAAGCAAGATTTGAAGGCGATGACGTCGTATTGCATCAAGTGGCTGAAGGCGTTATCGGGCGGGTCGTGCAGCGGCTGGGCAAAAGTCTCGGCAAGCCCGCCGGGGTCGGTGTTGTCGCCTGGCACGTCAAAGCTGACGCCGCTGTACGAGCCATCGGCCAGCCGCAGCCCGTCGCCGTTGTAGCCGTGGTCGTAGAACTCATAGCCCAGGGCGGTCAGCCCCTCGCGCACACTACCCTCGTTGATCAAGTTTTCGCCGCAGGAGTGGTGGAGAAAAACGATGCGAATTGGCCGTTGGGCCAGAACGGGGCCAGAGGACAGCCCGCCAAGCAGGATGAGCAACAAGACAATCCTGGACAACAATCTCTTTTGGTTCATCATGACCTCCTCTTTTCGCGACCATCGTCGCTTGTGTTTGCCTGCCGTTTGCGCCAGGCCGACCAGGTATTGCGCAAATAGCTGGGTGCCAGTTGCAGCAGCGCGGACAAGCCTTGCGGTGGCTTGTGGTAGTCAGGATTGGGCACCATCTCAATCGCCTGCTGCCGGTCACAGGCCAACGCACAAAGACCACAGCCGATGCACCGTTCGGCTGCATGCTGGTAGGACTTGTTCCGCGTATCCACGGTGATCGCCCCCATCGGGCAGGCGCGGGCACAGCGGGCGCAGTAGGTGCAGGCAGCCAGGTCGACCTGGGGCAGAAAGTGGGGGGGAGCAAACATTCCCGGCGCGCTGAACTCGCTGACTGTGCGCATGGCGTGACAGCAGCAGCCGCAGCAAGAGCAGGATATGCCGTTGCGGCGTCCAGCGACGTCGATCTCCGAGACCCAGGTGACCAGGCCAGCCGCTTCGGCCTCGGCCTTGATCTCGATCACATCCCGCTTCGTCACCCGCCGCCCCCGCCCCTGCTGGACGACGTAATCGGCAACGTCCCCAAAACCGACACAGTTCTCCATCGGCCGCCCGCAGCCCCGCCCGAGCAGATGCCCGGTCAGCCGGCACTGGCAGAGACCCACCGCAAAACGGTCGTGGCGATCGAGCACCATCTCCAGCCGATCCGCCGGGAGGGCCAGCGGGTGGCCATCGGTTACTTCAGCCAGCGGCAGGTAGCGCACTGCCTGCACTGGCCGCTGAGTATAATCGACGATAAAGCCCGTCTCGTACAGATCGGTGAACAGTTCGGCAAATCGGTGGTGCCAGGATGTGAGCACGTCCATCGAGGTGCAAAACAGGACGGTCTCAAAGGCGCCAGGCATCAGAGGAAGCAGTCCGTAGCGCCGCTTTCCTATCACGGCAAACCCGGTCAATACCCCCTTGTGGTTGACCAGGTGCTCCAAAAGCGGTTCGACCTGATCGAGCGGGCGGCAAGCAGCGGCGGCGAGTGCCCTGGCTGTCCGGCCGAGCGGCGACTTGATGTACTGCACCAGGGCGGCTTCTTCAGGGGTAAACATGTGCTGCACCAGCGCCATCAACTCGTCACAGAGGGGAGGGCCAAACAGCAGCGGGCTGGCATAGGTCTGGGCAATTTCCAGGTAGGCGGGAGAAAGGTGCGCGTAATCGCCCGGCAGCCTGATCTGCACCGTCCTGGAGCGGGCCGTGCGCGGCCCGACGACGCCGGCATTGACCTGAATCACGCGGTTGGTGGTCATTCTCCTCGACCCAGCCCGCGCGCCATGTAGAGTTTGCCCAACTCAAAGCCGCGTTCCCGGTAGTAGGGGCGGACGCCGACGGCGGCAATCACCGCCAGGCGGGCGTACCCTGCCTCCCGCGCCATCCGCCCGGCCTGCTCCAGCAAGCGGCTGCCCAATCCGGCGTGCTGGGCACGCCCCTCCTGCCGACGGCCCAGCTGCAGCGCCGGGCCGTAAACGTGCAGCTCGCGCACCAGGGCGCATCCCCGCAGCTCGGGGATCTCGGGCGCAACCTGGGGAAACGAGAGGCGCAAAAACCCCGCCAGACGTTCTTCCGGCGTCTGCCAGGCGATAAAATGCTCCTCTGTCCCATCCGTTTCGTAGGACGTGACGGCAAGGCGCAGCGTCTCTGCATCGATTGCCGCACCTCGCACCTCGCGGCAGCGGATGCAGCGGCAAACTGCACCCGTCTCTGCCATCCGTTGCTGCACGACCTGCCGCAAGTTCGAACGGGCGACCCCGGCGACAATGTCGGGGGCGGGAATGTCGCGCATCAGCCGGTTGACCCGGCAGTAGGGAGGGATGTCCGTCTTGCAAGACGCCAGCAACGAAACCAACGTCTCCTCGTCGTAGGGGTGATACTCTCCCGCGCGCCACAAGTGATAGAGCCCAGTATCGGGCAGCAAGAGGCAGGGATAGATCTTGAGCTCGTCGGGGCGCAGCTCGGGATCGTCCCACAGCCGGCGAAAATCCTCCCGGTCGCTCTCCGGCGTGGCACCGAGGAGATTGGGCATCCAGTGCAGAACAATCTTGAATCCCGCCAGCCGCAGCCGGCGCATCGCCGCCCGGGTATCGGCGACGGTGTGCCCCCGCCAGTTGAGCGCCAGGATGCGATCGTCCAGGCTCTGCGCGCCCAGCTGGACCTTGGTGACACCCAGCCAGCGCAGCCGGCGGACCTCTGCGTCGTCGATGCAGTCCGGACGGGTCTCGACAACCAGGCCGACGTTGCGATGGGCGGCGCTCTCGTTGCGCTGCTGCGCCGCCTCCAGGCTGTCCGACGCTGCTTCGTTCAACGCGTCCAGGCAACGGCGGACGAATTCCTCCTGGTAGTCGGGCGGGTAATCGGACCAGGTGCCGCCGAGGATCAACAACTCGACCTTGTCAGTAGGGTGGCCAATGTTACGAAAAGCCCTCAGCCGGCCAGCAGTCTGGTCGAAGGGATCGTAGCCAAAACGGATCGCTCGCTGAACACCTGGCTCGTCGGGCAGATAAGATTTGGGCGCGTTGGAGACGTCGGGGCAGTAAACGCAGCGCCCGCGGCAAGGGTGGGGCGGGGTCAGAACGGTGAGCGGGGCAACGCCAGAGATGGTGCGCGTCGGCTTGCGCCGCAGGCGGCGGGCCAGGCGCGCATCGAACGTCATTCGCCCTTCATCACAGAGATGATGATAAGCCTGGAGAAGCTGGTCGCGAGAAAAGATGCCCCCGCCAGGCCGGGGATGGCGGCGCAGGATCGCCTGGATCGCCCGCGGCGTCAGGCGGTCAACCTGGAGCGACATCTCTTGCAGAGCCGCTTCGCGCAGGCGCAAACTGTCGTCTAAGCGGTCCGCCAGAGATGGCTGGTATCGTTCATCAGATAGAGATTGGCCTTTTCCCCGTCCCATTCGATCACATTTACAGCACACGTATCCTGCGCCAGGCGCCAGAAATAGTCCAGACCCAGGTCGAGAACAGCACAGAGCAAGACACGATTGACCACCGTGTGAGCCACCAGGGCCACCGACTCTTTGCTGTGCCGCGCAACGACATCGCGAAAAACCCCCGTAGAGCGGGCACAGACGTCATCCAGGCTCTCTCCGCCGGGGAAGCGAACGGTATGGGGCGCATGGAGCCAGGCATGGTAAAGGTCGGGATACCGGGCCTCGGCCTCCGCCGTCGCCAGTCCCTGCAATGCGCCAAAGTTGATGTCGAGCAAGCCGTCGTGGGGATGGGCTTGCAGTCCCTGGGCAGTGGCGACAGCTGCGGCTGTCTGCGCAGCACGCCCCAGCGGACTGGCGTAGACTGCCGCAGCGGGCCACCGTGCGGCGACGTACTCTCCCGTCCGCTGGGCCTGCCAGAGACCGGTCTCGTCCAGGGGAACGTCCATCTGCCCGCGGAAGCGGGCCTCGCGGTTCCAGGCGGTCTGTCCATGCCGGATGAGAATGATTGTCGTCGTCATCGCATACCACTCCTTTGGAAATACCTGGTTTTACCATCGACTGGACAGACTGTCAACTGGGATCGACAATTGACAGCAAGCCAGGTTTCGGTTATACTCCTCGTCGTCAGTGACCAATCTTAGACGAGGTGAATCCATGACGTCAGTCGATCAAATTTTGCTGGACCATCTTGCTCGCGTCGAGCCTTCGGAGCTGGTAGGACTGGAGGGCGTTGCCGTGCTCCTGGACCTTTTTGGGGAGGGCGGCGGGAAATGGACCCTGTACGCCGAAAACGGGCAGGCCATGCTGGAGGAAGGCGAGACTCGCTCTATCTCGGCCACGATGTCGATGACGGCGGATGATTTCATCGCCATTGCCAGCGGGACGTTGAATCCTATCGCCGCCTTTATGCAAGGGCGGGTCAAGGTCAGCGGCGATATGCGCCTGGTGACACAAATGCAGGGAATTTTCGCACCATGAATCCCAGTGTTGCCAATAAATGGCTGCTGCTCGCCACCTCAATCGCGCTGGTTGGACTGGCCGGCCTGGCCTGCGGCACAGGCCAGGAAAGCAGCACAGGGCCGACCGCCGTGCCCCTGGCAAGCGATGCGGCGACAACAGCCCCCACCGCCACGGGGCTGCCGGCGGCAGTCCCGACCGCTGCACAACCTTCTCCAATCATACCGGCCGAGCAACAGCCGTTGGAAGTTGCCGGAATCCCCGAACTGGAGGTTGTTACCCTGGATGCGCGGGATGCCGGGTTAGGACACCTGGGCAGTTTCCGCCAGCGCATGGTTGCCTCGTTCACCGACGTGAATGGCAACGGTGCCGGCACGTACTACTATGACGCCGACGTGAACACGGTGGAAGAAGCCGTACACATGCGGATCAGCATTGAAGGGCCGGAGGGGCTCGTGCTGCCGGATGGCCTGCAGGTCATTTGGATTGGCACCCGGATGTGGTTCAAGCTCGCCTATCAACCCTGGGTCCTGGTCCCTGACAGTACAGAGGAGCTACCGTTCAGCGAGCAGATGTTCTCGGTGGGGGATTTTCTACCCTATGCGAGCCAGTTCCAGCGTGTCATGCCGGACGAAACGATCAACGAGATTCTGTGCGCTCACTACACCTACGACGAACAGGACATACCGACAGATTACGGGACAATCAGTGGGCGTGGCGAGGTGTACGTGGCCCTCGACGGCGGGTACGTGGTCCGCTACACCTTTGACGGAAGCGGAACGTTCAGTGCCTATTACCAGGGCCAGGGGACGCTGAGCCTGGTGTATGACACCTACGACGTGGGTGCACCGATCGATATCGAGGCACCGCGGTAAAAATGTCTTTATCCTACTCAATTTCTACCAGGACCTGGTCTTTTTCCACATCGTCGCCAGGCTTGATGTGAACGGCCCGCACTACACCGCCCTGGCGGGCGTTGAGCTCGTTCTCCATCTTCATCGCTTCGAGCACACAAACCGGGTCACCTTCGTTCACTTCCTGCCCCAGCTCGACCATCACCCGCACAATCTTGCCGGGCATGATCGCCAGTACCGCGCCGGTGCCCGCCACCGCCACCGCGGGCGCTCCCCTGAGTGGGGTGGGGGGGGCAACTGCTGCCGATACCGCCAGCCCAGCGAACTGGTAAGGATACGTTTCACTATCGACGGTCACTGCCTCTTCGCCGACGCTCAAGTCGTAGGAGATGCCGTCAATCAGCACCGTGCCGTCTTCGGCAACCTCCACGACGAATGGGCGTCCGTTGACCGTGATCGTATCCCCGTCGACAACAATAGGATACTCGACGTGATCGAGCGTGATGGTAAACTCTTGCTTCATCTCATCCCTCCCGCGCCGTCGATGTTGCCGCCCCAGCGGCCTGTTCTGGGCCGCCAGGAGACTTTCCACGGCGAAATCGCCGGGCCAGCGGGCACAACAACAGCCTCAGCGGCCTGTTCCTGCAGCCGCTTGATCAGCACGCCGGCAACGCCCGCCACGACCGGTTCCCGGCCATTGCTGCCCCGGGCGCGGCGTTCCAGAAAGGGCCGGGCCACCTGGGGAAAGAGCGCGTACGACAGCACGTCCTCGTCGTTGCGCGCCAGGTCACCGATCTCCTCTCGCGCCTGCTCCCAACCTGGCGGGATCAGGTCAGCTGGGCGGCAGTCGATCGGTTCTTCATCGCCGATGGCCAGGCGCTGGATCTGGGGATCGATGGCAGCTGGCGGGCGGCCGTAGTAGCCGCGAATGTACTGTCGCACCTCTTCCGGAATAATCTTGTAGCGCTCGCCCAGGACGACATTGAGCGTCGCCTGTGTGCCGACAATCTGGCTGGACGGGGTAACCAGCGGCGGGTAACCCAACTCGGCCCGCACGCGGGGCACCTCGGCCAACACCTCCTCGTACTTGTCCTCGGCATTCTGCCCGCGTAGCTGCGAGACCAGGTTGGAGAGCATGCCACCGGGAATCTGGTACTGCAGCACGCGCACGTCGGCGGCCCTCATACCACTTTCGAAGCGGGCGTACTTGCGCCGCACCAGCCCAAAGTAGGCTGCAATCTCGGCTAGCAGGTTCAGGTTCAGCCCGGTATCGCGCTCGGAGCCAGCCAGCGAGGCCACAATCGACTCGGTGGGGGGGTGAGAGGTCATGCCCGAGAGAGCGGAAATGGCGGTATCGATGATGTCGACCCCCGCCTCGGCTGCTTTGAGCAGCGCCGCCGTCGCCATGCCGCTGGTCGAGTGGGAATGCAGGTGAACGGGCAGCCCGACATCGGTCTTGAGGCGGGAGACAAGTTCGTAGGCGACGTAAGGGGTAATCAGTCCGGCCATGTCCTTGATACAGATCGTGTCGGCCCCCATCTCAGCCAACTGGCGGGACGTCTGCACAAAATAGTCGACGCTGTACGGCGGGCCGATGGTATAACTGATAGAAGCCTGGGCGTGAGCGCCTTCCCGCTTGACGATCTCGATTGCCTTGCGCATATTCCGCACGTCGTTCAGCGCGTCAAAGATACGAAAGACGTCGATCCCGGCAACGTGGGCGAGGACAATGAACCGCTCCAGGATGTCGTCAGGATAATGCTTGTAACCGACGACGTTCTGCCCCCGCAGCAGCATCATAAAGGGCGTGTTGGGGATCTTTTCCTTGAGCCGCCGCACGCGGTCCCACGGATTCTCGTCCAGAAAGCGCATGGCCGAGTCGAACGTCGCGCCGCCCCACATCTCGACCGCCCAGTAACCCACCTGATCGATCTTGGGGGCGATCGGCAGCATGTCGTCGGTGCGCATGCGGGTCGCCAAAAGTGATTGGTGACCATCGCGCAGCATCAAATCACAGATTTTCAATGGATTGGACATTGCAATCTCCAAAACGAATTATTCAGCAAAAAGATCGCGGGCTTTGAACATGAGCACCAGGCTGCTGGATTCGGCGCAGGAACGGTGTTTCTCCCCTGCACGAACGACCAGAGATTCCCCGGCTCCCAGCGCCGTCGTCGCCCCATCGTCATACTCGATGGTAATCTCGCCTTCCAGCACAAAGTACATTTCGTCCTTGGGGTGTTGGTGGTAGAGATAGGTCCCCTCAATGCGCGTCAGGTAGGCACAATAATCGTCCACCTGGCCCATCACCAGATGCTTGAACGGCCCCGGCAGTTTTTCGGCTACCTCAGCCACGCTAACTTTTTTTTCCATATCTTGCTCCAGAGTCAAAGGTCGGGTTACAAGGGAATGTTGCCGTGCTTCTTGGGCGGATTCGAATCACGCTTGTTTTGCAGCATCACGAGCGCCTCGATGATGCGCGGGCGGGTCTCTTGCGGCTCGATGACGTCGTCGATGTAGCCGCGAGCAGCGGCGATGTAAGGATTGGCAAACTGCTCGCGGTATTCTTGCGCCAATCGCACTTGTTCCGCGTTAGGATCAATCGCGGCCTTTAACTCCTTGCGAAAGACGATATTGACCGCTCCCTCCGGCCCCATCACCGCGATCTCGGCCGTCGGCCAGGCATAAGAGATGTCTCCGCGAATGTGCTTGGAACTCATGACGTCGTAGGCGCCGCCATAGGCTTTGCGGGTGATGATGGTGATCTTGGGCACCGTCGCTTCACAGTAGGCCCATAGCAACTTGGCCCCGTTGGTAATGATGCCGCCGTGCTCCTGGTCGACCCCAGGCAAAAAGCCCGGCACATCGACAAAGGTAATCAGGGGAATGTTGAACGCGTCACAGAAGCGGACAAAGCGCGCCCCCTTGCGCGAAGCGTCAATGTCGAGCACCCCGGCCAGCAGCATCGGCTGTTGGGCGACAATGCCGACGCTGTAGCCGCCCATGCGGGCAAAGCCGACGACAATGTTCTGGGCCCAGTGCTCGTGCACCTCGAGGAATTGACCGTCGTCGACCACGCGACGGATAATGTCCTTCATGTCGTAAGGCTTCATCGCGCTGTCGGGAATGATCCGCTTGAGCTCTTGGTCCATCCGCTCTGTGGGGTCGTTGGTGGGGACGAAAGGGGGGTCCTCCAGGTTGTTCTGCGGCACGTAGCCAAGCAACTGTCGTACCAGACTGAGACAGTGTTCCTCGTCTTCGGCGGCAAAATGGGCCACGCCGCTCTTGGAAGCGTGGGTCATCGCTCCGCCCAGCTCCTCGTGGGTCACTTCCTCGTGGGTCACGGCGCGGATGACGTCCGGGCCGGTGATGAACATGTGGCTGGTCTGCTTGGTCATCAGAATAAAGTCGGTCATCGCCGGGGAATAGACGGCACCGCCGGCACAGGGGCCGAGGATGGCCGAGATCTGGGGCACGACGCCCGAGGCCAGGACGTTGCGCAAAAAGATGTAGGCATAGCCAGCCAGAGAAACGACGCCTTCCTGGATGCGCGCGCCGCCCGAGTCGTTGAGTCCGATCACCGGCGCACCGTTCTTGATTGCCAGGTCCATGATCTTGCACACCTTTTCGGCATGAACTTCGGACAGGCTTCCGCCAAAGACCGTAAAGTCCTGGGAAAACAAATAGACCAGGCGGCCGTTAATTGTGCCCCATCCGGTAACGACCGAGTCGCCCAGGGGGGTATTTTTCTCGACCCCAAAACCGGTGGCGCGATGGGTGACGAACATGTCGATCTCGCGGAAGGAGCCGGGGTCGAGCAGTTTTTCGGCCCGCTCGCGGGCGGTCATTTTGCCCTTTTCGTGTTGCTTGTCAATGCGCGCCTGCCCGCCCGCCATGCGGGCCTGCTCCCGTTTTTGATGCAGTTGCTCGATCTTTTCCTCAATGCCCATGGGACAACCTCCGTGGTATGGGGTTTGACTAGTTCGACAATGTCGAGCTAGAGAGAATATAATAGGTCAAGATGGAAGATTTGTCAAGGGCATAAGTGTAAGAATGCCCGATTACGTTTTACGTCTCATCATTATTCGTCCTGGTTCCGGCTCTACCAAAAATCTCGTGGTAGCCGTGGTCCAGCTCGTCGTCGCTGAGGTGCGTATAGCGCTGCGTCGTGACGATGCTACGGTGGCGGGCCAACTCCTGGGCCAGACGGATGTTGCCGCCGCTGCCGCGCAGGACCACGGTGACAAAGTAGTGGCGAAAGGTATGCGGCGTGATTGAGCCGCGAGCAGAGCGGCCGAGCGCGTGCATCACCCACTTTTCGACGATCTTTTCGGCGCTGCGGGTCGAGATTGGGAGCACCCGCTTGCCGGCTGCGCGGTCGTGCCGGGCAAAAAGCGGCAAGCTATCGAGCCGCCGGCCCTGGGTGCCATCCAGCTCGGCGCGGGCTTCCAGGTAAGCGCGCAAGTAGCGCAGGCTGCGGGGGGAGAAGCGGACGACCGCTTCGCGGCCCCCTTTGCCCAGGACGATGGCGTGGGACTCGTTCCAATCGAGGTGGCCGCGGATGATGCTGCAGGCCTCGGCGACGCGGAGCCCCGTATCGGCGAGGGTAAAAAGAAAGGCGCAGTCTCGAAGTACCTGCAATCTTTCTTGCAACTCGTCGCGCGGGACGAGCGCGGCCTGGGCGACGGCGGACAGGGTTTGCGCGATCTCGTCGCGCGGGAACGGCGGCAGGCGCGTCGCCTCGCGGCGGGTCCGCCGCTGGCGGAGACGCTTGAGGGCCGGCAGGTTGACCTCGGCCCAGTTCTCGGCGGCGACCTGCTCGTAGAAGCCGGATAGGGCGGTCAGGTAAAGCTGCTCGGTAGCGACCGCGTAATCACGCAGCGATTCGACGAACCAGGCCATCCATTCCACCGCAATCTGTGCGGCGGGCGTGGAGGCTGGCGGCAGCCTGCGCTCCTGGAGCATTGCGGCAAAGCGGCGGACCGCCTGGCGGTAGGACTTGTGGGTGAGGGGGCTGCGGCTCTGCGCGACCTCGGCGAGATAGTGTTCCAGTGCATCCTGTACCGTAAGCGATTCCATAGCCATTTCACCTCCATATGATTCGCATAATTTATACTATCCGAATCATAACGATTTTACCACGCAACGCCCGTTTTGTCAACATAATACCGGCAAATTTCCAAAAGAAGATGCGATACAGCACCCTCGCACTGGCTGCCCCGCAATCTTTACTGGGATGCAGCGTACAACTTTGCTTTTACCCGCGATACCCGCGCGTATCATTGCGCAATCGGTTCAAACATGTTACAATGCCTGCGCTTGCCCGGAACCCCGGTCCTTGCCCGGAGAACGGCAATCCCGACGCAGCAGCGCCGGAGCCCATCCGCGTGGTCGCCTGGGACCCGGGGCGCATTTTTGTCCTTGAGGTGTATGGATTAAAAGATAATGACTGCCAGCAAGCGAAACACGGCCTACATCGTCGCAATAGCGACCGCCCTCGTCTTTGTCACGTTTTTTACCCTGGGGGCCACTACGCAATTTATTTTGCATCAAATCGACTCAAGGCAAAGTCAAAGGCCGGAGGTTTTCTGGGAAGCGTGGGAGCTCCTGGAACAAGAGTTCTACGGATCGATCCCCTCGGCCCAGGAGCGAACGTACGGCGCGATCCGCGGCGCACTCGCTGTACTGGACGACCCCTACACAATCTTGCTCGAACCCCAGACCGGCGAGGTCGAAAGGAACCGCCTGACCGGCGCCTACGGCGGGATCGGCGTCGACCTGTGGCGGAACAGCGACGGCGCGGTTGTCCTCTCCCCCTTCCCCGCCTCCCCGGCCGAAACAGCCGGGGTGCGGACAGGAGACGTCTTGCTCGAGATCGACGGGCTGCCCGTCGATACCCGTACACTTGACGACATCCGTGTCCAGTTGCGCGGCCCGGCGGGAAGCACGGTGACGGCGACGCTGTCTCGCCCCCCCACCCCGCCGTTCCAGCTCGTCATCGCCCGCGCCGAGATCCTCCTCCCCAGCGTGACCTACCGCACGCTCGACCGCGATCCTGCCATCGGTTACCTGCACATAACCACCTTTACCGAACGTACGCCCCGCGAAACAGAGCAAGCCCTCCAGTCCCTGCTGGACAGTCAGGTCGAGCAGCTCGTACTCGACCTGCGAGGAAACGGCGGCGGGTTGATCCAGCCCGCTGTCAGCGTGGCCGGGCTGTTCCTCGATGGCGGCGTCGTGATGCACGAAGTGCAGCGGGAAGGCCAGCAGACGCTGCACGCCAGCGACGGCGGGCTGGCCGCCGACCTCCCCCTGCTCGTCCTGGTCGACAGGTCCACCGCCAGCGCTGCCGAGATCGTCGCCGGCGCACTCCAGGCCCGGCAACGCGGGCCGTTGATCGGGCAGCCGACGTATGGAAAGGGCTCCGTCCAGCGAGTCTATACGCTATCGGACGGCTCTGCGCTGCACGTCACAGCGGCAATCTGGTTGCTGCCAGGCCAGGAGCCCATCGCAGATAGCGGCCTGACTCCGGATATCCCGGTTGTCCAGGAGGACACCCTTCTGGACACGGCATTGGAGCGGGCCATCGATTACTTTCAGACAGGTGAGTAAAAATGGAAAATCGAACAACAACGATTGTCGTCCGCGTTCTTCTCGTCGCCGCGCTGCTGGCCTGCACGGCGACGGCAGCATTCATCGCCGGCATTGGCGTCTCCCGGCTGGCCGAAACCGGAGAAACCAACATCCTCCCTACCACCGTCTCTCCCGTCCCGCAGCCGACAGCAGGCGACGGCGGGCCCGTCTATCCCGACCCCAATCCGACCCCGCCCCCGACAAGCCCGGACGAGGAGGCCTTTCAGTTGTTCTGGGAAGTCTGGGATATTGTCCAGCAAGAGTATTACGGCGAAGTTCCCGACATGCAAGCCGTGACCTACGGCGCCATACGGGGCATGCTCGAAACACTAGACGACGAGTACACATCCTTCATCGAACCCGAAATTGCCTCGATCCTCAACGAGGACGCAAGCGGGAGCTTTGAGGGCATCGGCGCCTTTGTCCGCATGCGCGACGACGGCAAGCTCGAGATCGTCAGCATCATCCCCAATTCGCCGGCGGAGGCCTCCGAGCTCCGGGACAACGACCGCGTGCTTGCCGTCGACGGACAATCCATCGTCGGGCTTGGTATCTATGAGGCGATTGCCTTCATCCGTGGCCCGGCAGGAACAGACGTCGTATTGCTGATCGAGCGGCCGGGCACAGAAGAACACTTTGAGGTGACTATCACCCGGGCGCGTGTCCAAATCCCCCTGGTAGAAGCAGAGATACTGGAAGGCAACATTGCCTACGTCCGTTTGACCGAATTCAGCTCGACCGCTACTGCCCAACTGGAAGAAGCACTGGAGGGCCTGATGGCCCAGCGGCCAGCTGGCATCATCCTTGACCTGCGGAACAATCCCGGCGGATGGCTCAACGAGGCGGTCAGCGTTGCCGACCTGTTCCTCGACGATGGCATCGTTCTCATCGAACGGGTTTCGGACGGGCGGGAAGAGATCTTTGAATCCCACGACGGGGACATGCTGGAGGACATTCCGCTGGTGGTGCTGGTGAACGGCGGCAGCGCCTCGGCGTCGGAAATCGTCGCCGGGGCGATCCAGGACCGGGGGCGCGCGGCCCTAATCGGCGAGCAGACCTTTGGCAAGGGCTCGGTGCAGCGCCCGCACCGCCTGTCGGACGGTTCCGAACTGCGCGTAACTATTGCCCGCTGGTTCACGCCCAACGACGTGGCAATTCACGGCCAGGGCCTGACGCCCGACATCGAGGTTCCTCTGCCCGAGGAATTGGAAGCCGGACAGGACCCCCAGCTAGAGCGGGCCATCGAGTACCTGTTGAGCGGGGAATAGCGTGGACAAGATCAAGGTGGTGGCGACCAATCGCAAGGCCAGCCACGACTATCACATTGAAGAGCGGCACGAAGCCGGCCTCGTCTTGAAAGGGACAGAGGTGAAATCGATCCGCGCGGGGCGGGTGAACCTCCGCGAGGGGTACGTGCAGCTGCGAGATGGCGAGCTGTGGCTGGTCAACACCCACATCGCGAGTTACGACCCCGGCGGGAGGCAGGGCCACGAACCGACCAGGCCGCGGAAGCTGCTCTTGCACCGCCGCGAGATCAACCGCCTGGCAGGGCAGGTTCAGGAGCGCGGCTACACCATCGTACCGCTCAAGATCTATTTCAAACACGGGCGGGTCAAGGTCGAAATTGCCCTGGTGCGGGGCAAGCGACAGTACGACAAGCGGGAAGCCATCCGGCAGCGGGACAGCGAACGGGAAATCGAGCGCGAGTGGCGGCGCAGCCGGGGCAAGTGACGCCAGCGGGCGCGCCCTACCCGCGCGAAAAAGACGCAAAGGGAGATCGCGGCCCGAGATTTCGCATAGTCTATTGTCTTTATTGACGAATTTGTTAAGTTTTCTTGCTCTCCCTCCTTTGGTGACTATGCGAAGACAGGCGACTTGACAGAATGGACGAGCAGAATATAATTGGGGGTCGATTGCCTTGAGCCAGGGCCGGTCCAGGCTCAAGTTATTACCGTAGAGGTGAAAGCGTGAGCGAAGAATACACCGATCAATCTGATCTATCCCAGCCAACTTCAATTTCTGAACTGCAGCCAAAGATGAAGTTGGATGGCGTCGTGCGGCGAATCGAGCTCTACGGCGCCTTTGTCGACCTCGGCCTGGAAAGAGACGGCCTGATCCACATCTCCCAGCTCAGCGATCAAAGAGTCGATCGCGTCTCGGATGTGGTCAAAGAAGGCGACACCGTCGAGGTTTGGGTGACCCAGGTCGACCCCAAGCAGGGCCGCATCGCGCTGACGATGGTCAAGCCGCCCGACGTTGACTGGCGCGAGCTGAATGACAGCCAGTCTCACGTCGGACAGGTCGTGCGCATCGAGCGCTACGGGGTCTTTGTCGACATCGGCGCGGAGCGCCCCGGCTTGCTGCACAGCCGCGAGATGGGCGGGCGCTTTTTCCGCCACCCGTCCGAAATCTTTAGCCTGGGCGACGAAGTCGCGGTCCGCATCCTGAGCATCGACCGGCGCAAGAAACGCATCGACCTCACGATGGAGAATTTTGCCGACACCGTCATCGACGAGGAAGAAGAAAGCCTCCCCTCCCAATTTGAGGTCGCTTATCGCAGGGCACAAAAGTCCAAGCCGGCACGGGAGAAGAAACAGCGCCCATCCCAACACCAGCCCAAGAGACACCGCCGCACGGACCAGGACGAAATCCTCGACCGCACCCTGCAGCAGCACCGAGGCTGATGCGGCATTAGAACGCTCCCGGCTGGCAGAAATCGACCTCGATGCCTGTTTGCTCGGCAGCGCTGGCGACACCCCTCTTGGGAATCACAGCTTGTGCCACCCTTCCGCTTTCACCGCCCTGGCAGCACAGTTACCGGGATTTCCAATACCACCGAATCTTGCTCCTCGGCACCCAGGACCGGCAGGCGCCGGCCGTCGGCCAATGTATACAGGCCAACCGCGAGGACGTACTCCCCTGGCGGCGTATTTGCCGGTACCTGGAAGCGGTGGGCATCCCACACGTAGCGGTCCTGGGGCCAGCGGGTCGTGGGCAGGCCGCCGGGATTGAGGGCATCCGACTGCCCCCAGGCCACTGTCAGCGGCTGGGCCAGGTGGACAAAAGACTGGTAATTCGTCTCCAGCGGGTGCACAGCCCGCCAATAGAGCACCACGTCGAGCATCTCGCCAGGGCGGACCTGCCGGCCAGGCAAGTCGAAACCAAGCAGCTCAACCTCCCCGGCCAGGTTTGCCTGCTGGCGGTACTGCGCCGCCCACGCCTCTCCCGGCGGCGAGGTGTAGCGGAACCAGCCCAGGGGATCGACGAGGGCTAACTTGAACAGCAAGAACAGCAGCAGCGCTCCCCCCAACCAGACCAACATGCGCCGAGACAAGCGCGGCGACGCCTGCCGCTCGCCAGTCCAAGGAGCGACTCCCAGCGCCGCGAGCAGAGCGATCAAAGCAGCGACAGAAATCCCCCAGGCCGCCCGGCGCACTGGCGTGTCCACAAAGCGGACCAGCACGTCGTGCTCGCCAGGCGGCACCCACAAGGTGATAAAGCCCTCCGGGCGTCCCAACTCGATGTCGACCGGTTCGTCGTCCACCCAAGCGGTCCAGCCCGGAAAAGCCAGGGTGTACAGGCGAAAGACAAACCGGCGCGGCGCCGAGACGGAAAAGCGGTCGTGCACAGGCCCATGGTCGACGACTTTGACCGTCGTGCCCTCGGGCACGGCAGCGTGATTTGCCTTGTCAATCCAGCCTGATTCGTACGAAGCGACCAGGCTCCCCTGGGGGCGCAGCATCGTCTCTACTGTGCGCGGCAGAAAATCGCCCGTCGAAGTCGTCCCCACCACCTTGCCCTCCAGTTCGAAGCGCACAATTCCCGCCGGGGTGGTGTCGCCAAAATCCGCCCCCCACTCGGGTGGGAACAGCAGCGGCAGGGACAGCGCCAGGGTCAACGCCAGCCCGGCCGCCAACGCGAGGGGGCGCCAGGAGGTGTTGGGAAGCAGCGAGGCAGCAGCCCCGGCCAAAAGAGCTGCCATCAGCGCCGCCGGTCCCAGCAGCCGCCAGGGAAACTGGAGATAAGCCAGCGGGGGGATCGCTTCCCACAACGGCAGCGACAGCGGCAGGATCAGCGCTACCAGCCCCAGTGCCGACAGGGCAAAAAAAGCCAGTGCCCGTCTCGAGCGCCCCAGCCACCCCATCCCGCCCACGACGCCTACCAGCGCCAGGACCCACTGCGGCAGGCCCAGGTTGAACCAATAGCGCGGGGCGACGCTTCCCAGGTCGAGGACGCGGGACGGCGCCAGCAGTTCCGCCAGAGCGACAAAGTGATTGCGAAAATCAAAGTGGCCCGCCCCGACCACGGTCAGCTGGACCAGCGGCAGCTCGACCAGCATTGGCAGCCAGAAAACGGCACCAAGCGCCAGGGCCAGCAGCGGCGTCACCAGCCCCCGCCCCACCCCGTCACGACGGCCCTCGACGACAACTTGCCAGAAAATCGCAGCCAGGAGAATCGCGAACCCGACAACCCCCAATAAATTGTGCGACAAGATCAGCGCCGCACAAAAAAGCACAGAGCCGACAAAAGGGGCGCGTCGCCCCTGCTCCACCCAGCGCCGCGTGGCAAAGAGGGCCAAGGGCAGCAAGCCGATGGCAAAGTGCTCCGCCAGGTCACCGCGGGCGTGAGGGTCGACAAAGAGCACGTAAGGGGCAAAGAGAAACGACGCCGCAGCCACGACGGCTGCCGGCGGGTCGCCAAGGACGTCCCGAGCCAGCAAGTAGGCTCCTGCCCCGCTCAGGATCAGTCCCAGCACGAACACGGCCTTTACACCGCCTACAATGTCCACACCTGGACAGAGGGAGAAAAGGGCGGCCAGGTGATACGTCAGCGGCGCATAATAGTTAAAGATCGGATAGCCGTAGCCATAGTAGAAATCAGGCGCCCAGCGGGGGTACAGCACCCCGCCCTGCCAACAGGACAGGATCTCGGCGGCACGAAAGACGTGCAGCTCGGCATCGGTGTCTCGCGGCAGGCCGGGCCGGACGAGAAAGGGCAGCGCGGCAGCCAGCCCCAGCAGCACGGCCAGCAGCAACCCGCTGTCCAGCCCACAACGCTTTTCGATTACCCGCTCGCCCAATGATTCCCCCTACACCACGCTGTGGTCGATCATGCCACTGTAGAGTATAACATGCGGGAAGCGAGAAAGCAATCCAATTTGACAGAACACCAGATTTCAATTACCATTTGGGACGTGAAGAACCCGTCTCCCGATCATTTGCGCGACAATGGAAAACGGCGCCCGCCCATCCTCGCTGTTTTGGCTGTGCTGCTGGCCTCCTCAATCAGCACGGCCTCCTGCATCCCCGTGCCCGCAACCTTGCCCGGCGCCACGCCGTCACCCAGCGCAACCACGCCCCCCAGCCCGTCGCCAACTGCAACACCCACACCCACTGCAACGCCCTCTCCCACTCCAACGCCGACGCCGGTGCCCGCCGACCTGTTGCAGCTTGGCGAAGCGGCGCTGTTCGTCGGCGACATCGATGGCGCCACTCTGGCCCTCCAGGCCGCGCTGGCAATCTCGAGCGACGCACAGCTCGGCGCCCAGGCACTGCTCGCCCTCGGCCAGACCTATTTGCTCGACCAGGCCTACGACCAGGCTGCCGACGCCTTCCAAGAACTGGACGAGCGCTACCCCGATTCGGAGCAAGCTCACGCGGCCCATTTTCTCCACGCCGAGGCATTGATGGAAACGGGCAATGCCGCGGGCGCCGCCTGGCAGTACCAGCTCTATCTGAAGGGCGGAACCGCAATCGGCCCCTACGTCCACGAATGGCTGGGAGACGCCCTGCAAGCGGCGGGGGAGTTGGACAGCGCGCTGAATGCTTACCGCGTCGCCGTCGACAGTGCGCCAGACCTCTCCCTCGAGGTCGGCGTGCGGGAAAAGATCGGCCTGCTCCACGCGGCAGAGGGAGATTTCGCCGCCGCCCTGGAGCAATACGATGCCATCCTGGCCCAGGCCCGCATTGCCGATTACCGCGCCCGCATCGGTCACCTGGCGGCCGAGACGGCGATCCTTGCCGGACAGGTGGAAGCGGGCTACGCCCGGCACCTGGAGATCGTCCTGGAGTATCCTGCCAGCCCGTGGGCCTACCAGTCGCTCGTCGTGCTGGTCGGTGCCGGCGTGCCGGTAGACGACCTGACCCGCGGCATCGTCGACTACCACGCCGGCGCCTACAGCCCGGCGGTCGCCGCCCTGTACCGCTACATCGAATCGAGCGAGAGCCACTCGGGCGACGCCCACTACTATGCCGGGCTGGCCCACCTGGAGGCAGGGTCCCCCGCCCTGGCCGCCTACCAGTTCCGCACCCTGGTCGAAACCCACCCGGAGAGCCCGTTTTGGGGCGAGGCCTGGCTGCACTGGGGGAAATCGCTGGAGGAACAAGGAGACATCGGCGGCGCGGTCCAGGTCTATGCAAATTTTGCCCAAACCGCCCCCAGCCATCCCCTCGCCGCCGAGTCCCTGTGGTCAGCCGCTCAGGCCCTGGAACGCAGCCAGGACCATGACGCTGCCGCCGCCTATGAAAGCTGTCAGGCGGCCTATCCCGCCTCCGACTATGCCGCGCAGGCCCTCTTTCGCGCTGGCCTCTACCACTACCGGCGGGGCGAGACTGCGCGGGCGGTAAGCGACTGGCAGGCCCTGGTGGAGCAATATCCCAGCTCGGAGCACAGCAGTGCAGCCTACCTCTGGCTGGGCAAAGCACGCCTGGCGGCCGGGGATACCATCTCGGCGACCGCGGCCTTTAGCCAGGCCGCGCGCATCGATCCGCTCGGCTACTATGGCCTGCGTGCTGCTGACATGCTGCAAGACCCATTTGCGCCACCTTTCCGGCCGGCAAGCTATGCGCCCCCTGCCGACCTCGCCGCCGAACAGGCGGCGGCCGAAGCGTGGCTGGCAAGCTGGCTCGGCCTGGCCTCCGGCAGCCGCGTTGGGGAGTTGGACGCCACGCTGCAGGACGACCCGCGCCTGCAGCGTGGTCTGGAGCTGTGGCGGTTGGGACAGTGGGAGGCGGCGCGGAACGAGCTGGAAAACCTCCGCCGCGCCACGGCGGACGATCCACTGGCCCAGTACCGCCTGGCCCTTCTCTACCGCGACATCGGGCTCTACCGCTCCTCTATCATTGCCGCCAGCAACCTGATTGCCCTCTCCCCCGCCGCATCCACCCTTGACGCCCCACCTTTCCTGGCCCGCCTGGCCTACCCCACCCACTACGCAGAACTGGTTCTATCCAACGCCATGGAGCAAGACCTGCCACCCTTGCTCGTATTCGCCCTCATCCGCCAGGAGAGCCTGTTCGAGGGGTTTGCCACCTCGTGGGCCTACGCCCACGGCCTGATGCAGGTGATCCCTTCCACCGGTGCCTACATCGCCGGGCAGTTGGGATGGCCACCGGATTACGAGACCGACGACCTCTACCGCCCCTACGTCAGCATCCGCTTTGGCACCTGGTACCTGGCGGAGCAGCAGGATCGCTTCGCCGGACAGCTGCACGCCACCCTGGCCGGGTACAACGGCGGGCCGACCAACGCTGCGCGCTGGCTAGAAGCGGCAGGAGGAGACCCCGACCTGTTCCTGGAAACGATCGGCTTTCGAGAGACCCAATTGTATCTCAAGCTCATCCGCGAGCATTATGCAATCTATACGGCACTATACGGCGCGCCACTAGAATGACTCGTGCTCCGTTCGGGCGATGATCTCGTCCTGCAGCGCCTCGCCGAGATTGCAGAAATAGTCGCTGTAACCCGCCACCCGCACGATCAGGTCGCGGTACCGCTCCGGGTTCTCTTTTGCCGCACGCAGCGTAGCGGCATCGACGACGTTGAATTGAACGTGGTGGCCATCCAGCTTGAAGTAGGTGCGCACCAACTGGGCCAGCTTGTCCAGGCCGTCCTCGTCCTGCAGCAGCGCCGGGGTAAACTTTTGGTTCAGCAGCGTGCCGCCCGTGCGGGCGTGATCCATCTTGGCTACGGAACGGATCACTGCCGTCGGCCCTTTCCGGTCGGCCCCCTGGACCGGCGAGACGCCTTCAGAGAGCGGCGCCCCACCCCGCCGGCCGTCCGGAGTTGCGCCAGTGACCGAGCCGAAATAGATGTGGACCGTGGTCGGCAGCAGGTTGACGTGATACGTGCCGCCCTTGGTATTGGGCCGGCCATCGACCGCCTGGTAATAGGCCTCGAAAACGGCTTGCATCACCGCGTCGGCGTAATCATCGTCGTTGCCATAGCGGGGCGTCCGATTCAGCAGCATCTGGCGCATTCGTTCGTGCCCGGCGAAATCGCCCTGCAGGGCCGCCAGCAGCTCGTCCATCGAGAGCGCCCGCCGATCGAAAACATGGTATTTGATCGCCGTCAAGGCATCGGTCACCGTGCCCAACCCCACCCCCTGGATATACGTCGTGTTGTAGCGCGCACCGCCGTCGTGATAGTCTTTTCCCCGTGCGATACAGTCGTCGATCATCAGCGAGAGAAATGGGGCCGGCATGTAGCGAGCATAGAGCCGCTCGATGACGTTGTTGCCGCGCACCTTGATCTCGATAAAGTAGTTCAACTGCCGCACAAAAGCGCCGAACAGGTCTGCAAAGGAAGCAAACTGGCGCGGATCCCCGGTCTCGAGGCCCAGCTGGCGGCCCGTTCGCGGATCGACGCCGTTGTGGAGCGTGATCTCGAGCACCTTGGGCATGTTAAAGTAGCCAGTCAGATTATAGTTCTCCTTGCCAAAAGCCCCCACCTCGACACAGCCGCTGGAGCCACCATTGCGCGCGTCGGCAACAGACTTGCCCTGGCGGATCAACTCTTGAACGATCAGGTCGGCATTAAAGATCGCGGGCTGGCCAAAACCAGTACGGATAATGCGCGCCGCCCGCTTGAGAAAGCGATCGGGGCTCTTTTTGCTCACCTGGACCGACGAACTCGGCTGCAGCAGCCGCATCTCCTCAATGACGTCCAATAGTAGATATGTGACAGGGTTGACGCCGTCAGAGCCGTCAGCCCGCAGGCCGCCGGTATTGATCTGGGCAAAATCGGTGTAGGTACTGCTCTCGGCCGCGGTAACCCCCACCTTGGGGGGAGCGGGCTGGTTGTTGAACTTGATCCAGAGGCATTGCAACAATTCCTCCGCATAGTCACGAGTCAGGGTTCCATCCGCCAGACCCCGCTCGTAGAAGGGGTAGAGGTGCTGGTCCAGGCGGCCCGGGCAAAAGGCGTCCCAGGGATTCAGCTCTATTGTCACACCCAGGTGGACGAACCAGTAATATTGCAGCGCCTCCCAAAAGCCGCGTGGGGCGTGGACGGGGACGCGAGAGCAGACAGCAGCAATTTTCTCCAGCTCCCGCTTGCGCTGCGGGTCCTTTTCCTGCCGCGCCAATTCCCGCGCCCCCTCCGCGTGCCGTTTGGCAAAGCGAATCAGCGCCCCAGCCGCGACGCGCATTGCCTTGAGCTGCTCCTGCTTTGCGTACGCCTCAGGGTCATTGAGATAATCCAATCCTGCCAGGCTGGCGTCAATCTTTTGCTGGAAATCGAGCAGTCCCATGTAATAGATCTTGTCATCCAGGACCGTGTGGCCTGGCGAGCGCTGCTCCATGAACTCGGTAAAGACCCCCGCCTCATAGGCCGCTTTCCATCCGTCGGCCATCTCGTCAAAGATGAGATCGCGCATCGAGCGTCCTCGCCAGAAGGGAATCACGACATCGGCATAGAGCTGCCGGGTTTCAGGGCTGACAGCAAAGGGAATTTTCCCCCGCGAGTGCAGGATTTCGAGATCCGCCAGGCTGTGGCAGCAAAGTTCGGGATACGTCGGCGTCGCCTTGGGGACATTTCCCTTCTCGCCGACAATCAGCTCCCCCTCGCCGATATAAATCGCCTTGTGCTCCAGCAGATACCGGAAGGCCCAAGCCCGCCGCACTGGAGCAGAGCATAGCCCCTGGCTCTGCTGGTAAAACTCGGTCATCAAGCGCGCCCTCTCGGCAGAGATCGAGGGGACAGCATCCAAACTCTGCTGCCGCAGCCGGGCAACCCGTTCAGTCATCGCCATGTTCAGCCTCCCACCTTGACCTGCAGTCCCAATGCCGTAAAAACTCGCGCAATCTCGGCCATTTTCTCCTTTGTCGGCGGACGAATCCCGGGCAAAGAAAAATCGCGGGCGAGACGGGTGTATTTTTCCGCTCCTGCCCGATGGTAGGGCAAGAGGTCAACTCGCTCCAGGCCGGGCAATTTGGCGGCAAAGCTGCCAATTTGCCGGACAGACTGGGCGTCGTCGTTGATCGTGGGTACAATGGCTACGCGAAGGATTATCCGCTGGCCGAAAGCCGAAAGCCGCCGCAGGTTGTCCAGAATCCGGTCGTTCGAGCGCCCGGTCCACCGCCGGTGGGCGACCTCGTCGATCAACTTGAGATCGTACAGAAAAAGGTCGACGTGGGGACGCACGCAATCCAGAACCGCCCAGTCCGCCCAGCCGCAGGTATCCACGGCGGTGTGAATCTCCTTTGCCTGGCAGGCCTGCAAAAGGGCATACAGAAACGTGGGCTGCAGCAGCGGCTCACCGCCGGAAAAAGTCACCCCCCCACCCGATTCGTCGTAGAAAGCGATATCCCGCTCCACCTCCGCCATCACTTCCTGGACAGACATTTCCCGCCCTACCATCTGCCTCGCCTCGGCGTAACAACCATCAACACACTGCCCACAGAGAATACAGCCCTCCCCCCTCACTCTATCCGGCACCGCCACACCTTGCTCGCAGAGAGAGACGCAGGCCCCACATCCAATACAGCGCTCCCTCCACACCATCAACTCTCGCCGCACGCGCTGGCTTTCCGGATTGTGACACCACTGACAGCGCAACGGACAGCCCTTGAAAAAGACCGTCGTACGGATACCCGGGCCGTCGTGAACGGAGAAACGCTTGATATCGAATATGATGCCACCCATCGGCAAGACAGAGAAAAGCGCCCCCTCACAGAAGGCGCTCATCCCTACATCCTCACAGCCTAACGTACTGTACTGTCAGACCGCCTAATCGGGCATTGTCCCGCGGGGAATGTTGGTGAACCAGACCAAGGGGATGGGATTTTCGTCCGTGCCCAGCGGGAGCTCCTTCCGCTCCTCTGGGATCACCTCCAGGCCCACGAGCCCCACCACGGCAAATTCCCGCCCAATGTCCGCCTCGGCCTTTTGGCGCAGCAAAAACTCGCTCACCCGGCGGGGGTCGACGACCAGGGTTGGGCACTGTCTGCAGAACCAGCCCATGTCGTTCTCGACGATAAAGCTGTCCGTCATCCGTTCCTCATCTCGCGTCGTTACCAGGTAGGTTGCTTTTTGAACCTCCAGGTCGCTGCCGCAGCGGGGGCAAGGGCCTGGATGCGCGTCAAACTGCTGATAGACACACTCCCGAGGTATTGAAATATCCAGCATGTTACCACACCTCCTATTTCCACGATTCAGATAAAACCTTAAGGCACTATGCGCCATCAGGGCACTCTCGAGACAAGCGGCAGGTAGAGATAATAGATGGGCTTTCCATAGACTGTGACGTAGCGCGCCCTTCCATCGCTGCCACATGCGTTGGTCGCCGTCACGGCAACGCGATAGGTTACAGCCGCGACATAAATATGGGACACGACCTCCCCTTCCCCCGCCTGATAATCGCCAAAATCCCACACGTACAGCACCGGGGACGTGCCGTAGGCCGCAGAAGCCGTAAAAGTCACCGGCCTTCCCACCAGGGGGTTCGGCGGCCAATGGTCGAAATTCACCTCGCCGACGGGAACACACTCTTCCGTGACAGTCAGGACAGTGTCCACCTCCACGGGGAATCCGGCGGGATCATTGCTGTGCACTTCCAGGTCCGTCGCATAGACCCCGCCCCCCAGTCCGGCAGCGTCAAAAGTGACCAGGACGTCAGTGGTGCTGAACGGCGGAGTTACGCCGTCGACCGGCGCCTCCTCTAACCAGGGCACTGCCGGATTCTCGACCAGGCTCCAGCGCAGATTCGACGTTCCCTCATTGACAACCTTCACCACCTGCACACTCACCCCGCCGGGGCTCAGCACCGCGCCCAGGCGCAGCGGAAAGACGGCGATCAATGGCTCGCCGACGACGGGGACAAAGCGGCTCTTGGCCGCCACGCCGCAGAGGTTGGTAGCGGTCACGACCACGTAAAACGTTCCACTGAGCTCGTAGCTGTGGCTGACAACCGCCCCCATACCCGTCGCGCCATCGCCAAAATCCCAGGTGTAGGTCAGCGGGGACGTTCCCGCCGCGACCACGCCGGTAAAGACCACTGTCTCCCCGGCCAAGGGCAGCGACGGCGTGTAGACAAAATCGGCGCCGGACACTGCCTCGCAATTGACGGTCGTCGTCAGCGTACTGGTAACATAGGCGCCCTTGCCGCCCTGGCTCGAGGAAAACGTGACCACGGCAACGTCAAATTCGTAGGGCAGAGCGTCGCCGGGGATGGTCACTGTGACCCCGACAAGATGCGCTTCCTGCGCCTGCAGCGGCCCGACAGCAGGCGGCGCGGCGGTCGGCCAGAGATTGCCGCTCACGACAATGGCAAACGTATCGCTGCAATTGCCGGTGTTGGTCAGCGCCAGGGCGTAGGTCACCGTCGCGCCGGGGTCGCCGCCCTGGCTGTCCGCCGGGGGGACGACCGCCACGCCTGCCACCGCGTTTGCCAGCGTGGTCAACAGGCTGCTGGTCGATATGGAACCATCCGCCTGAGAGGCAAAAGTAACCGTGGCTTCGTCCCACTCGCCGCACTGGGCATCGGCGGGCACCGTCACCGTGATGTCCACCCCGGCGCTGGCGCCGGGAGCCAACGGCCCGACAGCCGGCACCACCGCCGTTGGCCACGTTGCAGCGGCCGAAATGTTGACGGTGTCAGTACAGTTGCCGCTGTTGGTGACGATCAAAAAGTAATGTACGTCGCTGCCGGGGTCGCCCCAGCGGAGGTCTGCCGGCTGGTCGAGGGTGACGCTATAAACCGCACCGGCCGACGTGGTCAGTACGCTGCTGACTGCGACCCCCGGCTCAAAGTGGGAAGCGACCGTGACGACCGCCTCGTCCCACTCGCCACACAAAGCATCCACCGGAATCTCTACCACCACGCCCAGGCTGTCGCCGGCCCCCGGCGCCAGTGGCCCCACGGTGGTCGGGGCGATAGTCGGCCAGGAATGGCCGCTCAGCGTAAGGTCAAACGTATCCGTGCAGGTGCCGCTGTTGACCACGGTCAGCGTATAGACCACCGTCGCGCCGGGTTCTCCCGCCCGCGCGTCCATCGCCGGTGTCACGTTCACTCCATGGGCACAAACGCAGTGAATCCACAGCGGCACGGCGACCGGCTCGCGGCAGGGGTCGTTGTGCGCGATCCCCAACGTCCCGCTCAGCTCACCGGTCTCGGTGCACCAGACAGTGACGTCGACCGGCTGCAGGCCCGGGCCAGGGACGGCGCCAGATACCGGGTTCGTCCAGACCCACGGCAGGTCGGCCAGCCCGCCGCGAGCAAAGCACTCCTGGGCCAGCGCCAAGGCGTCGACGCTGCCCCAGCCCCAGTCGTGGTTGGGGCCGGTGGTATAGTCGCCGCCGCAGTTAGAGCCAAACTGCCCGGTCAGCGGAGTGACCGTGCTGGTGATGACGTGAATCGTCTCTTCCACATGGCCGCGCAGCAGCGGCGCGGCATCCCAGCAAAGGGCGACGAGGGCCGTGGCGTGGGGGCCGGAGGCCGACGTGCCGCTCATCGAGTTGTAGCCGCCGCCAAGCCAGCTGGAGCGAATGTTCTCTCCCGGGGCCACGACGTCGGGAAACCAATAGGTCGAATCCATCATCGAAGGGCCGCGGCTGCTGAACGCGCTGATGGTGCCCGGATAGCCGGTCGAAGGGTCGACCGAGCCAGTGGTCAGCGGCTCCCAATAATCGGCTGGCGAGCGCAGCGTGGCGCAGCTGGGCCCCTCGACGCCCGACGCAACCTCGACCAGGATACCCGCCGCGTGCAGGGCCTGGATCTCGTCCTTGAACTGCGGCGCGCCCCCGTTCATATACCCCCAGGAATTGTTGAGTGCATCGGGAGACAGCAAGGGATTCGGGTTGTCCCCGCTCAAGTTCCACGGCGCCAGGTCCCACTGGAAACACTCGGTGAGAGTCACATCACTCCCGCCGCCGCTGTCGTCCAAGGCCTTGCAATGGATCGTTCGCGCGCCCGGGGCAACGCCAATCTGGTTCACCCCGCCGTCGTCACCGACCATCACGCCCGTGGTATACGTGCCGTGGCCCAGACCGTCGTTGGGATTGACCGGATAGGTGCCAGTCGCGTCCCACCAACTATAGTTGTGGTCCCAAATGGAGCAAGCCGGCGGATCGAGGCAGCCGCGGTAGTGAGAGGCCAGGGCCGGATGGGTCTCGTCGATGCCGGTGTCGTTGTTGCCCATCACCGTACCGGTTCCATCATAGCCCAACGCCCAGGCCTGGTCGGCCCGGATAAAGGCAATGTTGGGCTCGACAGCGTCCGGCTGCGGCCCTTGGTCGGGAACCCCGCCGAGGAGCGAGGGGTCGAGATGGTAGATGTGATTCGCGGTGATGCGCAGGACGTCCGGGCGGCTGGCGAGGTTGAGCAACAGCGTCTCGTCGCCGCCGCGCACCAGGACCTTGTTGGCGATGTAAAAGGGCTCGTACGCCACGCCCTGCCGGTCGAGATACTGGCGCAGCGGTGCCTGGGTGCGCTCGGCGACCGCGGTCAGGGCGGTAAAGACGTACCAGCCCTTTTGCTCCTTGGTCGCCAGGTCGTGGGCCGGGCTCAGGTCCGCCCTTTCCACCAGCCAGACAAAAAAGTCGCTCTCTCCCGCCGCGGCGATTTCCGCCAGGAGCTGCGGTTCGACCACCGCGGCGCCGTCCCGTTCCTGGCGCAGCGTCGTGATCGCGGGCAGCGGGCGGTCGGACAACAACGCGCCGCCCCAGGGCAGCTCCCAGATGGAATAATCGAGGGGCAGGTGACCATAGTTGGTGATCCACAACGTCCCAACCACCGGCGGCCCCATGGGGACGGTGACAGAGACAAACCCGGTCGGTGTGATCTCGATCCACGGGCGCCACAGCTCAAAATCCTGGGTAGTCGTCACGCCATCGACGACCGTCACGCCAGCGCTCTCCCAAGAATGGCCAGGCGCAGTCGCCTCGACGACGTAATTGCCGGGCAGCAAGCTGGCGTGATAGTAACCGGTCGCCATATTGACCGGCACCTCCCGCCCGAGCGGCTCCACATAGACCACCGCCGTGGTGCAGGGGGGATTCGCCCCTCCCATCTCCCCGTCCCGCACATAGCCCGCCAGGTAGCCCGACGCGCTGCAGCCGCCAAACCAGGCGATCGTCTCCGAAAGGACCTCGGTGCGCGCGGCCAGGTCGGCCAGCCCCTCCAGTGGCCAGGCCAAAAAGGCAGTCTTGTAAGTATCGCTGATCAAGGTCGTCGAGTTATCCGTGCCGGCAGCCAGCCAGCGGAAGGGGGCGGGCTGCGCCCCTGCCACCTCGTCCGTGTAAAAATTGCCCGGCCACCCCGCGGGAGGCACCAGCACGTACGGGCCCAGGCCATCGCCGATCGGTGCGCCGGCGTTCCCCACCGGATCGGTATAGTTGACGTCATTGGCGTAACTGGCGAGCCCCAGGTAGTGCTGGGCAAAAGGCGACAGTCCAGCTTCAAAAAGATAATCCTCGCTGGAGAGAAAGAGATTCCCCCCGCCGTCCAGGTAGCCGGCCAGGGCCGCCTCGTTCGCCGCATTGAGCGTATCGACCCAGGGGTAGCCCGTGGCCCAGATGACGTGGGGATAACCCGACAAGTGGGCCAGCGGCGGGTCGCCCATCGTGCTCGTATCCCACACGTCGTAGGTATAGCCCAGGTTTTGCAAGGCGCCGACATAGTAGGCTTGCACGTCCGGCAAATCCTGGTCGTCGTCCACCATCAGGATGCAAGCCGCCGCTTGAGTGGTAAAGGAAAAGGGGGCGGAAAAGGGGCCCTCTCCACAACCGTTGGACGCGCTGACACGCCAGTAATGGGTCGTCAGGGGTGCAAATGGGCCAAAGACGTAGTATTCGCTGGCGCGAACGTCCACCGCATCGACCTCGGGCGAGCCAAAAGCGGGGTCGTCGTCCAGCTGGAAGCGGTAGGCCGTCGCTTCGGGCAGCGCAGCCCAATCAAAAACGATGCCGACCAGGGGAAGCTCGCTTGCGCCATCCACTGGGGTGAGCATGGTCGCCGAGCTGGGGATGACGCTGTTCACGGCCAGGGTGAGCGTCACCCGGTGGGTGAGAGAAAGGCTTGTACCGCTGATCACCACGGTATAGAGACCTTCGGCCGTCGTCGCGCTGACGTCGAGCGTATAGATCGAGAGGCCGGGCAGAGGAAAAACCGGGTTGTCGCTAAACGAAGCGTTCACGCCGGTCGGCAAGCTGCTTTCGCTCAGCGTCACCGGCTCGTCATAACCGTTAAAAGAGCCGACGCTGATCGTCGAGAACACCTGATCGGGCTTGCAGACGTCGTGATAGTCGGGCTCCACCTCGAGAGTAAAATCCGGCGCGAGGGAGTATCGCGCAAACCAGGCGTCAGGATCGGCGTGCAAGTTCTGCACATTGACGTCATTGGACCACTGAACATAGATCGAATCGACTGCCTGCACTTGCTGGTCATAATCGCCGTGGTAACAGTTCAGGACGAGCGGGTCAAAGTTGGGCAACAGGGGCGCCACGGGCGACGAATCGTCCGTGATCCGGATATCGCTCAGCCAGGTCATCCCGCCATCGCCGGAAAAGGCGCCATAGTAATCGAACCACCAGTTGCCGAGCGAGTCCTGCCGCCGGTCGTACCAGGTGGCAGCGACGGTGTTGGTCGGCCCTACGCTGATCGTCGGCGACCACTGGTCGGTCCCAGTCTCGTCCTGGTTCAACTGCAATTCGGCGGACCAGCTCATCCCGCCGTCGCACGAGCGGCGGTAATAGACGTTGACCACGTCGCCAAAGTTGAACCCGTCAGGGTCGTAAGAATAGACGGCGTGGATACAGCCGTCGGGCCCAATGGCAATTTGGGGGAACGGCGCGTAGCGGATTTCGCCGTTGAGGGCAGGGCGACCACACAGGGCAGTGGCAAAGCTATCGCGGGGGTTGACCTGGCCCACCATCGGGGAAGAAGCAAACGAAAAGCTGTTCCCGCCGTCGGCAGAAGATACCATCTCGACGGCGATTGGCCCGTTGGGGTAGGGATTCCAGCGCAGCCAGGCGACGTAAACGTCGCCATTCGGCGCCACCGCCGGCCACGCCCCCTGCACGTCCGCGCCAATCACGCTCAGAGCAAGCGGGGGAGACCAGGCAATCCCATCGTCGGAATAGATGAGATAGATGCGCCCGTCGCTGAAATCGGTCCACGCGACATAGAACCGGCCATAGTAAGGGGAAGCAAGGTTGTTGTCGACGACCATCATCGCCTTGTCGTCATACGGGCCGACGTGAATCACGTTATAGAAAGAAAACGTGTTGCAGTCGTCGGTAGAGCGCCAGAGCCCCAGGCCGCTGGTGTGGAGCGACAAATAGTAGAAATAGCCATCCGCGTCCCGCCAGGAGAGACTGGGAAGGCCCATGCTGCTGCCGCCATCCCCAATCGGGAAGGGCCCGCGGTCGACAAAACTCGCCCCGCCATCGACAGAGCGGCTAAAGCCAGTGAAGGAAACATTGCCTTCGGCCCAGTGCTGCGAGTCGTTATAGGCGGAGCAGACCACGCCGGTGTCAGGATTGACGGCGATCGTCGTGCCGCTCTGGGTGGTGGACAAGCCGACGTCGCCCGCCGGGTCGTTGACCAGAACGTCGTCAGAGCGCAGTATCTCGCCATCCGCAACCGGGGCAGCGGTGCCGCCCCGAGGCGAATCTTGCAAGCGGCCACAGAGCAGTAAGAGCTTTTGTTCCAGGGCAAACGACATCATACCCCGGGTGTGAGGGTCGTCCAGCAGCGTGCAATTCACGTCGATCTGTGCCGCGGGCGCCTCTCCAGCGGGAGTCGGGGAAACCGCCACAAAGGCCGCATCGGTGACAGGCAAAAAACCGAGCAATGCAGCCAAGATAACAAACAAACCGGCCAGCCTACGCGCGTTCATCTTCTCTATCCCCCTACAGGCAAAACGTACGCCTGAGCCAGCTTTCGAATACACGCGGATACTTTTCCCCAGCGCAGAGAGTAGAAGGATGGAGGCCTGGCGAGTTGCACGTCACGGGGCAGTCGTCTGTACCCAATAGTCCTCCACTTCCCCCAAGTCCTCGTTGCTGGCCCAATCCCCCTCCCCCAGGTCGGTAATATAATACGTGCCATAGGCCCGCAAAAAGACCTCGGACGCAGCGCTGTTCGGAACCACGATTTGAAACGTGTGGCTGGAATTGCAGAGGATATAGCTGACGTAATACAGCGACGACGGGCCGCCAGCCCCTGCGCCATCCCAGTCTGCCCACAAGCGGAACTGGGCCCCGTTTTGGCTACATTGAACGTTCACCGTAAACAGGTAATCCTGACCGCGCGTCAGCACAGCGCCGTCCAGCGGCTGCCCGTTCACGGTGATGCCATCGTCAAACCCGTCCTCCCAATCCGCCGCGGCCTCGACATCGACGCCGGGGCCAAGCCGGGCCGACACCGGCAGCGAACGGGGAGAGTAAACCGTCACGAAATTGGAACCGGCAGCAGCCCGCCCATCGGAATAATCGTACAGCGGGATGGGCGTCGGGGTAAACGTCGCGGTCGGCGTGGGTGTGGGAGTATGGGTTGCCGTGGGCGTCGGGGTATGCGTCGGCGTCGGGGTAGGAGTAGCCGTCGCCGTGGGGGACGGGGTGGGAGATGGCGTCCGGGTTTCCGGCGGCGGCGCGGTAGGAAGCGGCGGGAGCGTCGGAACGATGGGAGTGGCGGTAAAAGTAGGCAGCGGAGGAAGGGTTGCCGTGGGCGTCGGGGTGGGGGTTGCCGTGGGAGTCGCGGTGGGCGTCGGCGTTGGAGTCGCGGTCGGCGTCCGCGTCGCCGTGGGGCTGGGGCGAGGAGTGGGCGAAGAGGGCGCTGAGGTGGGCCAGGGAAGAGCAAGATCGGGGGTGACGCTAGGTACCGGCGCAGCCCAAACGGCGGTCATTGTGGCCTCCATGGCCGGTGCATCGACGGGTGATTCGTCCTCGATCACATCGCGGATCAGGGATGGGTTCAAGGGGGCCAGCGCGATAGCATAGGGATCAACCCCATAATCCGCTTGCCGCGCCGCGCGCAGGCTACCAGGATACGCCTCTGCCAGGTCGCCGGCAAATCCGCGCCATACTGCGCCAAAGATACAGAGAATAACAAGCAGCAGGATCAAAAGGGTAAGCAAGGGCAGCCACACCCTTCTAGTGCGCTTTTCCTGCACGTCCACCGCCACCGTCCTTGGAAGAGATGCCATAGACCCGGACCGGCTGCTCCCGCCCCTTGACCTGGACCTCGCCCAGGTCAGAAATGTCGAGATCGTCCCTCTGTTCCAGCCGTTCAACGGTAGCGCTCGGGGCGAGAATTGACATACCCTGATCCTGGTATTGCTTGGTCAGATCCTGAAGGCGAGAGGCGACATTCACCGCATCGCCAATGACGGTATACTCCGCCCGGTCCGGCGAGCCGATGCGGCCGGCAACCGCCCTGCCCGTGCCGATGCCAATGCCATGGCAGATGGGGGCATCGCCGCGGTCAGCGCGCAACCGATTCAGGTTGTCCAGCCGGCTGCACATGGCCAGTGCAGCGCGGACCGCCCGGTGGGGATGGTCCGGCTGTTCGCCCGGGGCATTAAAGGTCGCCACAATCGCATCGCCGACAAAGCGGGTGATCACCCCACCCCAGCCGCGAATCGCCAGCTCCATCTCGGTCATGTACTCGTTGATCCAGGCCACAATCTCCTGCGGGCTCTGGTACTCGGAAATGGTACTGAAACCCCGGATGTCGGAAAAGAGCACCGTGACCTCGCGCGTCTCGCCGCCCAACTCGAGTCCCTTGCGCAGCAGTTCTTCCGCCACCTGCGGTGAGACCGTACGGCCAAAAATGTCCTGCATGCGGCTGGCCTCGCGCAGCTGGCGGACCATCTCGTTGAACGAGGTTGCCAGCTCTTCCACCTCGTCCCCGGTCCGCACGCGGACGTCGGGACTCAGGTCGCCTTGGGCAACCCGCTGCGAGGCGTGGACGAGAGACAAGAGGTGGCGGGTAATGGAACGGGCCAGCATTGTACCGATCAAGATGACGAACAAGAACAGCACGGCGACGACGACAGCCAGCCCGGCCTGGGTAATGGGGCTGGCGCGCACGATGATGTTGGGCTCCAAGGCGGCCGAGAAAAGCGCCAGGTCCTCGCCGCCGCGGGCTTCAAAGGGGCCAAAAACCTCGCCGTACTCGACCTCGCCCACGGAAAACGAGCGGGTCGGCATGGTATCGTCCTGAACCTGCTGGACGTGGCGGTAAAAGTCCGGGGTGAGTGCCCGTTCGTCAGCGTCGCCATCCGGGAGAGCCGAGGTCAAAACTGCGCCCTCTGGATCGTAGATGGTGACGTAGGAGCCGGTCGCCAGCAGCAGTTGCTGGACCAGCTGGTCGAGCCGGATGCCCACCAGGGCGACCCCGACAAGCTCCTGGCGCAGGTAGATGGGGCCAGCAATGTAGAGGGCAGGCCCCCATGGCGACTCGGCCAGGGCGACGAACTTGTCCCCCAATTCGTCCGACTCGCCAGCCAAAACCCGCTGCACGACGGGCCAATCGGCATAGACGCCAGCCCCCTGGCTCACGTCATACTCGAAGGACGTGCTGCCAGAGCGCGCCAGGGACAACACTGCCTGGCCCCCGGTATCCAGCACATCCACCAGGTCCGCCCGGCGGTTGACGCTCAGTGGAAGGACAATCGCGCGCAGTGTTCCGGCGTCGCCGGCCGCAACCGCCTCGGCGACCCCGGCCGTGTGCGCAATGGCCCGCAAGGTATCCAGCTGTTCGTTTTCGATCTCGACGACGGCTTCACTGACCAGGCGTCCCGAGCTCTGCAGTTGGTAGACAAAGCGATCTTGCAGCGAATCAAAGATCAAGCGGGAAGCGAAATAGGCGCCCACCACGGCAACTGCGAGGGCGAGAGCCACGTAAGGCAGGGTCAGTTTCAGCCGCAGGCCGAGTCGTATCGTGCGTTGCAGTCGTTCCAGTTGCTTGAGCAATGATAGCCCCCCCCTTCTTTTGCGATTGTATACCAGCCAGTCAAAAAGTCAACTTTTCCTCAGGCCGCCACATATCTCTGGACCAGGAACAAGGCGGCGATCGCGCTGGCATCATACAACTCACCGTTGGCGCACAGGTCGGTGAAGCGGTCGAGTGCAACCGGGCGGACGGTGATCGGGTGCCGTTCATCGCCCGGCAGCCGGCTCGGTGACAGGTCGCGGGCCAGAAAGACAAACTGCCGTGCGGCAAGATATTTGAATGGCCGCAGCTCGCCCATGAAATCGAGGCGCCCGGCGCGCCAGCCCAGCTCTTCTTGCAGTTCGCGGTTCGCCGTTTCTGCCAGCGCTTCGCCGGCCTCGATTTCACCGCCAGGCAGAACCAGCACCTCGCCGCCAAAGGCGGGCGAGTACTCTGACATCAACAACACCTGGCCCTCGCCGCTCAGGGGCACGACAAGAACGGCGTCGCTGCAGTGGACAAATCCGATGCCGCGCTCGTCAGCCATCAACGTAAAGTAGGGATCACTGGCAACGGGTCGCCCACGCGGGGGCTGGGGTTGGTATTCCATCCTAAACTCCTGTGAGACGGTAAATTTGCAGGCCAGCGCGGGCAAGAAAGGTTGGCAGCCCGCGCATCATATCCCGGTTCAGGTCCTTGACCTCCTCCGGCAGCTGCTCCCATGATACCAGGTGAGGGTTGGTTTTTTTCTCTGGACGGCGGGGGCCCAGGGTCCAACCGTCGCGCAGACGATCGTCCATCCAGCGCTGGTGCTCCAGCCGCGCCATACGCTCGATCTCGCCCGCTGTAAACTCAAACCGCTCGGCATCCCAATCGGTCAGGGGGGCAACGCCGCAGCCGACAGCCTTGAGCTTGTGGCCAAGATGACCGGCCTGCCGGCGGCACGATTCCTGGTACTGGGGCGAGAGCCGCTCCCAAGGCGCCCGGGCAGGGTCGGCAAATGACGGGTCCGCGGCGTGCCGCCGCAAATAATCCTGGTGAATGGCGCGGGCAATCATCTCGCGCGTCCCTCCGAGCACCCATTCTGGCGTGCAGGTTCGATCCAGCAACCCAAAGGCGCGCAAGTTCTCAAATTCGTCGTCGCCGTCGTCCATCTCGCCCAGCAACATGCCCAATCCGGCCTCTTGCTCCATGCGCACGACGATGGGCATGCTCACCTGCCGCGTCCGCTGGCGCAGCACCAGGGCCGCCGACAACCCCAGAGAATCGTCGTCAAAGCAGACGTAAGCGATCGACACGTCACAGTCTCCTGCGGCGTTAAAGAGAAAATCGGCCCGCTGGAAATCGGGCCAGCGGACATCCATGGAGTGGGCAACCAGGTCACAGCTTTTCTCCAGTTGCGGATAGCGCAGGAAGAGGGATTCCGTCTTCCGCTCCGCCTCGCAATCGACGATCGTCAGCCGCAACCGCTCGCCGGCATCCGGCCGCTGGAGGTACCACTCCCGCGCAATCTGCACGACCAGGTTTTCCCCCATCTGTCCCAGGCCAACGACGAGAATATGCGCCGGGACGCCAGCAGGGCGGTCAAACGGCGGGTGCTCGCGCAGCAGGGTGCGGGCGCCGCTGTCAAAGACGTTGAAAAAGCTCACCCGGAATCGTTCGGACTGGTTGCCGGCGATTTCCCGCTCGCGGAGAAGCGTGCAGAGCTGTGGATCGACAATGTGCAAGATGCAGGTCAGCACCCTCGTGGATTGATCCTTGACCATTGCCGCAGCGCGAACGGCAATGTCGGCGCTGTCGCCGTCGGCGCCGCAGGCCGATATCAGATAGCCCGCCCGGGGAACGCCCGCTTGGTGGAGCATGGCGTCGTCCATCGCATCTCCGATCAACACGATGACTCCATGCTCCTTACACGGCGCGATGTAGGGGTTATCCTCGTCCAGCTCGATGACGACCACCGCGTCGCCCCGCCGGCGAAACGCTTGGGCCAGCAGATACCCCTTTCGCCCCAGGCCGCAGATCACGACGTGATCGCGAAAACGTCGCAAGCGAACGCGATCGAGTTGCTCGTCCAGGATGATGCTCAGCGCCTGGAAGGCGGTATAGGCGGCGACTGCCGGCGCCAGCAGGCGCGCAACTTCCAGTGCCCAGCCCCTGGGACCAGAGAGGGCGCCGGATTCCAGGGTGAACAGCTGCAGGGTGAGGTACAAGATGTCGAGGGACGAGCGACTCTCGCCAAGACGGGCAAAATAATCGGAAAAGCCGGCGTATCCCAGCCCGAAAGCGAGCAACCACAACGCGCCGACGATCAACCACCGCCAGTTGAGCCACCGTTCCTGAAACCACCGCCGCCAGGGCAGCCTCGAGCGGTGCGCTACTTGTTGTCCGTGGTCAATCTTGTCCATCATCGAGAGAGCAGCTAGATCATTGCATTCGCTGGCGCGGCAAACCCGGCCTCGACCCGCTCTTCGTCCCCTTCCTTCACCGGCCATACCTCGGCCGCCTTGTCGATAAAGAGCACGCCGTCGAGATGGTCGATCTCGTGCTGCAGGATACGAGCCAGGTAACCTTCGGCACGCAGCCGGATCTTTTTGCCCTGCATGTCCATCGCCTTTACGACGACGCTCTTGTGTCGCTCCACCTTCCCCACCCAGCCGGGGATGGAAAGACAGCCCTCCACCCCTTCTTCCAGCTCGTCAGAAGCCCGTGCCAGTTCCGGATTGACCAAGGCCACGGCAGTCCCGGCATCCGGGTCTTGCAAGTCACCGGGGATGTTGGCGATAATGACCCGCCAGGGAACCCCCACCTGGACTGCGGCCAGGCCGACGCCGTAGGCTGCATCCGCGGTCTCGAACATGTCGTCGACCAGATGCTCGATCTCGGGCGTGACGCGCGGGATGCGACGCGACTTTTGCCGCAAGACCGGGTCGTCAGAATAGATGATCGGGCGAACGGTCATACACTGTCCCCCTGCTGCCGAGATGGGGGCGGGTAAAGAGAACGGCGGCGAATTTCGTCATAGGTGCTGAACCAATCGAGCAGCTCGGTGCGGCGCTGCCGGGCATCCTCCTGCTGCCGCCGCTCCCGCGAGGCCTCGATGTGGGCAAAGATCTCGGACTGGATTTCGCGGGGACGGCTGGCCATGCGAAAGTGAAAGGTGCCGGCCGGAGCGGCGGTCTCGACAAACACGTCGCCATAGTTAAAAATTCGCCCCCAAAAGGGCTGTTCGAAACGGACGTTTGTCACCTGCTGCAGGCTGGCTTCCCGCCGCTTCTCGCTCAGGAAAAACGGCTTGCGCTCGACGTGGATGACGCGCGCAATCGTCACCTGGTAAAAGTCGTTTTGCCAATCGTCAAACTGCCACAACAGCCAGGGGATGATAAAAAAGGCCGCCGCCGCATAGACGACCGTCAGCGGCGCCAGCAGCTCGGCGCGCCAGATGACCAGGGCCAAGACGGCCGTCGTGGTCAGGATAAAGGTGAGGACAGCCCCCCCCACGGTGCGGATGAGGGCGATCCAATGCTTGCGCCAGGTGATAGTGTCTCCTTCCTGGTGCCAGGAGGGAGGAATGAACGAAGTGATGAGGACTAGGAGACCGGGCAGCTTTCGCTTCACAGGCGCAGTCTCTGGCGCCGCGGGCGGTTCCTCGTACTCCTGGCCCAAAAAGTGGCGGTGCATGGCCTGCTGGATCGCCTCCCGCTCCTGGGCCCGCGCCAGCGCCCGCGTGCGCTCGATCTGCCCAAAGATCTCGTTCCGCACGTCATCGGGGCAGGGAACACTGTGAAAAGTGACCTGCCCGGCGCCCCCGGCCGTCTCAATGACCAGGTCGCCATAGTTCAGAAAGTGGCTCAGCATACCGATTTGGATCTGTTGGATGTCCTGTACGGCATGTAACGGGGCGGCAGAAAATCTTTCTCGCACCAGCCCGATCTGTTCCCGGTGAACGATGCGCCGGTTGGTCAAGACATAGAGGTCATTGCGCCAGTCGATATAAGCATATAGGGCAAGGCCCAGGGGAAAAAGTGAGAGAACGAGGCCCACCCACAGAAAAATAACGTGCCACTGACGGGCGGCCAGGATGCCAGCTAGAACAAGGATCACGCCAATGAGCAGGGGAATAAAGAGGTTGGGGACGAGAACGGCAGGATGTTTGTGCAGCATCTTGACCGGCAGCTCTCTGGCCTCCATCCAGGAAAAGCGGGGATATCGCCGCCGCTCGGCAATGTCGGGGCGCATCTTGAGCCGCGGTTCAATCCTGGTTTTTTCCAGGAGCCGGTCAAAATCGCTCTTTTCGATGTAGAGAAGGGTCGTGGCGCTAACGCTCTCGATGGTCGCGTCCCGCACGTCACCCAAAAGGAGGGAGGTTTCGCCAACCGCCTCTCCGGGCCCCAGGCGACGGGCTTCGAGCTCCTGCCCTTCAGGATTAACGAGGGTAGCGCGAAGCCCACCCCGCTCAATGATGAGATACTGCTGCCCCTGCTCTCCCTGGTGGCAAATCAAGCTGCCTGGCGCATATTCAATCTCTTGGACAATGGCGGCCAGCTCCCGCAGATCAGCCCGGTCCAGGCCCGAGAACAGGTGCACGCTTTTCAGAGTCCGGATAATCTCTTCTCTTGAGGGCATTTCCCCCTCCTGCCGGGCGCATTGTTCTAACTGCCCGTCACGGCTACATTGTAGCACAGTGACGGCAGAGAGCAAGCAAAGCCGGCACATTGCCTGTCGTCATAGTTTCTGTTACAATATAGGCAATGGACCTGGCAACGGCTTTGGGGCTTGAATCCGGCGAACTGGTCGCCTTGATTGGAGCGGGGGGCAAAACAACTGCCGCCTGGCAATTGCTGCGCTCCCTGGTCGCCTCAGGCGAAAGAGTGGTTTTTACCACGACCACCTACATCTTTGAGCCGCAAAAAGCGCCGCTGCTGTTAAACCCCTGGCCCGAGCCAGCCAATATCGTCCAAAGCCTGCTGATCGAATCTCCAGCCCTATTCCTCGCCGCCACGCGGGCGGAGAAGGGCAACCCCCAACAGGCTGCCCGCAGTCCCTACCCGGCCCTGCCAGCCAGGCTAAAAGGCCTGGACCCCCATATCCTCACCGAGCTGGCCCGGCGGGTTCCTGGCGCCACGTGGCTGGTCGAAGCAGACAACGCCCAAGGGCGGCCGTTAAAAGCGCCGGCAGAAGACGAGCCCGCGATGCCCCCTGGCGCCGACCGCATCATCGTCGTCGCCAGCCTGGAAGCCCTCGGACGCCGAATCGAGGAGCAAGCCGTCCAGCACCCAGATATCGCCGCCGCCATCCTGGGAACCCCCCTCGGGACGCCGATCACGCCCGAGTTGATGATCACATTGCTGTCTCACCCGGCAGGAGGGTTGAAAAGAGTCCCCAAACAGGCGGCCGTCATCGCGCTGCTGACCCAACAAGGAAAATCCCTCCATCCATCCGCCCATGCCATCGGGCAAAAGCTGGCCGCAGGTACGCGTATCCAGCGCGTTGTCCTGACAAGCCTGCACGACGCCGCGCCGGTGGTGGGAGTATGGCCATGAGACGAATCGCCGGTATCGTGCTGGCAGCCGGCGCATCCAGCCGCTTTGGGCAGCCCAAGCAGTTGTTGAACTGGGGCGGAAAACCCCTCATTGCCCACCTCGCCGACAGCGCCCTGGCGGCCGGCCTGACCCCTCTCGTCGTCGTCCTGGGCCACGCCGCCGCTGCAGTGCGGGCCGCGCTGGACGGGCGGGCTGTTCAAACGGTAATGAACTGGCGCTGGCAGGAGGGGCTCAGCAGCTCGCTGCAGGTCGGCCTGGCCGCGCTCCCACCCGACGTCGAGGGGGCGATCTTTCTGCACTGCGACCAACCCCTCGTCTCCCCCGACCTCCTGCGCGCCCTCGTCACCCGCTTTGAGCAGAGCAGCGCGAAAATCGTCTACCCCGTCTACGACGGGCAGCGCGGGACCCCGGTCCTCTTCCACCGCGACCTGTTTGCCGAGCTGGCTGCGGTGGCCGGTGATCAAGGGGGGCGGGCGATCATCGAGCGCCACCCCGCCGAGAGTGCCATCGTGCCGGTAGAAAGCGCTGCGGTGCTGGCGGATATCGACACGCCTGAGGAATACGAGCAGTTGCGGCAAGAGGTCGAGAAAAAGACTCCGGGGAAAGAGCTGCAAGACATCCACCACCTGATCGTCGACATGGACGGCGTGCTGTGGCGGGGAAATCAGGCTATTGCCGGCCTCCACGAGTTCTTTGCCTTTCTGCGTGCGCGGGAAATTTCCTTCATCCTGGTGACCAACAACGCCAGCAAGCGACCGCAGCAGTACGTCGAAAAACTCGGCAACATGGGCGTGCAGGTCTCGACGGCGGATATCCTCACCTCGGCGCAGGCCGCCGCCGCCTACCTGGCGGCCATCGCCCCACCGGGCACCCCCGTCCACACCCTGGGCATGGAAGGGTTACACGAGGCGCTGGCAGAACGGGGATTTGTGCCGGCCGAGGCGCAGGCGCGCTACGTCGTCGTCGGCTGGACCGTCGACCTGACCTGGGAAAAGCTGGCGGCCGCCGCACTGCAGATCCACCGCGGCGCCGCGTTCATCGGCACCAACCCCGACGTCACCTTCCCCAGCGAGGCGGGCCCGGTTCCAGGCAACGGCGCGACACTCGCCGCCCTGCAAGCCGCCACCGGAGTGGCGCCGCAGGTGATCGGCAAGCCCGATCCCTGGCTCTACCAGGAGGCGATGCGGCGAACGGGCGCCAGCCTTGAAAGCACGGCCGTCGTCGGCGACCGGCTGGACACCGACGTTGCCGGCGGGGCCCGCGTCGGCATCCGCACCATCCTGGTCCTCTCTGGCATCACCGGCGAGAAGGATCTGGAAACAACAACACTGCGGCCCGATTTTGTCTTTGCCGACGTCAAGGCGCTGGTGGAAGCGTGGCAGACGTGAGGCGGCCTTTCCGGCAGAACCTCTACGACCTGGACCTCCCCACCCTCCAGGCGCTCCTGGAAAGCTGGGGCGAAGCGCCATATCGCGCCCGCCAGCTTTGGGAGTGGCTCTACATCCACCTGGCGGACAGATTCGAGCAAATGAGCAACCTGCCCCGATCGCTACGCGAAAAACTCGCTGCCGAAACCGCCATCGGCGCCCCAGAAAGGATCGCCTCGCAACTTTCGCGCAGCGGTGAAACGCGCAAAGACCTGCTCCGCCTGGCAGACGGGGAAACGATCGAGGTGGTGCTGATGCACTATGACCAGCGCCACACCGCCTGCATCTCCAGCCAGGCGGGCTGTCCGCTGGGCTGCCGCTTCTGCGCCACAGGCCAGTCCGGCTTCCAGCGCGACCTGTCGGCCGGCGAGATCGTCGCCCAGGCGCTGCACGTCGCCCGCCAGCTCCAGGCCACAGGAAAACGGCTGAGCAACGTGGTCATGATGGGCATGGGAGAGCCGCTCTTGAACTATGACGCCGCGCTCACCGCGATCCGTCGCCTGATCGACCCGCAGGGGTTCAGGTTGGGCCAGCGGCACGTCACCCTCTCCACTGCTGGCATCGTGCCGGGGATCGACCGGCTGGCCGACGAAGGGCTGCAAATCACCCTCGCCGTCTCCCTCCACGCCGCCACCGATGACCTGCGCGACCAGCTGCTGCCGATCAACCGTCGCTACCCACTGGATGCACTCTTTGCCGCCTGCTACCGCTACTGTGCCCGCGGCGGACGCCGCATCAGCTTTGAGTGGGCGCTGATCGACGGCGTTAACGACAGCCCACAACAGGCACAGGCCCTCGCCGCCCGGCTCCAGGGCATCACCGCCCACGTCAACCTGATCCCCCTCAATCCAACCCCTGCCTACCCAGGACAGCCCTCTTCCCCCCAGGCGGTGCAAGCATTTAGCGCCGTCCTCGAACGCCTCCACGTGCCGCACACCGTCCGGACACGAAGGGGGATCGAAATTGAGGCCGGGTGCGGTCAACTGCGCCGCCAAAGCCCCCGACCAGGCGCTCCTTTGCAAAAAGACTGAAAGAGGGTATACTGGCAGCTACTCAACCAACAGAGGAGATGAACCATGCTGAGTCAACTGTTAGAAAGAAAATATACCCACCTCTTTGACATCTATGACAGCGACAACAACGGCTGGATCGAGGCAGCCGACTATATGCACCACGTCAAGATGGTGACCGAGGTCCGCGGCATCCCGGCCGATTCGCCGGCCTACAAACAGTTCGAAGAAGACACCATGGTCCGCTGGGAGCAACTCTGCGGCATTGCCGATCGAGACGGCGATGGACGGATCAGCCGGCAAGAGTACCTGGAATCCGCCGAGGTCAGGTACTATATGTCCAAGGGGGAGGACCTCGTCGCCCACTGCGAGGTCGAGTACGGATCCCTGTTCGATCTCTTTGACACGGACGGCAACGGATACATCACCGTCGAGGAGTATCGCGACATCACCAAGATATTTGGCCTCGAGGACGTGGATCACGCAGCGGTTTTTGCCCGGCTCGACCTGGACGGGGATGGCACCATCAGCCGTGAAGAGATGATGCAGCTCCTGGCCGACTTTTTCTACCGCAACGATCCCGACGCGCCGGGAAACCTCCTGTTCGGCCAGTTCTAGAGCACAGCAGGCAGAAAAAAGAAAGCGCGGGCGCAGCAGTTACCTGTCAGCCGCACTTGTGTTCCGAGGCAAACACATTTGCGTACAGGTTGGCGACCCACTGTTTCCCCTCTTGCGTCACTTTTAGATAGCGCAGCGCATCCTGAATGTAGGGGCTGACGACGTTCCAGTAAAACCGGGCATACGTCTCCCGCAGATCCCCAGGCTGCTGGTAGCCGTAGCGGGTGTTGGCGCCAATTTCTTCAAACTCGTAGAACAAGGCCGGGCATTTTCGCATGTGATTCGGATCGCCCAACTGGCCGATAAAGTCCGCCGCCCGCGCCAGCCCGCCATACCCCTTTGTATCCCGATGTGCTTCGTCGTCGGGAACCGGGAAGCGCGTCATCTCGATATACGACGAGATGACGTCTGCATCGACCACCGACGCCGTCTCCATCAACAAGTTGCACCCAAATCGCTCCTGGACAAAAAGCTTGCTCCGGTCGACGTGGTAAGGAGTCAACACGACGTCCGTTCCTCCCGGCGGCACCTCGACGACTTGATCCCCCACCCCGGTTGCATAGACCCCGTCCCGGTCGCCGCAACAGATTCCCTTCACGTAGCCAATGTCGTGGCACAACAAGGCAATCATAAAGTGCATCCAGTCACGGGGAAGCACGCCCCCCTCACACAGATGCTTGCCCTCCACGATTGCCTGTCCGGCCAGGGCGACCATCAGCGTATGCTCGACGTTGTGATACAACGCATCCGAGCTGGCAATGTTCTCCAGCGCCAGCCGGCCCGTCCAGGCAACGATATTGCCGAAATCCGGCGCCAGGTCGGAATACGTCCGGCGATAAGCCCGCCCAAGCTCTTGAACAAAGTAATCGATCGTAATTTTCTCTGGATTGAACATCAGCGCTCCTCTAACTGCCGCCGCCGCGCAACAACTCACAAGTTCGTCGATCCCCGGCGGAGTACCTCGAGCACGCTGCGCAGGCCAGGGCGCTCGGCCAGCAAGCGGTATTGGAGCAGGCGCGTGACAACGGCCAGGTCCCGCCACTCGGAGGCCAGGCCCTTCTCCCCGTCAACGACCTCTTTTGCCTCCTCCAGGCTCGCCGCCAGGTAATCCGGCGCCCCCTTGGAAGCGATCTCCTCCCTCAGGGCGTTGACGATCTTTTCGAACTCTCCGCCGTCAAGCCAGGCTCCCTGGCATTGCGGACAGTAGTCGATCTCTACGCCAGTATCGCCGTACGCAATCGTCGCCATCTCGGCGTGGCAGCGGGGACAGGCAAGCTCCCCGTCCAGCACTTTAAAGCGGTCCGGGTCCGCCCAGAGATCGACGTCCATCCAGCGCGAGTCCGGTTCCACCTTTTCCCGCGCCGCCTGGAGCTCCCCTTGATCGAACCAGACCCCGTCACATGCCAGGCATCGATCGACCTCGACGTTGTGAATCATCCGCATGCGCAGCACTTGCTTGCACCGTGGGCAAAGCATCGTTCACCTCCACATTATTCTTTGAACAACTTGTCTCGACCCCGCGTCCGCGGTTCGAAGGGCAGCGCCTGGTCGCGCTCCTGCGATTCGCCCTCGCCCGCCGCGAACCAGGCCACCCAGCGAGCGGGCGCATCCACGTCCTCGGCGCCATGCGCGGTGATTCGCTGCCGCACACGGCAGAGCAGCGGTGTATTGACCGCCGCCCCGGCAACGACGGCCTGGCCCTTGGAAAGGGACGGCAGCTCGGCCAGCAAATCGCGCCCGACACTCTCAACGCTCTCGGCCACGCGGGCCTGATCGACCGGGTTGACGATGCGCATGATGAACTGGGTCATGCACTGCGACAGTACATCGGCGTCGAGCTTGCCGGGCCGCTGGCTGATCAGCCCCACCGCCACGCCAAACTTGCGCCCCTCGGCGAGAATCTTTTTGAGGATCTGGGAACTGACCAGGTCGGCCGAGGCCGGGGCAAAATTGTGCGCCTCTTCCAGCAGCACAAAGGCGGGATAGGGCAGGTTGTTTTCGTCCCCCTCCGCCACCTGACGCTTTTCAGTGCGCATCCGGGCATTCAACAGGCGCCGCAGCAGCGTGGCGACGATCACCTGCTGCTCCTTGTGGTCGATCTCGTTGAGCTGCAGCACGGTGCACTGGCCGGGGCGAAAGAGGCGGTTCAACGGCAGGTTCTCCAGGTTGTCAAAGATGCGCGAGCCTTCCAGGCGCGAGTTGAGACGCCAGATCACCGCCCCGGCGGTGCCATAGTCGTCGCCCTGCAGCTCCGCCAACTGCTCCTCGGGGCTCTTTTCCGGCCCGCCGCTGATCTGTCCCTCCGCCTCGCGCACCGCCAGCCGGAGCTGGGCCAGGGTCCAGTGCTCGCCAAACTTGCGGCGGGCGATCCCGTACGCCCGGCCCAGCACATAGTGCATCCGCTCCGACATGTCTGGCAGCAGGTAGCGCAGGTCGCCCAATTCGAGCGTCGAGATGCGCACCTTGACGTCGTCGGGGCGGATGACGTCGACCTGCGGGCGGTAGCCATCGGGCGCGGCAAAGTGCGCCAACCCCTCCATCTGGGTCAAGGTATCGTACTCGCCGTGGGGATCGACGACGAGGACGGCGGCGCGGTTGTGCGGCGCCATCAACTCTTCGACCAACACCCCCGCCAGGTAGCTCTTGCCCGCCCCGGTGCTGGCAATGACCGCCAGGTGGGTGCTGGTCACGGCCCGCAGATCGACAGCAATGGGCACCTGGCCCGCCGGGCGGCTGAGCAGCGAGCCGAGGTGCGCCGCGCCAACCTGCCCGGCCTGCCGCTTGGTGAGCACGCGGGCCAGCATGTCGTCGTCGGCAACATAGATGGGCGTGCCGGCGCGGGGCGGCAGGCGAGGATTGATCAGGTCGCCCAGCAGTGGATCATAGTAGCCCAGCACACCGACGGCGATCTCGAACAGTTCGTGGTCCCGTTCGCCATAGCCGACCATCGCCGCCAACACGGTGGGCGGCACGTCGGGATCGGCCAAAAACCCGTCGGGTAAGAGGCGGGCCGGCCGGCGGCCGGTGATGCGGCCCAACACCCGCCGCACCTCGTCCTCGACCCGTGCTTCATAATAGACAAACTCGCCCGCCTTGGCCGTCCCGGCCCGGTCGGCGGTAATAAAGAGGTATTCGTGGGGCATCTCGCCCGGGCCCTTGGTCGTGCCGACAGGCTTGGCCCCGCTCACGATCCACCTCCCACCGGCCCGACGACCGCCTGCCAGGCCAGCTCGCCGCGCAGGACGGCGAGGGGCGCGGCCTGGTCCGGAAAGAGCGCAGCCAAACGGTCAACGAGGCGGAGCAGCAGGTGGCGCGCCAGCGGGCCGCCCAGGGCCAGCAGCAGCGGCGCGTATTCCAGGCGAACCCCGCCATCCGGCGCGCGATGAAAGGCGCGCACCGCGTCGTCGTCCATCCGCTCCACTAGGCTGTCGATCTGGGCCGCCAGGGGCGGCAGGCCCTGGGTCACCGCACCGCCGGGATCGATCATCCCCACGGCGATGATGCCGACCAGGGTCGCCTGTTCCGCCAGGTAATCGGGCGAAAAGACAGCCAGGTCAGGCGCGGGGGAGAGACGTGGGCCCAGGCTGCCGAAATCCGGGTTGAGCAAAACCGTGTCGTGGACCAGGCCCACCAGGTTGCCGCCGCCCTCCAGGGGGACGCGGACAAAGGCGCCCAGAGCATACGCCGCGGGAGCGGGGGGCTTTTCGACCTCGCCCGGGCCATAGACCTGGCAGACATAGTCGACGTGGGAATTAGACTTGACCAACTTGCCGATCCGCATACCGCTGCTCCTCCTACACCCGCCGCCTGCGCTTGCTGGCTGCCTTGCGCGAAAACCACAGCGGGATACCCTGCTGCGCTGCAAATTCTTGAAACACGCGGTAGAACCGTTCTCGATCTTGCACCGTAATCACTGCCACCGCGTCGGCCGCCTCGGCGGCATAGGGATAGCCGTTGCCAACGATGCACTCTGCCCGCACGACGTCCATCACCTGCTCCAATTCCCCCGCCTCCAGCAACCAGCGGGGCAGGTCGAGGCGGGCTGGCGGACGGTCGGCGGCGGTCTTGAGGTAGAGAAAGACGACCCGTTCGTAATACTTGCCGCCTGCCAGGGGCCGCACCTGGTCATCGCGGGCCGCAACCCAGGCAGTAGTCCGCTGGCCCCATTGAAGCCGGGAGCGGAGCAGGGCCCCGTCGCTGATGCGTTGGCGGGCCGTCCGCCCCAGCAAGGCGTCGAGCATTGCGGCCAGGTCGCCGGCATAGCTGGTGTCGACATAGCCCACCAGTGGCACGCGGCAGCTCTCGGAGGCAGCCAGCATCCCGGTCACCGCCTCGAGGTACGTCTCTTGCCGCTCCGGCAGCATGTGCTCCACGAAAGAAACGATCAGCGAGCCGTCAAAGAAACAGATCGGCTTGAGCGGCGCATCGCGGGCTGCCTCCATCACCTCCACCAGCTTTTGACATTCGCCGACAAAGCGGCGGGCGTTGACCTGCCAATCGGGAAAGCCAAACACCTCGCGCCCCACGTCCGCCAACTCGTCAGGAGGGAGCACCTCAAAGCTGACGTCCTTCACGTAGCGGCGATCCTCGTGATGGGGATTGGCAAACCACCCAACCTGCACCGCACCCAGCGGGATCGAGAGATCGCGGCTGGGGGTGATCTGGGAGCCGTCGACGGCGACCGTCGGGCGGCCCTTTAGCACCTCCATCGCCCACGCCCGCGCCTGCTGGTGGTTGGTCCAACAGGGCGCAAAGGGCACGGCGAGACGCGGGTGCCGGTCGTGCTCGACGGTGGGTCGGGCGCCAGGCCAGGGCAGGTCGCCCAGGCGCGCCGCCACGTCGGCGCAGCTGAGCTGAGCCAGTTCGGCCAGGGCCTCTTCGTAGACGTCCAGCGCCTCGCTCAACTCCGCCTCGTAGCCGACAAAGCGGTCGGCCTTGGCTGCCAGGGCGGCGATCACTTTTTCACGATGAAGCACTTTTCCCCCCAACCTATCGTCCCGAGGAGCGGTGACAGCTTTTTCATGTTTCTACGTCAAGCTACGACCCGGCTGCTGCCTTTTTCCTTGGTCACCCGCACGACGTGGTCGGTATCCCGCTCAAAGGTATCGTCGTGACTGATGACAAAGAGCTGCGAAAGGCCGCGCACGTTCATGATCTGCTCCGCCAGGTTATCCCGGCGATAGTCGTCCAGGTTGGCCGTCGGCTCGTCGAAAAAGGCCAGGTCGATGGACGAGACCTCACGCAGGAGGGCCAGGCGCACCGCCAGGGCAGCCGCCATCTGCTCGCCGCCAGACAACTGTTGAAACGTCCGCTCCCGGCCGCCGGCAGTCAGGATGATCTCGTAATCCTCGCTCCAACGGAGGCGCGCGGCATAGTCGCCCATAATGTCGGTGTAGAGGCGGGCCGCCTGGAGCGAGATAGCCGCCACCAGGGCGCGGGTCACAAGCGGGCCAGCGTCTCGCAACACCCGGCGCACGACCTCCAGCAGCGATAGCAACTGTTCCAGCTCCTGGCGCGCGCCGCGGGCCTCCTCCAGTTCAACGTGCACGGCCAGCAGCCGCGTCACCTCGGCCAAGGCCGCTGCGAGCTGGGCCTGCTGCTGGCGCACCCGCTCTTCCAAGGCCGCGGCCTCGCCGCGCAGGTCGTCGTACGCGGTGACAAGCCGGGCGTAGGCCGGGGCGTCGTAGGCTGCGGCGGCCTCGTCGCGCTCGGCGGAGAGGGTAAGCAGATCATCCTGCAGCGCTTCCAGCTCCTGCGTCAGCGCGGCGACCTGGCTCTGCCGCTCCGACAGCACCTCCGCCTCCCGGAAGTGCGACAGGTAGCGGCGGTGCGCTGCCTCGTGCCTATCGAGCAGCGCGCGAACCTCCCGGTGCCGCTCGTCCAGGCCGGCATAGGCCGCCAGGCAGCCCGCGAGGTCAGCAATCTGCCCTGTTAGCACGGCGCTCCCTTCGCCGGCTGCGACCAACTGCTCCTGCAGCGGCGCGCGCCGCGCTGCCACGTCGGACGCCCGCTGGACGGCGCGGCGCGGGTCGCCCAAGGCGTCCACTTGAGCTGCCAAACGCTCCACGTCGGCCGGCGCCTCCCTCAGCTCAGTCACTGCCCCCTCGGCCTGGAGCGCGGCTGCGCGCTGCATCTCAACCCGCCCCTCCAGCCCCTCCACCTCAGCCGGGCGGGGAAGCGTCACCAGCCGCTCTTCCAGGGAACGCAGGGTTTCTCGCCGCTGCGCACGCTCCACCTCCGCCCGCTCCTGGGCCGCCTCCACCTCGGCCAGCGCGGCCTGTGCCGTTTCCTGCCGCAGGCGATCGCGCTCCAATATCTCGGCGCGATGCGCAGCCGTCAGCGGGCCTTCGCAAAGCGGGCAGCGCGCCCCTTCCGCCTGTTCCAGCGCGGCGATCCGAGCAGCCAACTGCTCCCCCTCTGCGCGCAGCGCGGCGGCCCGCAGCGCCAACTTGTCGCGCTGCTCGTCCAGCGCCGCCAGCTCCTGGCGCAAGGACTCGCGCTCGTGCTCGATCTGCTGGCGTTCGGCCAAGCCCTCCTGAGCCTCCAGCAGCCTTTGCTCCTCGTCGACCAGGAAGGATTGGGCATCCGCCAGCTCCTGCTCGACACGGAACAGGCGCTCGGCGGCGCGACGGGTATCCGCCAGCGCCTCCTCCAGCCGCTCCTGCTCTTTGACCCGCGGGTGCAGCGCCTCGAGTTCCGCTTCGGCGGCGGCAACAGCGGCCATATCCGCCTCCAGCCTCTCGATTCTCTGCCGGACCAGGGCCAGCTCCGCCTCTCGATCCCGCAGCGCGGTCGCCAGGCGATCCCGCTCCTCCCGCTGCTGCTCCAGCTGCTCCAACTCTGAATGGGCCAACTCGTAAGCCTGGTAAGCGGCGGTGGTTTCCGCTACCACGGCCTGGGCCGCGCGGGCCCGCTCCGCCGCCGCCAGCGCCGCCGAGCGCTGTGCTGCCAACGCCGCAACGCTCGCCTCGGCCTGCAGCACCGCCTGTCGCAGTTCTTCCATGTGCTCCCTGGCCGCATCCAGCGCCGTTTTGCGCTGCACGACAACTGCCAGCTCGTCCTGCAGTTGAATCTGGCGTCCCTCGTCCGCTTCAATCTGCGCCTCCAGGCTGGCGACCTTTTGCTGCCAACCCGGCAGCGCGCGGGCCTCCGCTTCCAGCGCAGCGATCCGCCGCTCCTGGACGCCAATCTCTATCTCCAGCGCCCGGCGGGGTTCCCGCAGCGCCTGCCACGCCCTCTCGTACTCGTCGACGCGCAGGAGGGGGTTGAAGGTGTTCTTGCGGTTGCTCGCCTTGTCTAAAAAGACCGCCGTCAGCAGCCCCTGGGGCACGCCGACCGCATCGCGGAAAAGAGCCGCCAGGTCGACAGACTCTTCCACGTCCATGAACTGGTACAACCAGGCCAGCACCTCGCCCTTGCCGTCTGCCAGCTTTTGCTCGATCTCGGGGTCATAGACATAGTACTGATGATAGCTGCCGCACTTGCGCACCACCTGGTAAATCCGCCCATCCTGGTCCGCCAGGTGCACGACGACAGAGGCCACCTTTTCCCCCTCGCGGACGAACTGGGCCTGGGTCATGAGCAAAAAGTCAAAGAGGACAAAACCGACCGCCTCCAGCAGCGTGCTTTTGCCCGCGCCGTTGGGGCCGCAGATGGCGTTTGTGCCGGGAACAAACGAAACGCTGGCCTGGCAGTAGCTCTTGACGTTCTCCAGGTCGATCTGCACGATCCGCATCAGCCCGCTTCCTTCTCTTCAGGGAGCAGGTCGGCCTGCGACTGGCGCAGCAGGTCGATCACCGCTTCTGGGGCCGCGCCCTCCAGCGACAATCGCTTCACCTCCAGGGCGACGCGGGTCCAGGCGTCGGCAGCCAGGCGATAGCGCTGGTCCTGCCCGACCAGCTCGCGCAGGACCGCGCGTTCCAGGTCGCGGCGGCCGGTCTTGGCCTCGACGACCATCTCGAACTCGGCCGGACGAGTCTGGTTGCGCACCCGCGGCTTGATCAACGGCGTCCAGGCTTTGTCCAGCAAATCCTGGACGTGGTCCAGGTCGAGGTCGGCGCGGTTAAAGGAAAGCACGCCTTTCAGGACCAGCTCGACCACGGGGCGGGAATGGGGATCGACCTCGTCGCCGCGGCCGCGAATCAGCTCCTGCACCGCCGCATAAAGCACCTCCGGCCGAGTCAGCGTATCAACCTCCAGCGGCAGGCTGTAGAACGGGCGGCGCGGCGGGACAATCAGCTCGGCCCGGTGCGTCGGCTCTTGCCCGGGCCTCGCATCGACCAGGTAATAGCCCCGCTCCGGCCACGCCACTTCTTCCATGCTGCAGGTCTCGGGCGAACCGGGGTTATAGATCCAGCCATCCACCGCGTAAGGCTTGTGAATGTGGCCCATAGCCAGGTAGTCGACGAACTCTTTCAGCGGGGCCAGGTCGTTTAGAGCAAGGGTGCCCGAGTAACGGGGCATCTGCCCCTCCAGTCCGGCGTGAACGGCCAGGATGACGAAATCCACCCCACCGTGATCCATCTCGGCCAGGGCCTCGGCAAAGAGCCGGACGACGCGCCCGATGGCCGCACCATAGTACTTGATACCATAGATGCGAACCCCGCTGGGTAGATCGACGTACGCACCTCCCGCATCGCCGTGGGGTTCCAGAATGGCCCGCCCCTCCTCGAAACGGGGGGTCAGCAGGCGGAAATAGCCCAGGCCATCGAGAAAATCGACCCACGAGTACTGGTCGCCATAATAAGGCCGTTCGTGATTGCCCTCGATGGCAACGACCGGGATTCCTGCCCCGCGCAGCGCATCCAGGCCGTCGACGGCGACGCGCATCGCCAGCGGCTCGACGGTGCGCTTTTCGAACAAGTCGCCTGCCAGCAGGACGAAATCAACCTGTCGGTCAACCGCCTGCTCGACGACGTGCAAAAAGGCACGGCTGAAATCGTTAAAGCGATCCTTCGAGCCGTACTGCTGGTAGCCCAGGTGAAAATCGGCAGCGTGAATGAAACGCATTGGAACCCTTCCGGCCAAGTAACGACGACGACAATTATACGGGCATTAGGGAGGAAGGGCAAGAAGGAAACAGCGATGAGAGCCTTGTAGCGAGCGGGGCGAGCGCCTGAAAAGGCAGGTAACAGCGCGCCGACGCCTCCCACCACTCGTAGGCGCCAATGTCGGGCTGGGCATCGCGGGAGCGGCGGTCGAAATCGTCGAGCGGCGCGCCGTCGGTCGTCCCAGCGTCGATCGCCGGGCTGCCCGCCTGCAGGTGAGCGTCGAAACCGTCGATCGAGCAATCGACCAGTGCGGGATCGATTCCACACAGATCGTGCGGCCCCGGGCATGGGGGCGTGTTCTTGGTGCCGGTGATGACCGAATAGTCAATGTCCAGCGGATCGCCCGGAAAACCCTCGTGATAGACCAGACAGCTCTGCTCGGAAGGCTGTAAAAAGTCGGCGTGGCCGACGAAAATGTTGTTGCGCATCCAGGCGACCTCTGAGCCATTGCAGTCCCCCTCGCAGATCACCTCCACCAGGCAGTCCCCCTCGCTGGCGAGACTGTTGTTGGCCAGGCTGGCCCCGTCACCAGGCCGCAGGGTGAGCGCCAGGGCGTTGCCATAAGCACGGCAGTTGTCGACGTCGTAGGTAAAGGGCTGCCCATCAAAATAACCGCAGTTGCCGACAATGATCGCGTTCTCGATTTGCGCCGGCCCATTGACCTTGATCTGGTTTCCGGCGTTCCCCTCGGCAATCGTGCGGCGGATGACGACCGAGGTCGTCCCCTCGCGCAAGTAGAGCAGGTCGAGGCCATCGGAAGTGTTGTGCAAAAAGGCGGAATCCTCAATGATCCAGTTCCCTCCGGTATCGCCTGTGCCGACGCCGTCGCCATAGCCGCCGGCCGACTGGCTCCAACAGCCGGCTGGTTCGCCGCCGGGGTAGGTCTCGGCGCAGCCGTTCCACTCTACCGTCCAGCGGCGAAAGATCAGCGTGCCCGAGTTGGCGCTGTCGCCGATATCGCCCTCCCAACCGACCCAGCCGTTGCCGGCGATGCGCACGTCCTCCACCGTCCAATCCGCCAGCCGACCGGCGCGGATGCCAGCAGCGGCAAAGCCGTGAACGTCGAGGTGGTGCAAATAGACGTCTGTGGCGTCCTCGGCGTAAATGCCGTCGGCAGCCCAGTCGCCATAGGGGTAGCGATCCCGCTCGCAGGCCAGGCCGCCGGTGTGAAACTCGACACAGCCGGAGTGATCGGTGATCTCCAGGCAGCCAATCTCGACGTGGTCGGCGCCGGTCAGGTCGATGACGGCGTCGGCGCGCTCGGCGCCCCACAGCTCGGGAGCATTGTCGCAGCCGCTGTCCCAACCAACGCCGAGGATGCGCGTGGGATGGGCAGCGTCGAGGCCGGCCGGGATGGGCGGCATGCGGCAATCCCACGGATAGTCGGCGTCGCAGGCGTCCGCACCGGGCGCGCCGTAGCCCATGCGATAATCGCCAGAGCCAATGACCAGGGTATCGCCCCCGGCGATGCGCGGCGTCCCTCCCGGCGGCAGGGCGCGGAAGGGATGATCCCAGGCACAAGGCTGGGAGGTCCCGCTGCCGGGATAGGGCGCGTCGACCAGGCCCGTACACTGCTCCGGCGTCCCGCCGTCCGGGCGGACATAGTAGGTGGCAAGCTGGGACGGGAGAGGTGACGCAAGGGCCGTCGGGGGCAAGGGGGAAGAGAGAACAGGCGGCTCGACAGGCGGCGTGCCCGGCACAGGAGAGGCGCAAATGGCCGAGGAAAGCAACAATAAAACGAGCGAAAGGGATTGCGATCTCATTTTCATTCCTCCAGACTCAGTCCAGAATTTGAGCGCAGAATTGGACAGGGCGGCGAAAATCCGTTACAATACAAGCCGGGGAGGGAAGCCGAACTGCCCTCCCCTACACACTGACAAGGGAGCGACGCTGCCAATGCGCAAAGTTTTCCGTACAACCACCTATCGATATCCCCACGAACAGGTGATCCTGGCCCTCACCTTGCTCATGGTTCTCCTGGTCATCGCAGTGACGGCCACGGCGACGGTCTGCTTGAGCGTCATTTTTGTCGCCGCCATGTTGGCGCTGTCATTTCTCATGACCCGCTCCCACCACCAATCCTTGCTGGAAAAGGCCTATCCGGTCACTCCCCAGAACAATTCGGCACTGGCCGCGCTGGTCCAGGAATCGGTCGATCGACTCCAGCCCGGCCCGGTCCAGGTCTTTGTCGCCGCGAGCCGGGAGATGAATGCCTACACCTTTGGCCTTTCCTCGCCCAAAGTGGTCGTACTGCAGTTCCCCATCCTGGAAGCGATGGACGCCGACGAGATTCGCTTCATCCTGGGACACGAGTTGGGGCACGTCAGCCTCGGCCACACCTGGCTCAACTCGTTGGTCGGAGGAATGGCCGGGATTCCCAGCCCGTTTGCCGCCTCGATCGTTTTGAACATTGCCTTCCTGTGGTGGAACCGCGCCTGCGAGTTTTCAGCCGACCGGGCGGGCATGCTGGCCTGCGGCAACCCGCGCAAGGCGATTTCCGCATTGGTCAAGCTGGAAGCCGGAGCGGGGGCAGAAGTGATGTCAAAAAAGAAACTAGAGCAAGTCGTGGCACGGATCGAAGCGGAGGACGATCACTTTTTAAGCGGCCTGGGCGAGGTCCTGGGCACCCACCCAATGACCGTCCGACGCATCGAGGAACTGCGGCGATACGCCACAACCGCCGAATATCGGCGCCTGCGCACGGCAATGGATCGGAACGCGGCCGCAAGTGGAACGGCCGGGTGACTATTCCCCAGCGGGGCCGTCGACCGGCAGGGTAAAGAAAAAAGAGCTCCCCTCGCCCACTGCACTCTCGACCCAGATGCGGCCGCCGTGTATCTCTACCGCCATGCGGCAGAAAGCAAGCCCCAATCCCGTCCCGCGCCGCCCGTGCCGGTCGTCCGGAGTAGAGACGCCAAATTTATCAAAGATGCGCTCCTGGTTTTCCACGGGGATGCCGATCCCATTATCGGCAACGCAAACCGTCACCAGGCCGCCCGCACGGCCCAAGGTCACCCGAATGTTTCCCCCGGCCGGGGTATACTTGAGTGCGTTGGAGAGCAGGTTCGTCACCACGCGGCTGACGAGCTTGCGGTCGCATCGCACGACCCCAACATTTTCCCCCAGCTCCAGCTCGATCGCCAGGTCCTCCATTTCGGCCAGCATCCGCATCGGTTCGGCGCACTCGGCAATCAGCGCGTGCAGGTCAAGCGGCTCGAGGTTGAGCTTGAAAGCCTCGGCCTCCATCTTGCTGACCGTCAGCATCTCTTCTACCATTCCCAACAATAACTGTCCGCTGCGCCGGGCGTTATCCAACAAGTTGGTCCGTTCCACATCCAGCTGCTCCCCCAGCGTCATGCGCAGGATTTCCAGCCCGCCGATCATCGACGTCAGCGGATTGCGCAGGTCGTGGACGATCATCTCGGTCATGTTTTCGCGCATCTGTTCAGATTGGCGCAGGTGGGCATTAGTGGTCTTGAGCCGTTCGGCCAGTGTGCCGGCCAACTGGGCCGTAAAGAGTGCGGGAACGGCCACCGCCAGCCAGTTGATGACCAGCAGGACGCCCCGCTCGCGGGGGTTGAATTCCTGGCGCCAAATCAACACCATGCTCAGCAGCTCGGAATACTCGAGAAACAGGATCAGGGCATAACAGAACGCGCTGAGCACGGCGATCAACGTGGCGCCGTTCTTGCCCAGCAAAAAAGAGGCGGCGACAACGACCAACAAATAGAGCGCTGGAACGGGAGTGAGCGGGCCGCCGGTAAAATGCACCATCAGCGTGACCACCAGCGTATAGCCCAGTAGGGCGGCCCACGCCGTCGGCCGGGCAGGGCGGCCCAACCGAAGAGCGATCAGCCCGCCTGCGGTGACAAAGGCCGCCAGCAGAGCGATCAACGACGTCTCGAGGGTCGGGATTTCCAGCACTCCGGTACCCGACTCGGTGCCCAAAAGCATGATGCCAAAGACCAGGATGGTCAAGGCGCCGATCAGAAGCGTATTGCGCAAGTCCCGCGCGTCGCTCGCTTCTTCCGTCAATAAATTGAATTTCGGGTTCACTTTCATAGCTCCCCTGAAAACCGGCGCCTAGGGCGGGACGATAGGCAAGCGGACGTAGAACTGGCTGCCCGGGCACTTTTCCTCGTCGCAGCCGGCGCTTTCCACCCATATCTGCCCGTCGTGGGCCAGGACGATGCCCTTGACAATAGCCAGCCCCAGGCCCGGGCCACCCCCCTTGAACTTGGTGCGTCCTGAAGAATGCAACGAGACCTCGCCCGTCTGGTAGAACTTTTCAAAGATCAACTCGTGATGCTCCGGGTCGATCCCAATCCCGGTATCGCTGACGACGAGCTCGACCGCCGGTTCCGCTTCTGTCTCAAAGACAACCCGCCCGCCGATGGTAATCGTTCCGCCATCTGGGGTGAACTTGATTGCGTTACCCACCAGGTGCACGAATACTTTTTTCAGCAAGTTCGGATCGGCCTGGATGGTGGGCAACTCGTCGATACCGACGACGGCCAATGCCAGATTGCGTTCCTCCAGCGCTTCCTGGTACTCTTTTCTAACATAGCCCATGATGGCGGAGAGGATCACGGGCTCGCGATGAGCGCGGAGGGCCTGGGTATCGATCTTGGCCGCATCGAGCATGCTGTTGACAATCTCGTGCAGCCGTTTCCCCCCCTCTCGAATCCCTTTGAGCAGCGTGGTCGTGTTCTGGTCCTCCCGAACCGCCGAGTTGCTTTCCAAAACCTGCGCATAGCCAATGACGACGGTCAAGGGGGTGCGGAGCTCGTGGGCGGCGACGTCGATAAAATCGGTCTTGGTCTTGTCCAGTTGCTCCAGGGTGCGATAAGCGCGGTTCAGTTCCTCGGTACGCTGTTGGACCATCTGCTCCAGCTGTTCGTTGAAGCGGGTGATTTCATCGTACAGACTGGCATTCTCCAGGGCAATCGCCGCCTGGCCGGCAAAGGTCAGCACTACCTGGACGTCGTCCGGCGTGAAAGCAGCGGCCTCGGTGCGGGTAAGCGAGATCATGCCAATGACGCGGTCCTTTGAGATGAGCGGCACGCCAATCCACGAGCGGTTGACAGGCAACCACTCCAACTGCTGCCAGCCGGGATCGCTGGTCACGTCGTCCAGCAGCACCGGTCGGCGGGTCTGGATCATGCGCTGGAAAACGTCATCGGAATCCCGGCGAATGGGCACGCGCAAGTCGATCTTGTGCTCCACGTCCGGGAAACCCCGCCGGGCAACGTCCACCAGCATGTCCCCCTGCTGCAACAAGACAGAGCCCCGTTCGTACGGCACCACGGCATCCAGCTGCTCCAAAATCCGGCCGGACACTTCGCCCAGCTCCAGGCTGCTGGAAAGGGCACGGCCAATCTGTTCCAGCGACTCGGCCAGCTGGCGGCGTTGGCGCTCCGCCCTGTAGAGCTGGGCATTGCGGATGGCGATGGCAATTTGCGCCGCCAGGGTTTGCAGCACCATCCGGTCGTCATCGCCAAAAGCGGCGAGCTTGTTACTGACGATATCGAGCGCGCCGATGGTCAGCGCTCCCATCCGCAGGGGAACGGCCAGCTCGGAGACGGCATCCGGCAGGACATCCAATTGCATGTAATCCGCTGCTCCCCGAACGTCGTCGACCAGGCGATACTCCCCCTGGCGGCAGACGCTGGCGATGATGCTGGAGGCATCCAACGGAATGTAAAAGTCCTGCTTGCTGAGAATTTCGTCGACCTGGTCGGTGCCGGCGTGCAAGACGACGCTTTTTTTCCCTTCCTCGACCAGCCAGACGCCAACGAAATAGTAGCCAAAGCGGGCCTGGATCAGGTCGACGACCTGGGTCAGCAGGCTGTCCAGGTCGAGGATCGACGTCACCTGCTGGCCGACCTCGCTGCTGGTCTCGAGCTGCAGGGCCCGTTCCGACAGCGCCGCGTTAGCCGTCTGCAGTTCAGCCGTTCGCTCGGCCACCCGCTGCTCGAGGGTATGAGCCCACGCTTCCAGCTCGATGTTGGCCCGCACCGTCTCTTCGTACAGGCGCGCGTTTTCGATGGCGATGGCGGCCTGGTTGGCGAAAATGGTCATCAAGTCCAGGTCGGTCTGGGAGAAGCGGCCGCTGACCGAGCGGTTGTCGGCATAGATCATGCCGATCAGTTCCGCCCGCGTCACCAACGGGACACAGAGCACCGAGCGCAGGTTGAGCTCCAGCACGCTGCTCTGGCGGCCAAACCGCTCGTCGGCCAGGGCATCCTGCAGCAGGACGGGAGCCCGGGACTGGGCGACCGAGCCGATGACAGTGTAGCTGATATCCGACCGGGCGTGTTCGATCTCGTCGCGGTCGATGCCGCGAGCCACCTGAAAATTCATCCGTCCCGCCTCGTCGACCAGAACCAAAAAGCCCCGTTCAGCACCGCTCAGCTCGATCACCTGGTCCATCACATAGTTGAGCAGCATGTCGACCTCGCGGGTTTCGTTCATCTGGACACTGATATCGAGTACCCGCTTCAGCCGGTCTTGCACCAGCTCCGCTTCACCTGTCACGGCGAATTCCACTTCGGGGGCGAGCAATATCTCGGGCGGAGTTTCCGGCCCGGCGGCGCGGATCGAGGCCTGCCGCGTCCACTCGGTGATGATATCGCGGTTGGTGCGCACCTTGTTGAGGTAATTGCGCCGCAACCCCTCGTCGCTGAGGGTGGCGATGCCAGCCATCATCGCATCGCGGGTGCGCTGCAAAATCTCCCAGGCCTCGTCGTCGATCGGGTCGTTTGCCGCGCGGCCAGGAGCGGCCTTCAGTATCTGGTAGTGCAGCCACCAGACGTCCTGGGAGGGGTATTCCCCGCTATCCCCTGCCGCTTCACGGTGAACGATCGCCTCGGCCGTACACTCGTGCGCGGCCGCCCAATCTCCCATTTCCAGGTACGTCGCCCCCAGCCAGGCCAGGGAGGTGGAAAGCAGGTCCGGCACCCCCATCTCGCGCTGCATGTCGGCGGCGGCCTGGATCAACTCTCGTGCTTCCGGCAGCTGCCTGCGGGCCAGGGCAACCCGCCCCAGCATGTACCAATAGGCGGAGGCAACGTAGCGGTCGCCGATGTCGGTCGAGATTGCGCGCCCTTCCTCCAGCACCTGCTGGGCTTGAACGTATTCTCCCAGCTCCAGGTAGGTGCGGCCGAGCGTTTCCAGGTAATGGGCCAGGCTGGAGCGCCCGCCCATGTCGCGCACGATTTGCACTGCCTGCTCCATATAATCGCGCGCCCGGCCGTACAACCCCAGGCTCCAATAGGCGATGGCCAGGTTGTTATACGAGCGAGCCTGGTCGGCCCGGTTGCCCATGCTCTGGGCGATGCCAAGGGACTGTTCGTGATAGTTGCGCGCCCAACTGCGATCGCCGGTCGTGATTCCCAGTGCGTTCAGCGCATCCGCCTCGCCCTGGCGGTTGCCCGTTTCGCGGTGGATAGCCAGCGCCCGTTCGAAATAGTCCATCGCCTCGGACGGGTATCCCGCCCGGCGGGCAACGGTACCCAATCCTTCCAGGCTCAGCGCCTCGCCGCGCCGGTCGCCCAGGTCGCGGTAGAGGCGCAGGGCCTGCTCGTAGCATTCTTGGGCCCGGCTCCGCTCGCCAAGGACGATACAGGCATCGCTCAGCGCGTTGAGGCTGTCGGCTTCCAGCTTTTGGTCTTGCACCTGGCGGGCCAGCGCCAGGGCTTCTTCGGCGGCGTGCCGGGCATCGACGTGGTTGCCAAGGTCGTTGGCCAGGGCCACCTGGCGCGTGGCGACCTCGATCCGCTTGCCAAAATCGTTCATTTCCTCGGCCAGTTGGGCCATGCGATCCAGGTCGGCCTGCTGTGCGCGCCGCTCGCCGACAAGCCGGTAGCAATCCTCCCGCCCGGAAAGAATTTCATATTCGACCTGGGAATCTGCCAGCTCGGCCCGCTGGCGCATAAACGAAAGCGCCCGGCCATAGTGCTGAATGGCAGACTCGTTGGCACTGGCCTGGCGGGCCTTGTCACCTGCGATTTGGGCGTGCCGCAGCGCCAGGTGAAAATCGCCCGCCTGCTCAAAGTGCCAGGCCAACCACTCGGCAACCTGGTCTTTTTCATACAACGCGCACATCACCTCGCCGATCTGGCGGTGGCGCAAGGTGCGTTCTTCCGGCGAGAGCGTATTGTAAATTGCATCGCGCATCGAGTCGGTGATAAAGCGATAAGTCGATTCGCCATCCTGTTCGCCGGCCGCCAGCACGTGACGCTGCACCGCGTCATTGACGATGCGATACAAATCCTCAGGGGAATGGTCCGTGACCCGGGCGAGTACTTCCATGTCAGGCCACTGCCCCATTGCCGCAGCCCACTGTAAAAGCGCCAGGCTCTCCTCGTCGAGACGATGCAGGCGCCGTTCGGACGCCTCCTGGATGCTCTGCGGGATGCGCTTCAGGCCGGTGACGTCGATCTGCCACGCTTCCCCGTCATATCGCAGCAGGTCTTCTTCGACCATGTTGTGCATCATGCTCTCGATGAACAGCGGGTTTCCACCGGTCTGGGCAATGAGGTGCGTCAACAGACCAGGCGGCAACTCTTTGACCCCCAACATCGACTGAACCAGTTCCTTGGTGTCGATCTCGGACAGGGCTTCCAGGTGTACCAGATCATAGGAGGTCTCTTCTCCCGCCGAGGTTGAGGGCTGGGATTCGTGGCGCCGGCTGATCAGCCGGGCTTTGGCAACCAGCGCGTTGAGGGGGTGCGCCTCGTCCATCCCATGCTCGCGGTACACGCCGCACAAAAGCCAGCGCACCTGAGCAGCGCGCTGGCCGAGATAATCCAGCAGCTCGACGGTCTCGGCATCGGCGTATTGCAGGTCCTCCACGATCAACATCAGGGGACGGTCGCAGGCGGACAGGAAGCGGTAAGCAGCATCAAACAGCGCCTGCTTGTCGTCGATCTCGGCGCCCGCCAACGGGCTGACGCCGACCTGGTCCGCTAGCTCGGGGATCAGGCGGACCAGGGACATGCCATAGACCTGCAGCACGTCGGGACTGCTGGAACGGTGATGGGCAATGACCTGGCTCAAGATCGAGACCCACGGGCGGTAGGGAGTGCGGACTTGTTCGCGGCACGTTCCCTCACACACCAGAACCCGCTGCATCTGAGCGCGCAAGCGCAGCTCGCGCACCAGGCGGGTCTTGCCCATACCGGCTGCGCCGGTGATCAGGACCAGGCGGCCCTGTTCCTGCATCATGCGCATCATCAAGCCCTGCAAGCGGGCCAGCTCGAACTCGCGTCCGACAAAGCTGCCGCTCTGGACGTAGCCGCGCTTGGTCTCTTTGGTCTCGACCGGAAAATCGAATTCTGCCAGGCGGTTAACCGCCTGGATCACCGCATTGGCGCTCTCGTAGCGGTCTGCCGGCTCCTTGGCAATCAGCCGGAGGATGATCGACTGCAGTGCTTCGGGGACGTCGGCGGAAAACTTGCGCGGCGGCTCCGGAGTCGCCTCGACGTGCTGGCGCAGAATCACCATGCTGCTGTCGCCCGAGAAGGGAAGCTTTCCAGCGACAATCTCGTAGAGCGAGATGCCCAGCGAATAGAGATCAGCGCGGTGGTCGACCGGGTCCCCGCGCACCAACTCGGGGGCAATGTACTCGGGCGTGCCGCGCACCTTGATCTGCCCCTCGCCGCGCGCTTCGCCAATCAGGCCGAAATCCATCAGTTTCACCTGGCCCTCGGGCGTGATGCGAATGTTGCCCGGCTTGACGTCATAGTGAATCAAGCCGCGAGAGTGGATGTACTGCAAGGCGCGGCAGGTCTGGACGACGATGTCATAGAGCCAGTCGTACACGCCAGGAGTTGCCTGGGACAACCGCTGCGCCGCAGCGTAGAGGTCCTCACCTGGAATGTACTCCATGGTATAAAAGTATTCGTTGCTGTCTGCAATGACGCCAAAATCGTATGCCGTCACCAGGTTGGGATGATTCAGCTGTCCCTGCGCAGCAAATTCATATTTGAACTGGGTCAGATTACGATCTCCCAGCAAATCGGCGCGGATCATCTTGAGGGTGACAACCCGGCCCTCTTGCAACAAGTCCTCGACCAGGTAGACAGCCCCCATTCCACCCTTGCCGAGTTCACGGACGACCTGGTAGCGGTTATTGAGAATCGTTGACATAGCTCACCACGCTGGAATTCTGCTTGAGTATAGCGCAAATTTGCGCCGGACACAAGCGCGGGTGAAAGGGGGGAAGCTTGCGAGGGACGAGACCCTTCGCTCCGCCCGCTGGGCGTCGCTCAGGGCGACAAATTTGGATCTGCCGCTACGAGGCGTCGAGGAGCAAGAGGCCGCAATCGACCAGTTCGTTGGTCAGGTGCAACAGGTCCTGTTCCAACCTGCCTGCCTCCACGTCGTACTCGGTGAGCAAGGCCTGGTAGACCGGCTCCAGGCAGCGATGTTCGGCGAGCAGCGCCCACATACGGGTCCCCACCTCGTCCAGCCCATAGTATTTGCCCGTACCCATGCTCAGGATGACCGCTTCACTGCCGACATCGCGGAACAGGACGTCGCTGGGAACCGTGATTCGGGATTTGAGTGTCACCATTGCTTGATTCTCCCGGCCTGTCGCTTCCCTCACCGGCGGCGCGAGGAGATCCAGGTTGCAACTACAACGCCGATGAATACTGCCCCCAGGATAAGGGCGACGATCCATGGCTCTACACCATGGGCCGTGCCGGCCATTCCTTCGGCCGGCGCAGGCGATAGCAAGACGGCAGCGACGACCAATAACAACGCGGCAACGACAGATGCCCAAACCCATCGTCTTTGAGGACGACGAAACAACTGCCGCCACCATCCTCCCCGCGGGGCATTCGACCGCCGCCATTCCCGGGCCACTGCTCGTTGTACCCGCCGGTAAAGCTGTTCCGGCGGAGGCTGGGGCTGGAGCGCCGCTGCCAGTCGCTCAACTGTTTCTGCCAGGGGAGGCCGGTAGTCCGGGGGGAGCGGCTGCCCCTGCAGCAGCAGGTCGGTGAACGCGGCCAACTGTTGATCTTTTTCTTCCGCCATAATCCTTCCCGCCATTCCCAGGCGGTACTCAACCCACTTCCATCTCTTTGGCAATCGCCGCAATTGCCCGCCGGTACCTGGACTTGGTCGCTTCGAGCGAGATCCCCAGGGCGGCGGCAACGTGGGTAAACGGCAGCCCTTCGGCAAAACGCAGGAGGAGGATTTCCTGGTAATGAACGGGCAGCCGCCGCAGAGCAAGGCGCACGATCGCCCGCTCCTCCCACCTGTCGCGCACGACGGGCTCCGGGTCTCCATCGCCGTCCAGCGAAGACGACTCTGGCTGCCGCCCCGCCGTGCGATAATAATCGGCAACCTTGTGGCGGACGATGGCCGAGATCCAGGTGCGAAAAGAAGATTGCGCCCGGTAGCGCCGGATCCCCCTGGTCGCCGCCAGGAAAACTTCTTGGGTCACATCATCCACTGCCTGGACGGGAAGCAGCGCCCGCAAGCGATTGTAAACGACACCGACGTAGCGATCGCAAAGGACGTTGAAAGCCTCCCGATCGCCTTCCTTGGCCATCCGGGCCAGCGCCTCATCCTCAATCGTGTCGATCTGTCCGTCCATATCTATAGTCGCTTGCTCGTTGGGAAAGGGGTCGCATTAGCCGCAAACTGACACCAATCACCACGGATCTTGGCAATTCGCGGCAAGTATGTAACCGCTCGGCTTTGCATGGGACAGTTCAGAAGGGCGACTCGCCCGAGCAGTTACGAGTCATTTATCGTTTTGGCAAAAGGCGTGGCGATTCTTCTGGTGAGGGACAGTCGATGACAAATTGAAAGGGCAGGCGACACCAGAAACGGCCTTCCCGCGGCCACCACTGGGCCACGGTCTGCTTTCTCCACACGTATTTGACAACAGGGTCGTCGGGCGCGCTCAAATGCACGCGAGCGATCCGCGGGCGCCAGACCCAGCGCACCACTCCGCTGGCTTGCAGGAGCCGATAAGGCTGCCTGAGCAGGCGGAAGAGGAAGCGCCGCAGGCGCAGGTAGATGCTCCACGCGCGCCCGGCCAACCCACCGCATACCCGGCGCACCTTTCCCTGTCGCTGGACGAGGTCGACCCGCCCGACGAAATCCTCCCGCGAAACGTGGCGCCGGTCGGGAACGGGCGCCTGGTCGCCCTGGGTCACCAGGCGCTCCGCCGTGCGGGAGCAAACGCGGTGAACGATCGTCACTACGCCGCCGCCGGATTCGGGCTGGCGAAAGGCGACGACGTCGCCGGGCCGAACCGCCTCCCAGCACACCGGCGATGCCAGGAGCACGTCGCCGGGCCGGAAGGTGCGGCCCATGCTCGAGCCGTGATAGGCAAAAGGCCGGCGTTCGCCCACTGGGCACAAGTTCCATTCTTCTATCGCAGAAGAGTGGTAGGAATTCATTGGATTGGGCAGCCGTTGCAGTGCCGATTACTCCGTGCTGCCCCCCGGCGTGGCGCTGGGGATGGGGCCAGGCATAAATAAAGAGAAACCATCTCCTATGTTCACACACCCGCCGGCTGCCCCATTGCCATTTCCTTCACAAGTGGGTGTACTTCCAGGACCACACCCAGCGCCAAGGATTGCGTCGAGGGGCCCCAGGTCCAAAAACTGGGGCTTGACGTACTCGATCTTTTGCTGTGAATTGCTCATTTTCACCTCACACGATTTCATTTTACCATATATTGATTGCCGCGTCCAGCAGCGGATAGACCCGGGGAGAGCGGGTGGCGTGAAGCCGGTAGCCCGGCACGGCACGGGCAACCGCGGCCAGGGTGGAAAACACGCGCTGGGCGGTCTGGACGTCGTATTGCTTGTGCCAGGGCAGTTCGAAGAATGCCTCGACCAGGCCGCGGCAGACGTCCAGCGGGACGAGCGGCTCCAGGGACAACTCGGACGCCTGGCGAAGCTGGACGACGGCCTGCAGGTGAGGGCCGTCCAGCGCTGCGGTTTCCTGGTCGGATAGGGAATAGTGAAAATCCCGCCCACCGGCGTCGACGACGATCCAACGCTGGCTGCGGCGGACCAGGTAGATCTTGTCGTCGGCCAGGGGCCGGGCGCGGCGGCCAATGAGCTGGAGCATCGTGCTCTTGCCCGTGCCGCCGGGACCGAGGAAAATCCAGGCCCCGCCCTGCACGGCAACGGCGGAGGCGTGAAGCGGGACATAGCTGCAGTCAGGCGCTGCGGCGAGGCCGTTCATTTGCCCTGCCTCAGCCGGCTGGCGGGGAAGCGGCCCTGCCGCTGCGCTTCCACGCACATCGTGGGCGGGGAGACGAGCTCGCCGCGATCGAAATAGTTTTGGGCGACGCAGTAGGCCAGGCAGCGGGGAGCATGGATGCACTGCCCGCAGATGCCGGGATAGTCGCCGCTCAGGTCCTCGCGCAGCTGCCGCAGGAAGGGATGGTTGACCCACACCTCGGCGACGCCGACCTCGCGCAGGTTGCCAAAGCAGAGCTGGGGAATCGTCTGCCCAATGCCGCAGAGGGCCATGTCGCCGCTGCCGAGGATGCCCAGGATGTGCCGGATCTGGCACTGGCTGTCGTTTCCCAGCCGCAGCAGTTCGCCCGCGGTGTAAAAGGCGAGCGGGGTGCTGAGGATCAAGCGAATGGGCATCTGCTGCTGCAGCGGGCCGCGCACAAAGTGGGCCAGGTCGATGATCTCGAGCGGATCGAGCGCCTCGCCCCGTTCGTACATTGCGGTTCCCCGCCCGACGCGCATGACCGGGTTGAACTTGACCGAACCCGCGCCGAGCTCGAGCGCCAGCTGCACGATCTCTTCGACCCGCGCCAGGTTGCCGCGGTGGATGGAGGCAATCACCTGCGGCCGGTAGCCCGCCGCCACCAGGTGGCGCACCCCGCGCAGCGCGGCGTCGAAACTTCCCGCCACGCCGCGGAAGGGGTCGTGGATTTCGGCCGTCGGGCCGTCGATGCTGACGGCGACAAAGGTGAGCGCCGTGTGCTGCGCCAGGTAGCGCGCCAGGTCGGCGTCGACCAACGTCCCGTTGGTCTCCATCGTGATCGACAGCCCCGCGGCGGTCAGCATGTCGACGATGGGGACGAACTGCGGGTGGAGCGTGGGCTCGCCGCCGGTGAGCTTGGCCCCGGC